>NZ_CP133777.1:1596428-1915713 GCF_034347385.1 Actimicrobium sp. CCC2.4 | reverse complement strand
CGCGGTACGTTGTGCCCGAAGGGTGCGGCGCTGCTGGACATGATCCACAGCCCGACCCGTCTGAAGCATCCGGAAGTACGTCGCCCGGGTTCCGACAAATGGGAACCGATAGGCTGGGACCAGGCATTCGACGAAGTCGCCAAGCTGATGAAGGACGACCGCGATGCCAATTTCATTGCCAGGAATGCGGATGGCGCGACCGTCAATCGCTGGTTGTCGACCGGCATGCTGGCCGCCTCGGCAGCATCCAATGAAACCGGCTACCTGACGCAGAAATTCGTCCGTTCGCTGGGCATCATCGCCATTGATAATCAGGCCCGCGTTTGACACGCACCGACGGTGGCAGGTCTTGCCCCGACGTTTGGACGTGGCGCGATGACAAATCATTGGGTCGATATCAAGAATGCAGACATGGTACTGGTCATGGGTGGCAACCCAGCTGAAGCCCATCCATGCGGT
Organism: Actimicrobium sp. CCC2.4; assembly: GCF_034347385.1. NCBI lineage: Bacteria > Pseudomonadati > Pseudomonadota > Betaproteobacteria > Burkholderiales > Oxalobacteraceae > Actimicrobium > Actimicrobium sp. CCC2.4. Next base: position 1,915,254 of record NZ_CP133777.1, on the reverse strand, counting down.
TTCAAATGGGTGATCGAAGCCAAGGCCCACAACAAGGCAAAGCTGATCGTGGTCGATCCGCGCTTTACGCGTTCGGCCGCCGTCGCCGACACGTATGCGCCGTTGCGCGCAGGAACCGATATTGCGTTCCTCGGTGGTCTGATGAACTACCTGATCACAAATAAAAAATACCAGGCCGAATACGTCAGGAATTACACCGACGCGAGCTTCATCGTCAATGCGAGCTTTGGCCTCAAGGATGGCTTGTTCACCGGCTATGACCTGGACAAGCGCAAGTACGACAAAACCAGCTGGGGCTACGAAAAAGGCGAAGACGGTTTCGTCAAGACCGATCCGACGCTGCAAGATCCGCGCTGTGTCTTCAATTTGATGAAGGTCCATTACAGCCGCTACACGCCGGAGCTGGTCGAGCGGATTTGCGGTACGCCGAAAGACGCGTTCCTCAATGTCTGCGAGCAGATCGCCACCACCTCGACCACCAGTCGCGTGATGACGATTCTGTACGCGCTCGGCTGGACCCATCACAGCCAGGGTGCGCAGATGATCCGGGCCGGTGCGATGGTGCAGCTGTTGCTGGGCAATATCGGCCTGGCGGGCGGTGGCATGAATGCGCTGCGTGGTCACTCGAACATCCAGGGCCTAACGGATCTGGGCTTGCTGTCGACACTGCTGCCGGGCTACATGAGTCTGCCCGGCGACAAGGAAACCGACTACCGCGCCTACATCGACAAGCGGGCGGTGAAGCCGCTGCGTCCGGGTCAGATGAGCTACTGGCAGAACTACGAGAAATTCCACGTCAGCCTGATGAAAGCCTGGTACGGCAATGCCGCGACCAAGAAAAACAACTGGGCCTTCGATTACCTGCCCAAGGTCGACATGGACCACGACATCATGCGGGTGTTCGACAACATGTTCCAGGGCAAGATGAACGGCTACATTGTTCAGGGCTTTAACCCGCTGGCTTCGTTCCCGAACAAGGCCAAGATCAATACCGCACTGTCGAAGCTGAAGTTCATGGTGGTGATCGATCCGCTGGCAACCGAAACCTCGGAATTCTGGAAGAACTACGGCGAATTCAATCCGGTCGATTCCGCCGCCATCCAGACCGCCGTGTACCGGCTGCCGTGCAGCTTGTTTGCCGAAGAAGATGGTTCGCTGGTCAGTTCCAGCCGGGTCTTGCAATGGCACTGGAAAGGTTCGGAGTCACCGGGCGAAGCGATGGGCGATCTCGAAATCATCGCCACGCTGTTCCAGAAAATTCGCGCGCTGTACCAGAAGGATGGCGGCGCCTTCCCGGATGCCATCCGTGATCTGACCTGGAATCATCGTGATCCGATGGTGCCAACGTCCGAAGAGATGGCCAAGGAATTCAACGGCCGAGCCTTGGCGGATGTGTTCGATCCGAAAGACCCGACCAAGGTCATCGCCAAAGCCGGCGAGCAGCTGGCCGGGTTTGCGCAATTGCGTGACGATGGCACGACGGCGTGCGGCACCTGGATTTTTTCCGGCTGCTGGACGCAGGCAGGCAATCAGATGGCGCGTCGCGACAATACCGACACGGGTATGGGCAATACGCCGAACTGGGCCTGGGCCTGGCCGGCCAATCGCCGGATTCTGTACAACCGGGCGTCAGCGAATCCCGAAGGCAAGGCCTGGGATAGCAAGCGCAAGCTGGTCGAGTGGAAAGGCAGCAAGTGGACCGGTGTCGATGTACCCGACATGCGTGCCGATGCAGCGCCAGAAGAACACGTCGGTCCGTTCATCATGAACTCCGAAGGCGTGGCGCGCTTCTTTGCGATCGACAAGATGGCCGAAGGTCCGTTCCCGGAGCACTACGAGCCGTTCGAGTCACCGATGGATAAAAACCTGTTCTGGCCGAACAATCCGGTCGCACTGAACAACCCGGCAGCACGGGTGTTCAAGGGCGATCGTGAACAGCTCGGCAGCAACAAGGAGTTTCCGTATGTGGCGACGACCTATCGCCTCACCGAGCACTTCGCGACCTGGACCAAGCATCAGCGCATCAATGCCGTGCTGCAGCCGGAACAGTTCGTCGAGATTGGCGACAAGCTCGCGGCGCTCAAGGGCATCGTCAACGGTGACCGTATCAAGGTCCGTTCCAAACGTGGTGAACTCATTGCGAAGGCCGTCGTGACCAAGCGTCTGCGCGCCCTGATGATCGACGGCAAAGAAACCCACACGGTCGGGATTCCGAACCACTGGGGTTTCAAGGGACAGACCAAGAACGGTTACATCATGAACGTGCTCACGCCGAGTGTCGGTGATGCCAATACCCAGACGCCGGAATTCAAGGCGTTCCTGGTCGACGTCGAGAAAGCTTAGGAGCTCCCATGATGACTTCAGACATAGTAAGAAAATCGGCCACCACGACGACGCCGGCATCCACCCGCTCGGCGACGGTGCCGCTGGCCAAGCTGATCGACGTCTCCAAGTGCATCGGCTGCAAGGCCTGCCAATCGGCGTGCATGGAATGGAACGACCTGCGTGACGAGGTCGGTGACAACTCCGGCGTCTACGACAATCCGCGCGACCTGACCGGCAGTTCGTGGACCGTCATGCGGTTCTCGGAAGTCGAGGAAGCCGGCAAGCTCGAGTGGCTCATCCGCAAGGATGGCTGCATGCATTGCGAAGATCCGGGCTGCCTGAAAGCCTGCCCGGCACCCGGCGCCATCGTGCAGTACGCCAACGGTATCGTCGACTTCAATCAAGACCTGTGCATCGGCTGTGGTTACTGCATCGCCGGTTGCCCGTTCGACGTGCCCCGTATTTCCAAGATCGACGACAAGGCTTACAAGTGTTCGTTGTGCTCGGATCGCGTGGCCGTCGGCCAGGAACCGGCCTGCGTCAAAGCCTGCCCGACCGGCTCGATCATGTTCGGCACCAAGGAAGCGATGATCACGCAAGCCGAAGAGCGTGTCGTCGACCTGAAAGAGCGTGGCTATGACAACGCCGGCCTGTACAACCCGGCCGGTGTCGGTGGCACGCACGTGATGTATGTGCTGCATCACGCCGACAAGCCAGGGCTATATCACAACCTGCCAACCAATCCGACCATCAGTCCGCTGGTGTCGGTGTGGAAGGGTGTGACCAAGCCGTTCATGTCGCTGGGAATTGGCCTGGCCATCCTTGGTGGCTTCTTCCATTACATCAGTCGCGGTCCGAAAGAAGTGCATGCGGAACCGGCCGAGGAAAAGGAAGAGCGCTAATCATGGTCAAGTACATCCACCGCTATGCCACGTCGGACCGGGTCAATCACTGGATCGTCGCGATGTGTTTCATCGTGCTGTCGCTGTCGGGACTGGCGTTTTTTCATCCGTCGTACTTCTTCCTGTCGAGTGTCCTGGGCGGCCCGGTCTGGGCCCGCATCCTGCATCCGTTTATCGGCATCGTGCTGTCCCTGACCTTTGTCGGCCTGTCGTTACGGGTCTGGAAAGACAACCGGTTCAAGGCAGTCGATATCGAATGGCTCAAGCGCATCGACGAAGTCATCAACAACGGTGACGGTCCGGACAAGCTCCCGATCGGCAAGTACAACGCCGGTCAGAAGCTGATGTTCTGGAGCATGGTGTGGAGCGTCGGCTTCCTGCTGGTCTCCGGCATCGTGATCTGGCGCGCCTGGTTTGCCGGCTACTTTCCGATCGGTGTCGTGCGCTGGGGCGCTGTCATCCACATGCTGGCGGCATTCATTGGCATCGTCTCGCTGATCGTCCATGTGTACGCCGCCATCTGGGTCAAGGGCACCTTGCGTGCGATGACCCGGGGTAATGTCGATGCCGCCTGGGCCAAGCACCATCACCCGGAGTGGTATCGCGAAATGACGCAGGAAAAAGTCGCCGAAGCACCGCACTAAAACAGTTTTACCCCGGCGTGTCGAAGCTGACGCGCCGGGCTTTTTTCAATGCTGTTCCGCAGTCCAACCGTTGTCCCTAAATACTGAAGTACCTATGGCTACCAAAATTCTCGGACCTGGCGAAATCGGCCAGGTAGATCCGTTTCCCCAAGTGGCGCTGCCGGTCGATGCGTCGTTGTTCGATGCGCGCGCGCGCCGCTTTCATCAGCTCGCCCAGAACCACGCGATGGGCCCGTTCCTCGCCGTGATGGGACAACTGGCACAAGCGCAGCACGCCGCCTTGCCGCTGCAAAGCGCGACGCCGGTCGATGCAGCCGCGCTGGCGCAATCGCGCCTGCACGGCATGCCGCCGCTGTCGTGGCAGTCCGTTGCCCGCAACCACGAATGGCAGAAAGACCTCGACGCCATCATCAGCCACCTGATCAGCCATGACGTCACCGGCTTCGCCGACGCCGCCGCGACACTGACCGCGATGGACAGCGATAGCCGCGAAGCGCTGGCCGATGCCGTCCTCGATGGCGGTATTGCCGGTGATGATCCGGTGCGTCACGCGCTGCTCGCACCGCTGATAGGCGCGGCCTTGCAAGTGTGGTGGATGCGTCAGGCCGCAACGCTGACCGAAGACGAACTGGGTCATGTCGGCAGCTCCTCGGTGTGCCCGGTCTGCGCGGCGCGACCGGTTGCCAGCGTGGTCGAAATCGGCGCGGCGCAATCGAATCTGCGCTACCTGCATTGCTCGCTGTGCAGTACCCAGTGGCACATGGTGCGCGTGACCTGCTCGTCGTGCGAATCGACCAAGGGCATTGCCTATTACAGCCTGACCGGTGCCGAAGACAATGCCGCGCCGTCGCGCAAGATCGCCTTCGCGCGGGCCGAAGCCTGCGACACCTGCCACAGCTATCTGAAGATTTTCAGCCGTGAAAAAGTGCCGATGATGGAAGCCACCGCCGACGACCTCGCGACGCTGGCGCTGGATATGCTGGTCGACGAAGCCGGCTATTTGCGCAGCGGTCCAAACCTGCTGTTTTCTCCGGGCGTGGCACCGGACGAACAGGACGACACCGCCCTGCTCGCGAACGCTACCGATCACTGACAAGGCACGCCATGAATGAGCATTCGGTTTCGCCCGCTGCGGGTGACTCCTTACCCGAAGCCGCCCTGACGCTGAAAACCTTGCCGTCGGTCGACCGCCTGATGGGCAGCGCGTCGGCCCAACAAGCCGCGCAACAGCACGGCCGCACGCTGGTCAAGCGGGCGATCCAGTCGGCGCTGACGACCACGCGCCAGCGGCTGGTCGCGTCTCCCGGCGAGCTGTTCACGCTCGACCAGCTGCACCGCGCAATCGCGCACAAACTGGCCACCGACCTGCGCTCCAACCTGCGTACGGTCTTCAACCTGACCGGCACCGTGATCCACACCAATCTCGGTCGCAGCCAGTTGCCGGAAGCAGCCATCACGGCGATGGTGCTGGCGGCGCGCTCAGCGGTGACGATCGAATACGATCTCGCCAAAGGCGGTCGCGGCGATCGTGATGACATCACCGAAGGCTTGCTGTGCGAACTGACCGGTGCCGAAGCGGCCACCATCGTCAACAACAACGCCGCCGCCGTGCTGCTGGTGCTGGGCGCGCTGGCCAAGGGCAAGGAAGTGCCGGTGTCGCGCGGCGAACTGGTCGAGATCGGCGGCTCGTTCCGCATCCCCGACATCATGCAGGCAGCCGGTTGCAAGCTGGTCGAGGTCGGCACCACCAACCGCACGCATCTGCACGATTACGAGAACGCGCTGTCGGACCAGACCGGCTTGATTGCGCGTATCCATACATCCAATTTTGAAGTCGTCGGCTTTACCGCCAGCCCGTCCGAAGCCGATCTGGCCACGCTCGCGCGTGCCCACGGCATCCCGCTGATGGTCGATCTGGGTAGTGGTGCGCTAGTGCCGTTCGAACGCTACGGCCTGCCGCATGAACCGCTGCCACAGGAAGCGATGAAGGCCGGTGCCGATGTCGTCACCTTCTCCGGTGACAAGCTGCTGGGCGGTCCGCAAAGCGGCATCATCACCGGCAACAAGGACTTGATCGCGAAGATCCGGCGCCATCCGCTCAAGCGCGCGCTGCGCTGCGACAAGCTGATCCTGGGCGCACTCGAAGGCGTACTGCGCACTTATCGCGACCACCTCGACGATCCGCAGGAACTGGCCCGGCACTTGCCGGTACTGCGCTTGCTGAGCCGGCCGCAAGCCGACATCCGCCAGGTCGGCGAACGCGTGCTGGCGTCGGTGCAAACGGCGCTGCGTGCAGTGGCCGACGTCACGCTGCATCCGGCGCAAAGCCAGATCGGCAGCGGCTCGTTGCCGGTCGAACGGCTCGACAGCTGGGCGCTGGTCATCGCGCCGCTGGGCAAGCGCAGCGGGCGCACCGTGCAGGCGCTCGAAGAAGTCTTGCGGCAATTGCCGACACCGGTCATCGGTCGCATCAAGGATGGCGCGATCTGGCTGGACTTGCGCACGCTCGAAAACGAAAGCGGCTTTCTGGCCCAGTTGGGCGTGCTCACGCAGCTGACGACAGCCGCATGATTATTGGCACCGCAGGTCACATCGACCATGGCAAGACCTCGCTGGTGCGGGCACTGACGGGGGTCGACACCGACCGTCTGGCCGAAGAAAAAAGTCGCGGTATCACGATCGAACTCGGCTATGCGTATCAGCCGGTCGATGCGGCTGATCCGGCCGGTGCGCGGCTGGGATTTGTTGACATGCCCGGTCATGAACGCTTCATTCACACGATGCTGGCCGGTGCTACCGGCATCAGCTACGCGCTGCTGGTGATCGCCGCCGATGACGGCGTGATGCCGCAAACCCGCGAGCATCTGCACATCCTGCAATTGCTCGGGATGCAGCACGGCGCGGTGGTGCTGACCAAGACTGATCTGGTGCCGCAGGCACGGGTCGCGCAAGTGACCGGCGAGTTGCAGCATCTGCTCGCCAGTACTTTTTTGAACGATGCGCCGGTGTTCCCGGTCAGCACGCTCAGCGGTGACGGCGTGCCGGCGCTGCAGCAATGTCTGGCTGATGTCGCGCGTCGCTGGCATGACGATCATCCCCCAGCGGACGTCAGCGCCGAAGTACAGGGCGGGCAATTCCGGCTGGCGCTGGATCGCTGTTTTTCGCTCGATGGTCGCGGCACCATCGTCACCGGCACCGTCTACGCCGGCTCGCTGCGGGTCGGCGATACCGTCAACGTGCTGCCTTCCCAATGTGATCGACCGATGCTGTCGGCACGGGTGCGCGGCATGCATGCGATGAACCGGACAGTCGAACAGTGCGGCGCCGGTCAGCGTGTGTCGCTGAACCTGGTCGGGCTGGAACGTAGTGCGCTGCATCGCGGCGACTGGATCGTGGCCGACACCATCACGCACCTGAGCGAACGCCTGGTCGTCGATCTGGCGCTGCTGGCCGACAGCAAGCCGCTGCGGCACTGGAGCGCAGTCCATGTGCATGTCGGCGCGGCCCACACGACGGCGCGCATCGCGCTGCTGCAAGGCGATGTGCTCTTGCCCGCGTCGGGCATGCTGGCCGAACTCGCGCTCGATGTGCCGCTGCATATCTGCCATGGCGACCGCATCGTATTGCGCGACGCCAGCGCTCAGCAAACCATCGGTGGCGGTATGGTGCTGGATGCTTGCGTGCCGGTGCGCGGCAAGCGCTCCGCAACCCGACTGGCGTTGCTGGCAGCGCAACGCGAACCGCTGGCCATCGATGCCTTGCGACGCACGCTGGTGCTGGATGCAAGCGGACTCGATGTCGATATATTTGCCGCCAATCGCAACCTGTCCGTACCGTTCGTGCAGTCGCTGCTGACGCAGCTCGGTGCGGTGGCTGTCAGCACCGACACCGGACACCATGCGTTTGCCGCTGATCGCTGGCAGCAATTGCAGCAAGCGGTACTGACAACGCTGGCGACGCTGCATGCGCGCGAACCCGATTATGTCGGCGTCGAGCGCGAACGCTTGCGCCGGATCGCACTGCCCACTTTGCCGCCGGCGGTGTTTCGCGAACTGCTGCGTGCACTGCTGCAGGACCAACACATCGTCGCGATCAGCCATGTGTTTATTGCGCTGCCATCGCACACGGTGGCGTTTTCCGATGACGAGCAAGCGCTCTGGCTGAAGGTTGTTCCGCTGCTGGCCGAACCGGCTTTCCAGCCACCGCGGGTGCGACCGCTCGCGGTAGCGCTGGGCAAGGATGAAGAGCTACTGCGCCGCTTGCTCGGCAAGGCCGCGCGGCTCGGCTTCACCTACCGAGTCGCGCATGATCATTACTTTCTCGACGGCGCCGTGCGCCGCCTTGCCGCGCATGTGCAGACGCTGGCCGAGACCGACGGCGACGCCTCGGTGGCGTTGTTCCGGGACCGCATCGGCACCGGCCGCAAGCTGGCCGTCGAGATCCTCGAATTCTTCAATCGGGTCGGTTATACGCGCCGTATTCATGACCGGCATCTGATCCGCCAGCACGCCATGTGGCAACAATGAAAGCTCCGTATAATGTCTCCGACGTTAAGTACTACCTCCGTGGATGAGCAACAGTCTGGCCATCCTGCAGGACATCATTACTGGGAGAGCTGCGCTTCCTGGTGGAACGACCGGACTTCAAATCCGGGTGGGGTTGCCAGCAATCCCAGGTGGGTTCGACTCCCACGCTCTCCCGCCACCTTCCTGTCACTCAACATGGCGCTGCCATCACGGCAGGCCGTGTCATGAGTGATGCCGACCTCCATCTTGTTGACGAACCACACCATCCGCCGCTCAGTCCGGCGATGGTTTCGACATGGCGCGGCAACAGCGAAGTGCGCGCCCTCGATATGCTGGCCGAAGAAGTCCCGGTCGCGCTCGAGTACAACGGTATCTCCCATGCGGTGATGCTGGCGTCACCGACCGACCTCGACGATTTCGCGCTGGGCTTCAGCCTCAGCGAAGGCTTGATCCGGCATCCATCCGACCTGTACGAATGCGAAGTGCTGGCGCAGGCCGGCGGCATCCGCATTGCGATGCGGATTTCAGGCGAATGCTTCGCCGCGATGAAAGACCACCGGCGCAACATGAGCGGGCGCACCGGTTGCGGCTTGTGTGGTGCCGAGACGCTGGCGCAAGTGCTGCGCACGCCGCCGCGCGTCGGCAGCGCTGTGCGCATCGATGCCACGCGACTGTATCAAGCCTTCAGCGCGATGGAGCAGCAGCAAGTGCTGCAACAGGCGTGCGGATCGACGCATGCCGCCGGCTGGCTGGCTGCCGATGGCCAAGTACCGGTCGTGCGCGAAGATGTCGGACGCCACAATGCACTCGACAAGCTCGTCGGTGCGCTGACCTCGCGCGGCACCGACTTTTCCAGCGGTGCAGCGCTGATCACCAGCCGCGCCAGCTATGAAATGGTGCAGAAGGCCGCGATGGCCGGTATCGGATTGCTCGCTGCCGTGTCGGCACCGACCGCGCTGGCGATGCGGCTGGCCGACGAGGTCGGGCTCACATTAGTCGGCTTCGTGCGCGGAAAAGGCCATGTCGTCTACACCCATCCGGAACGTCTTTGCCACGACCTGCCCTTGCTGAAATCAGCCTAGGTCGCCGGCACGTTAATCCCTCAGGAGCCCTGCCGTTCCAGCCATCGGGCAACACCTGCCAGCGTGCGGAAGTCGGCGACCGAACGGCATTCAATTGCCGGATGCCTTGCCCGCAGCATGCGCGACAGCGCGCTGCCGGGACCGAGTTCCAGCGCGACCGTGATGCCGGCTTCGGCGCAGGCATCCATGCACTGATCCCACTGGATTTTTTCGGCGAGCTGGCGCGACAGCACCGTGATGGCTGCCTCTTTGCCCGACACCCGCGCACCCGAGACCCCGCCCAATACCGGCGCCTTGAAGCTGGCGAACGGACTCTGTTCGAGTGCCGCGCGAAACGGCGCGACCGCGTCCTGCATCAGGGTCGTGTGCGAAGCGACTTCGACCTGAATAGGCGTCAGTTGCGCGCCCAGTTGCTGCAGGCTGGCTTCGGCCGCCTGCAGGTCGGCGCTGAAGCCGCCGACGATCAGGCTGTCCCCGCCATTCTGGATCGCCACCGCCAACTGATGACGTGCCAATACCGGCTGCAGCGCAGCGACCGTCAGGCCGGAGACAGCCAGCAGCGATTGGCGGGCCGATGGCGTAGTACACGCATCCATGCACTGCGCGCGGATCGCTGCCAAACCGATCAGCACGTCGGCCGGCAAGGCACCTGCGATGCCGTAGGCGCTGAGCTCACCGATGCTGTAGCCGGCCACCAGTGCCGGTGCCGGTACGCTGGACTTGAGCGCTTCCCACATCGCCAGTGCCGCCGCCACGATCAGCGGCTGCGCGATCCGGTTCGCAAACAGCAGCGCCGGATCGGCCAGCGCGACCGGCAGCGGCACGCCGCAGGCCGCTGCCACAGGCCATTGCGCCAGCAGGCTGGCGGCGTGCGGATCGGTGCCGGCCAAGTCGAATAGTTGCGGGTGTTGTGCGCCCTGCCCGGGACACAGGATGGCCAGACGTTGCCTCATTGCTGGAGCTTCATCAGGCGGTGAGCGCAGGCCACTGAAGGCAGCATGCCATCGCTAACGACCACATGTACCAGAACACTGGCGGCCAGCAGATCGGCCGCTCCGCCGGGCGACAGGCGTTGCCGGACGAATACCTCGTGACAGGCGATGGCATGACTGATCCAGTGCGGATCGGCGCTGCCGCCACGCGCCAGAAAATCCTGCGCCAGTTGCCTGACCGTTGCGGCACCGGCAGCCCCGCCGCGGTGATAGACGTTGGTGTCGCTGATGTGCGCCATCAGCGAAAAAAAGGCATCGACCTGCGCACAATGCAGGCTGCGTCCGGCATCGAGCGTGCGCTGCAGCGCCGGCAAGGCGAGCTCGAATACCGAAGGCAAACCGAGTGCAGCTTCTTCCCGTGCACCGCTGGCGGCATGCCGCGCGGCGGCTTGCATGCCGTGTGATGGCAGGCTGTCCGTTTGAGTGACAGCCGCCGTTGTCCGTGCGGTCAGCGCCGCGCCCCACTGCCGCAGCAAGGTGGCGCGGATCGCGTCGGCCGACAGCGCTATGCGCTGCGATCGGCATGCACCAATCGCGGCGCACAGCATGCCGACACAAAAGATCGCGCCACGATGCGTATTGATGCCGCCGGTGGCCTTGAGCATGCGCGCTTCGGCCGCCACACCGAGCCGCTCCAGGGTGCCAAATGGCGCACCGGCCATACCGGCTTCGGTGATGCGGATGAAGTAGTGGCGCAGCGCGAACAGGCTGCGCACGAAGGTCGCCGCTGTCATGTCGTCATGGCTGCCATTGTCGACCAGCGAGACCAGACCCGGCTTCGGATACAGGGCCAGCTCGGCGTGCAGACTGCGCACCGCATGACGGCCGATCTGCGCGCAAAACTGCTGCCGGGTAATACTTTGCGCTTCTACGCGGTAAGGCTGGCCGGCGATGTCCGGCGCGGCGACAGGTCCCGATTCATGCATGTACTGTGCTCCATCCTGTGATTCTGAAAACGATGGCGGCAGCGCCGTCACCGCAAAAATTATGTGCTGCCGGGCCAGGCCGGGTGCCAGGGCACGCACGTACGTCGCGCGGATCGTCGATGCCGGCAACGCACAGCAGGCATCGGCCATCATCGTGCTGGTGATGAACCCGCCGGACAGCGCCTGATCATAAACCAGTGCGATCACCTTGTGGCCACGGTAACGCGCCGGCCCGATGCATTTTCCGGGGTACGCCAGTGGTTGTGAATGCCCGGCATTTCATTGCGATACCGCAGCCGTCGACCCTGCGAATCGGCCAGGATTAGAACGGGTCGCTGCGGCTACCCGCACGCTGCGCGTTGTCGGCCACGATGGCCTGGCGATCCTCCTGCAGATAGCGGAGTTGCCGCCTGTGCTACGCCAAACCGGCACGTAGTCGCACTGCCGTCAGGGGCTGATTGACCAGCGCCACCCGGGCGCGGGCCTCGACGAGGCCGGTGATCTCGCGTGCATTTCCCCAGGTGCGGGGCATCGCACCGGCGGGTATCGACTCGACGGGTGTCAGATATAAATTGAAGTGCCGTTCGACACCGTTGATGAGCGCCGACTGGCGGAACTGCTCGGCCCTGCCCGTTTGCAGACATTGGCGGTAACCCGCCTTCTCTTTGTCGACACTCCGGCCAAAGATGGCCTTCAAAGACATCCCGACAAAAATGGTGTCACCCCATAGCGCTTTTTCGGCAAGGTTGAATTCATCGGGAATGAAGTCGCCATCGGACGAACAGGAACAGATCCACATGATTTCACCGGATTTCTCCCACTGTTTGGTGTGGTGCAAAAAAGATTCAGCGGACTTCATGAAGGATGTCCCGATCTCAAAAAAGCCCGTAATGCCGGTGGCGCGGTTGCACGGAGGGTGGCGTCAGGATGGATGTCAGTTACGGACAAGGGAACAGGGTGACCGGAACATCCTCGCCATACAGTGCGGCGTTATAAAAAAGTGACCCGATCGGCTATTGGACGCTCACCGGTCGTTCTATCCTGGCAGCACCGCCAGACTTGGTGTGGCGGCCGGCCGGGCGCGATGGTGGCGCGCGCGCCGCACGCATCACCTCAGCGATGGCATCGATGACCACATCGGGCCGGTCGAGTTGAATATAGTGCCCGGCATTGGCGATGGTGTGCTGCCTGCCGGACGCGGACATGGCCGCCAGCTCCCGATGCAAATCCAGCCAGTCATCCCCTCCCTGCAGCACGGTTTGCTGCGCCGTCAGGACGGCCAGTCTTTGCTCGCATGGTGAAGCACAAAATCGTCGAACCGCGCGCGCCTGGCCCGTATCTGGCCATTGCATCTGGCGTGTTTGTGCCTGTGCCTGCTGTTGCTGCCCTTGCCTACACCATTTTCTTGGCCGGTATTGATCGCCAATGCCGCGCTGCTGCAAGCCTGGATTCCCTGGGACCACTATTTTTTTTCTTATGACTACGCGTCGTGGAGCATTTCGACGGAGCTGTTTTTTTATGCCATTTTCCCTTTGCTGATGGCGACAGGAAAGCGTGCTGTCCTGTTCATCCTGCTGCTGTCTATCCTGCTGGTGGCGCTCCTGGTCGAGGTCTCTTCGGTGACCGATCTGCCAAGCTGGGCGCCAAGCGGGCAGCAACTCTCGAGCACCGGTTTGCTATATGGATTTCCGTTGGCGCGAATGAGCGAGTTCGTCCTCGGTGTGGTTTGCGGCTTGGATTTTCGGGCAAGAGAACAGGCGACACGACCGGCCGTACCAAGCCTGCGATGGACACTCTACGAGTGCGCCGCGCTGGTCGCGCTGGCACTGGCGTTCGCAGCCTGTCGCTTCGGGCTGGCTCCGTGCTTGCACCGGGCGATGCTGGCGCTTCACTTCACGAACTTGCCGCTGGTCGCGCCGGTTCAGGAAGCGACCACGCTCGGCGCAATCAGCCCGCTGGCTGGACTGATCACCCGCGAGTGGGCCGACCATGTTTGCCTGGCCCCCTTTGCGGCTGGATTGATCGTCGTTTTTTCGCGCCAGCGCGGTTGGATCACCGCGGGTTTAAGCAATCGCTACCTGGTATTCGGCGGTGAAATCTCGTTTGCCTTGTACCTGTTGCATCAGCTCGTGCTGCGTCTGATGCAGGAGCATCGAATGCAGTTTGATGGCAGCGGGTTCGCGCTGTATCTGCGGTCAATCGGGATCGGTGCTGCGATCCTGCACCTGACGGTCGAGCAACCGGCCAGACGCTGGTTGATAGGGCGAAAAATTCCGTTCCGGTACTGTTGAGCAACGCACTTATATCAACCGGCAGGGAGCAAAAAATGACGCCATCGACTACATTGTCAGCTTTTACAAATTAGCCAGACGACATTTCGCACCGGGCAAGGCGTCACGCTGCGCGCTCGAGCCGCACACGGCAGAAAAAACCTCTGGCTGTATCCGGACTGACTTGACCTCTGCACAGTGGTGTCTGATCGGATGGCTTGGACAAAAAATGAAACAACTGCAGCAAGATTTTAAGGTCATGCTCTTTACGATAGATAGCGTCAATTCATAACCCGGCCTACTCAAAATGATGGAATGGATCCCGATAGTCTTAGTGACGTTCAAAGTTCTCGTGCTCGGCACGGGGATGTTTTTCGCCATCCAGTGGCATTACGATCAAGGAAAGAAGGAGATGGATAAGCGCGCGCTGCTGCGCGCGGGAGCGAAGGTTGCCGCCATCTTCGTGCTATTGCTCCTGGTATTGACGCTGGTCACCTTTGTCCTTGCCGGTCTGCTCGGTTTGGACTTGACCTCCCCATGACGCGTTACAAAAACTCCTTGTTCGACAAGGGCAAGCGATGTCAAACCGGAATGATGAACAGGGTCTGCCATCTCAGGCCGATGGAGACCGTTCGAAATATTGACGGTTAGCGTTCCAAACAGTTGCCATAAGGGTGGTTACAGGATCCTCTGGATCGATTAACAGGATCGCTTTGTCCATATCATGCGTCGCATTTTCCATAAGGCCGGGGCCCACCACGCGCTCAATCGATGAGAAATGATAAAAACCCATTTTCCAGTCAGGGAACATGCGCGGCCGATCCCGCAGCGAATCGACAAGAATTAACACGCCCTCGTGGCGACGATCCACCATGATTTTTTTAAACAGCGCATCTATCGCCTCCGGATCACCTTCCATCAGTTGCAAGAACAAGCCATCGTGATGAAGCAGCACACCCGAAATCCCGTTCGCTTGATTGGATGCGCGCGCTTGTATTAACAACTTACTCAGTTCGTTGAGCGACATACGCTGCATTGAACGGCTGACGTACACGAGACTGCGAATGGTATTTTGCATTTTGTCCTCCGTGAGGAATCCTAAGCCGGATCGGGACAGGACACAAGACGTCCTGGTTGGTAGCCGGTCTGTCGGTTCTACTGCATTTACAAACTGAATAAGGTGCGTCGCAATGGGAATTCCGGACCCGCGTAACCCGTCATTCCTTTATCTCGCAAGGGCTAATGATTCACCGCCAGGGAACATTGTTATGTGGCGAGACATGCGTCGGCTGGCAGATATGCAAATCGGTTTTAATCCTGCCTCAGAAAGATAGGGGTAATTGAAAGGATTCGCGGACGCTTGCAGATGACTTGACAGCTACCGGGTGCCCCACACCCCAAATTCAGCCTTAAAAAGTAGAAGTGAGTAGCTCGATTTTTTGTTTCAGCGGTAACGCCATATCGGCGACGCGGTCGAGGCTGTTTTCTCTTATCTGGCAGAGATTGATCAGCTTTTCGCTCTGCAATCCCGCCCATGCCAATATCGCATGGCATGCTGCAGGAGTATCCATGAAGCCATGCAGATAGGTTCCCAAAATATGATCGTCGGCCGATATGGCACCTTCTGCATGACCTTCAATTTCGAACGCCGGATTGGCTAAGGCGCTGCCGGTTGATACACCCATATGGATTTCATAACCGCTCACAGACGCATCCGCAAACTGGCATCTACCCGTAACAGTTTCAACGCGCTTGTCCTTGCGCAGCTCGGTATCAAGATCGAGCAGGTCCAGGCCGTCATCCGATCCGGGCTTTCCTTCCACCCCGAGGGGATCGGCGATTGTCTTGCCCAGCATCTGGAAGCCACCGCAAATACCCATTACTTTGCCGCCGTAGCGCAAATGACGCGCTAGCGCAGCGGGCCAACCTTGCGCCTTGAGCCACGCCAGATCAGAACGGGTGTTTTTACTCCCGGGCAAGATGATCAGATCCGCTGGTGGAATCGTCTGCCCGGCCCGTATGAACTGCAGATCGACGTCGGGATGAGCGCGCAGTGCATCAAAGTCAGTATGGTTGCTAATGCGCGGCAATACCGGCACCAGTACGCGAAATTGTCCCGCTTCGACCTGCGTAGACTGAATGCCGTCTTCGGCATCCAGAAACAACCCCTGCAGATACGGCAGCACTGCCAGCACGGGCTTGCCAGTCTGTTTTTCCAGCCAGTCCAGACCAGGCTCAAGCAGGCCGACATCACCGCGGAAACGGTTAATCACGAAGCCGACTATGCGGTTACGCTCGCTCTCCGACAAGCACGCCAGTGTGCCGATCAGATGCGCAAAGACGCCGCCGCGATCAATGTCTGCCACCAGAATCACCGGGCAATCGACGGCTTCCGCAAAGCCCATGTTGGCAATATCGCGCTCACGCAAATTCACCTCGGCCGGACTGCCGGCACCCTCGACGATGACGACCTCGTACTGATCGCAGAGTCGCCGGTACGATTCCAGCACCGCTTGCATCGCCACGGTTTTATAGACGTGATAATCGCGCGCATGCATGTCGGCGCGCACCTTGCCGTGAATGATGACCTGCGCACCGGTATCGCTCGACGGCTTCAGCAATACCGGGTTCATGTCGGTATGCGGTACCAGTCCGGCGGCTTGCGCCTGCAACGCCTGGGCACGTCCGATCTCGCCGCCATCGGCGGTGACCGCACTGTTGAGCGCCATATTCTGCGGCTTGAAGGGCACGACCTTGATGCCCTCGCGCGCCAGCAGGCGGCAGAGCGCAGCGACCACGGTGGTCTTGCCGGCATCCGATGTCGTGCCTTGTACCATCAGTGTTTGAAATGGAAACTTCATGGAGTGGTGCTCCGGTGATTGCGCGCGCTGTCGAGTTTTTCGCACAAGGCGGCGGTGCCGTCGATCAGGCGCGGGCCGGCACGGTTGAGCAAGTCGGCGTCGATGGCAAACAGGTTGTTGTTTTTGACGGCCAGCAGTGCCGGGTAGTCTTGCCATAGCGCGAGTCCGGTCTCGGTCTTCTGCAGATTCGATCCGGTGACGATGGCTTCGGGGTTTGCTTGCAGCACGGCTTCGATATTGACGATCGGGGCCGTCGTGGCGAGGCGATCAAAAATATTTTCGCCGCCGCACACCCGAATCGCATCGCTGACAATATGCCGGCCATTTAACGTGTAGAGCGGTTTGCTCCAGACCTGATAAAACACGCGCACGGTCGGACGACCCGCGTAGCGTGCCGTCAATGTCGACAGCGTCTGCCGCAATTGCGCCGCGCGCTTTGCCGCCACCGCGTCGGTACCGAGCAATTGTCCAAGACGCACGACGGCATCGGGAATCTCGTCAAGCTTGTGCGGCTCGCTGTAAAACAGCGGAATGCCGAGCTGCTGCAACTGCTCCAGCTGACGCGCCGAACTGCCATGCAACCACACCACCAGCAAATCCGGCTTCAAGGCCAGCAGCCGTTCGATGTCGATCTGACGGCTATCGCCGACTACGGGAAGGCGCTTGGCCTCTGCCGGAAAATCACTGTGCGACAGCACGCCAACCACCCGCTCTGCAGCACCGGCGGCAAACAATAATTCGGTCGCGTGCGGTGCCAGCGACACGACGCGCTGCGCTGGTTGCGCCAGGGTGATGACATGTCCGGCGTCATCGCGTGCCGTTACTGCTGCTGCGGCGGCTGTCTGCATGACCAACCAGCCCATTAATATCCATCCGATTTTCATTGCTTGCCCTGTCGTGAAATCCATCCTGCCAATCCGTCACTCAGACGCTGCCATGCGGCCTCATCGGGCGGCAAGCCGAGTCGTATTCCACCGGCACCGGCAGTAAATAGACGAACCCAGATACCTGCTTCGGCAAAGTGCTGGCGAAAGGCCACTGCGTCGGGTTCAGGCCACCATTGAAATAACGCCGTACCGCGGGATGCGATGGCGTGCCTGGCAAGCAGTTGCTGCAAGCGCAGACCGGCATCGGTTAGTTGTGCGCGCATCGCTGTTTGCCAGCCGATATCGGCCAGCGCTGCGCAGCCAATCTGCTGCGCCGGGCCGCTGACTGACCACGGGCCGATTTCGTCTTCAAGTGCCTTCAAAATACTGCGCTCTGCGGCGACGAAACCCAGTCGTAACCCGGCCAGACCGAAAAATTTTCCTACCGAGCGCAAGACGATCAACCCGGCGCGATCGCTACATTGCGCCACGCTCAATGCGGGCTCCATATCGCCAAAAGCTTCGTCCACGACCAGCCAGCCACCGCGCGCAGCAAGCCGCTCGGCCCAGTCGAGCAAGCATTCGGGCGCAATGCGTGCGCCGGTCGGATTGTTCGGATTACACAGCACCAGCACGTCGCAGGCATCAATCACGGCATCAACGTCGACATCGAGCTCGGCATGGCTGACTTCACGCACGTCGTGCAACGCACGTCGCCATTGATGCGCATGCTCGGCGTAGGTGGGTGAGACCACCGCCACGCGCGAGTGCGCGCGCAATTGCGGCAACGCCTGAATCGCTGCTTGCGTGCCGGCCACCGGCAACAATGCCGGCGCACCGTAGTAGCTGCACGCTGCAGCGATCAACGCTGGAGAGGGTTCCGGCAAGCGCTGCCAGGCATCGACATGCACGGCAGGCGCCGGATACATCAGCGGGTTAATTCCGGTCGACAGGTCTATCCATTCCGACGGCGGACGCGCAAATTGCGCCATCGCTGCCCGCAGGTTGCCTCCATGTTCAAGCATGCTTATCCCTTCAACCAAAGTAAGAACCCTATAAGCCCGATCACACCAGTCCACAGCGCGCAGGTACCGAGCACCAGATGCCAGGCACGGGCGATGTCGCGCCCGGCAGCGGGTTCTCCCCGGCCCAGTGCAGGCCGGGATTCGATCTCACCGTCATAACGCGCCGCACCGCCGAGCGCCAGACCAAGCGCACCGGCGCCGGCAGACATCACCGGTCCGGCATTCGGACTCGACCACGCGGGTGCCTGCGTGCGCCAGCACCACAGCGCGTTGGCGGTGTTGCCGAGCAGCGCATACGACAGCGCCGTCAAGCGCGCCGGTAACCAGTTCAAACCATCATCGATGCGCGCGGCCACCCGACCAAAGCGCAGATAGCGCGGCGTCCGATAGCCCCACATTGCATCGAGTGTGTTCGCAAGACGAAACAGCAAGGCGCCCGGACCACCGGCGATGACAAACCAGAACAAGGTACCGAAGACCGCATCATTACCGTTTTCGAGCAGCGATTCGACACCGGCCTTGGCCAGATCGGCGGCACTCGCATCGGCCGTATCACGGCTGACAATACGCGCCGTCAGCGCGCGCGCCAGCGGCAAATCCTGTGCCGCCAACGCGGTTGCAATCGGCAGCAAGTGGTCGCGCAAACTGCGTAGTCCGATGCTGAAATACAGCAGCAACACATGCAGCAAGGCGACCATCCAGAAGCTGTATGACGCGGCGATGCGTATCAGCCAGATGGCAGCAATCACCGGTGGCAGAACCGCGAGCAGCCAGGCCAGTGCGCCGCACAGGATGGACCGGTCGGGCTTGTTGAGCCGACGCTCCAGTGCGTTTGCCAGATTGCCGAAACCCACCAGCGGATGCCAGCGTCGTGCTTCGCCCAATACCAGATCGAGCAGCACACCCGCAACAACCAGCAGTGCGACCACCGGCATGCCCAACGCCATCAACATGGAGCGCCCTTCAACATCAACGGCAAGCCCGCCGCGACCCACACCGCCCGCTCGCACACTACGGCGACGGCTTGATTCAAGCGCCCTGCTTCATCGACATACCAGCGTGTGATCGCACCCTGCGGGATGATGCCCATGCCGACTTCATTTGATACCAGCACGATGTCGCCCGGGGCCTGTTCCAGCGCCTGCAAAAACAAAGTGCGCTGCGCCACGAAGGTCGGCGGTGCAGTGATCCGGCCGACCTCGGGAAAATCCAGCCCGTCGGCAAACAGCAGATTCGACAGCCAGACGGACAGGCAATCGATCAGCAACACGTTATCGGGCCTGCTGTGCGCGCGCATCGCTGCGCCAAGTGCCAGCGGTTCTTCGATCGTGGTCCAGCCGGCCGGACGCTGCTGGCGATGCACCTCGATGCGTGCTGCCATCTCGTCGTCGCGGGCTTGCGCCGTGGCGATGTAAATAACTGCTTTGCCGCTGGTGCCGGCCAGCCTTTCGGCATGCGCGCTTTTGCCGGAGCGTGCGCCGCCCAGAATTAGCGTGCGAGTCATGAGGTTGCCCGCGAGACGGTCCAGCGCCCTGAGAGTTGATTATTCATTGCCAAGTTCTGCCGGAAGAAAAAGAAGTCGGGTGCCGTAACGCACGATATCGATCGGGTGACCGAGGCATTGGCCGAGCAGTGTGCTGGTCATCATCTGCGCCACCGTACCGGCCTGCCACTGGCCATTTCCCATCAGTAGCAGCACGTGACTTGCGACCGACTGCACCTGATTGAGATCATGGCTGACCATCACGATCGCCTTGCCCGCATCCCGGCGCAGCGATGTCAACAACTGCATGACGCTGACCTGATGCGCCAGATCGAGCGCATTGGCCGGTTCATCGAGCAACAGCAGCGGTGTGCCTTGCGCCAGCACCGCAGCAATCGCTACCCGCTGCCGCTCGCCACCCGACAGCGAACGCACATCGCGTTGTGCCAGGTCGGCCACATCCATGGTCGACAAGGCCGCCTGTGCCATCTGATGATCATCGTCGGACTCCCAGTAGCGAGCGCCATGGTGCGGATGCCGGGCCGACAGCACGGTGTCGATCACCGAATAACTGAACGCATCATTGTGACCCTGCGGCAGATAAGCACGCTCGCGTGCCAGCGCCTGTAACGGCCAGTCGGCCAGCGCGCGCCCTGCCACTTGCACCACGCCGCGATCTGGTGGCCGCAAGCCCGCCAGCGCCGTGAGCAGCGTGCTCTTGCCCGCGCCGTTACGACCGACGACGCACCAGCATTGCCCTGCTGTGATCTGCCAGTCCAGCGCGTCGATCAGCACGCGACCTGCCACCTGCAGGCTAAGGTCCCTCGTCTGCATCATCCGGTGCTTCTCCGCAGATGGTGCAGTTGCAGCAAAAAGAGCGGCACGCCAATCAACGCAGTGATCACGCCCACCGGCAGTTGCTGCGGTGCGACCACGGTGCGCGCGAGCGTATCGGCCAGCAGCAAAAATGTCCCGCCGACCAGTACCGACGCGGGCAGTAACAACCGGTGATCGGGACCGAGCGCAAAGCGACAGGCATGCGGCACGATCAGGCCGACAAACCCGATACTGCCCGCGTTGCTGACCGCAGCAGCGGTCAGCAACGCCGCACAAAAAAACAATCCGCGACGCAAGCGCGCGACCGGCACACCCAATGTCAGCGCCGCATCGGCATGCAATGCCATGATGTTGATGGCCCGCGCAAAGCGCAGCGATAACAGCAAGGCACCGGCGAGTATCAGCCACGGCAAACCGCGCAAGGTCGATCCCGACACGTCGCCGATGAGCCAGAACACCATGCCGCGCAAGCGGCTATCGGGTGCAATCGACAGCATCAAGGTGACCAGTGCGCCGCAGCCCGACGCCACCACCACGCCGCTAAGCAGCAACAGCGAACGATCGCCCCGGCCCGAACCGCCACGCAGATCGCGGTGTACCAGCACAAACAGCAACAACGCCACCATCAGCGCACCGGCAAACGCGGCGGCATCAATCATCCATGCCGCGCTGAAAAAAAGCATGGCCGCCAGCGCCCCGACCGCCGCACCGCCCGACACGCCCAGCACATATGGATCAGCCAGTGGATTGCGCAGCAATGCCTGCATCATCACCCCGGCCAGCGCGAGCATTGCGCCAGTGACGAAGGCCGATGCGGCGCGCGCGAGGCGCAAGCCGAGTACGGTCGACGCCAGTGACGCATCGCCACCGGCGAGCAGGGTGCTGGCGGCTGTCTGAATCTCCGGCAAGGATAACGATACCGACCCGGTCATCCCCGCTACCAGCAGCGCAACCAGAGCTGCGATGACAAGCAAGCCGACCACAACGAGTGATCGTTTGCGTGCCGACAAACCTGCGCTGGTACCCATGGCAACAACCGTCATTCCGGCACCGCAGGAGATTCGATCGCACCCCAGCGATCAACAAACAGCAGGTCCGACAAGGACTGCCGCGCTGCCCAACCCTGCTGTTCCAGCATCGGCTTGGCATAAAAAGCAGCGACGTGGCCGAGGCAGAGAATCGCAATCGGCTTGGCACCGGCCGGCATCTGCAACAACTGCTTTAATTGTTCCGGCTCGAACATCGACACCCAGCCCATGCCGATGCCTTCTGCCCGCGCCGCCAGCCACATATTTTGAATCGCGCAGGACACCGATGCCAGATCCATTTCGGGTAGCGTACGGCGACCAAAGACATGCTCTTCGCACCTATCCATCAAGGCCACCACCAGCACTTCGCCGCATTCGCGAATGCCTTCCACTTTCAGGCGCATGAATTCATCTTCGCGCTGCGCAAGTGCGTGCGCGGTGGCGATGCGTTCCTGTTCAACCAGCTCGTACACCGCTTGCCGTCGCGCCGGATCAACAATCCGGATGAACCGCCACGGCTGCATGAAGCCGACACTAGGCGCCAGATGCGCTGCCTGCAGTACCCGCACCATCAAGTCCGGATCAATCGGGTCCGACAAAAAATGTCGCACGTCGCGCCGCTCGGCAATCACCCGATAGACGGCGGCGATGTCATCGTTGGAAAAGCGGTTCATGATAAAAAAAGCCGGGCTGCGGCAACCGGATTGGACGGGAAATAGCAGTGCAGATACGTCGCCGTCAATCGTCCTACTTGATAGATTGCCTCGCCTGCCGAGGTATTGAAAAGCCGTTCGCCCGACGCTGCCGGCGTGAGCCGCATGCTGATGTGCGAGTAGTGAAAAGTATGCGCGCGCAACACACCACCGGGCATAGCTGCGCTTTGATAGCCAAGGCCCTGCAGCTTGCTTTGCATCTGCGCCGACCCCGGCAACAGTGCAGTCATCGCACCCGGCTGACCGGCTTTGTCGGTCAGTGATTCCAGCAGATACAGCAAGCCGCCACACTCGGCAAAGAGCGGTTTGTCGGCAGCGACATGGGCACGCAATGCGGCATGCATCGCCTGATTATTTTGCAGCGCAGCCAGATGCAGCTCCGGAAATCCACCGGGCAAATACATACTGTCGACCTCCGGCAAAGTCGCATCGGCCAGCGGCGAGAAAAAATGCAGCGTCGCACCCATCGCTTCCAGCAACGCCAGATTAGCCGGATACAAAAAAGAGAACGCCGCATCACGTGCGACACCGATACGCACGCCTTGCAATAGAGACGCTGGCAGCGCGCAATCGGCACGGGTGAATGCGACCTTGGCAGGCAGTGCAGCAACCGCAAGCGGCGCAATACAGGCAGCCAGCGCATCCAGCCGTGCATCGAGATCGCTCACTGCATCGGCAGGCAACAAGCCCAGATGCTGACGGGGCAACGCAAAAAGTGCATTGCGACGGACACCGCCCAAATATCGGATAGCAGCCGGCATACCTTGCATCAGCATTTCTTCATGGCGGTCGCTGGCAACCGCATTGGCGAGCACACCCGCCAGTGTCACGGTCGGACGATAGCCAGCCAGACCGGCCGCAATCGCACCGATGGTTTGCGCCAGCCCGGTCGCGTCGATCACCGCCAGCACAGGAACACCGAATCGCTCTGCGACATCAGCGCTGCACGGCGCGCCGTCAAATAACCCCATCACGCCTTCGATCAATATCAGGTCTGCCTCGCCTGCGGCGGCGTACAGCAGTTGACGACACGCCGCTTCACCGGCCAGCCACAAATCGAGCTGATGCACCACACCGCCACTGGCCCGCTGCAAAATCATCGGATCCAGAAAGTCCGGCCCGGTCTTGAACACCACGACCTTGCGACCCAAATTGCGATGATGACGCGCCAGTGCGGCAGTGACCGTGGTCTTGCCGTGGTTGGAAGCGGGTGCGCTGATGAACAGCGCAGGACAATGTCGCACCATTCAGAACTCCACGCCTTTTTGCGCCTTGATACCCTGCTCCTGATACGGATGCTTGACCGGGCGAATGTCACTGACCAGATCCGCTAGCGCGACCAGTGCCTCCGGTGCGTGGCGACCGGTGACGACGATGTGCAGCATGTCGCGGCGCTTGGCGAACACGTCCAGCACCTCGTCCAGATCCAGATACTGATATTTGAGAACGATATTGAGCTCATCCAGAATCACCATGTCATAGCTCGGGTCGTTGATCATCCGCACCGCTTCGGCCCAGCCCTTGGCCGAGGTGGCCATGTCGGCTGCACGGTCCTGCGTGTCCCAGGTATAGCCGGCACCGACCACATGGAAATCACACAGCGGATGCACACCCAGGATCTGGCGCTCGGCACTGTGCAGCGCCCCCTTGATGAATTGCACCACACCGAGTTTCATCTCGTGCCCGAGGATGCGCATACCCATGCCGAAAGCGGCGGTCGATTTGCCTTTGCCGGTACCGGTGTAGACCATCAGCAATCCTTTTTCTTTTTGCGCTGCGGCCAGCTTTTTTTCAAAGCCTTCTTTGTGCCGTTGCGACATGCGCTTGTGCGATACGGGATCTGTTTTCATCATTTATCTCCAGGAGGTGCCGGTCAATGCCGACAGTTGTTCGGCCACGCGGATGCGGCTCAAGTGAAAACCAATAAACACCAGTTCGGACTTGTCGGACGCCTTGCGCGCTGGCTCGGGGGTAATGGACACGCGGGTACGCACGCCCTGCACCAGTTGCGGCGCCTCATCAGAATCAAGTTGCACAAAACCTTTACTACGCAATACCGGCTCGGCGCTCGCAATAGTGACCAGTGCATCGTGCAGCGTCGTGCCGGATTGGGGCACAGTACTGCGCAGTACAAACGACAACCAGCCCGGATCCTGTTCATGAAAATGCTTGTGAGTCGCCAGTCCATGGCTGTGCGCTGCCATGCCGGAATGGGCATGACCGTTCAACCTGTCCTGATTGATTAATACCGCACTGCTCGGGCCGGGCATCGTCGGCAGCGGCGTGTAGCGGTGATCGTGCGTGGTCAGTGTTGGCTGATGCAAACGCAAGCCGAGTGCCACGCGCATGTCGAGTTGCGCACCATGGGCCAGCTCCAGAAAACGCACATTCGGTGCGCGGCGACGAACCTGCTCTTCCGCTTGCAGCAACTGTTCTTCATCGAGCTGATCGATCTTGTTCAGCACCACCACATCGGCGAATTCAAGCTGCTGCGAAAACAGCGTAGCAGTAGCCGCATCGGCTAACGTCGCCGGTGCGCTATCATCAAAATGCCGCGCCAGCATCAGCGGTGTATCAACTACCGTGAGTGTTGCATCGAGAATAAAATCGGCCGCGAGTTCGGCACCCTGCAAAATTTCCATCACGGCAGTGGGTAACGCAAGGCCGGAGGTTTCGATCAATACATGGTCGACATTGGCCCGACGCGCGGCAATCGCCTGCATGGTCGGTACAAAATGCGCGTCGTCGCCATACGCAATCAAGCCATACGGAAAATCATGGAGCTGGATGTGTGCGTTGCCGCCCGCGGCGTCGCGGATCAGCGCCCCATCGATCGAGATTTCGCCGAATTCATTGATCAGCAAAGCCAGACGGCGGGTTTGCCGGCGCGCGATCAGGCTGCGCAACAAGGTGGTTTTGCCCGAACCGAGAAAGCCGGTGACGATGGTGACCGGAATGGGCGCGCTCATGCGTGATGCCGTTCTTCAAGCTGACGGACGATGTCATCGACACCACCGACCAGCACCGGATAATCGATCTGCGGCCGCGCAACGACCAGCAGCGGGATATCGAGCGCAGCGGCCGCAGCGGCCTTGGCCAGATAGCCGCCGGCTTCACCGGAGTCTTTGGTAACGACGCAATCGATTTGCCAGTCTTGCCACAGCGCGGTATTGAACGCTTGCGAAAACGGTCCCTGCATCGCGCATACCTGACTGCGTGGAATACCGAGTTCAAGCACGCGCTGCATGAAATCTGGATCGGCAGTGACCCGCACAAACCACGTGCAGTGCTGCGCGCCGGGGGCCTGCAAAAATGTCGCCAGGTCTTTCGAGCCGGTTGCCAGAAAAATCCGTTTGCCTTGTGCAATCGCCGAGGCGGCGGCCTCTTCCACCGTCGCGTACAACTGATGCGGTTCGTCACCCAGTGCGCTGGCACGTTCATACCGCAAATACGGTAACGCCAATTCCTCGGACAGACCGATCAATTGCTGCGACATCAGCGTCGCATACGGATGGGTTGCGTCAATCAGTGCTGCGGCCTGATGCGTCACCAATGCCTGACGGCGCGCTTCGACACCCTGCCGGCCTGCCCAGACCGTCACGCCGGGGCAATCCTGCATCGCGATCTGACCGCCGAATTCAGTCGCGGTCGACACCACCACAGGGCGACTCTGGCGCGCCGCCAGCTCGCGCGCCAGCGCATTGCCGTCGCTGGTACCAGCGAAAACCCAGAGTGCATTGGCGGGCAATACCGTTTCCGCAGCGGACGACGTTTCAGTGGTGGCAACCAGTGCAACCGGTACGTCTGCCTCCTGCGGCGCGCTCCAGTCGTTGTAGCCGCGTGGCGTAAATATCTGCCCGCGCTTGCGACGGGTGAAGCGGTTGCCGATAACGACTGTGGTCAGCATGTCGAACTTCAACGCGGGCAATTCATCGAGCCGATGTATCGACACTTCCTGTCCCGGCCGGTAGGCATTTTTGACGATGCCGCACAGCGTGCCCGGCGCCTTGAATTCCAGCATGCGCGACAAAATCCGGTAGACGCCTTCCTGCCGGCCGGCACTTTGCACGTTGTACAGCACACAAGCCAGATCAGCCTCGGCAATATGCCGGGCGCGGTGTTCGATCCACTCCCACGGACACAGCAAATCGGACAAGCTCAGCGTCGCAAAATCATGCGACAACGGCGAGCCCAGCAGTGAGGCGCAGGCATTGGCCGAGGTGATGCCGGGAACCAGATTGACGGTATAGGTATCGTCCTCGCGCATTTCTTCGTAGGCCAGCGCGGCCATCGCATAGATGCCGATATCACCGCTCGACACCAGCGCAACCTTGGCGCCGCTACGGGCCTTGTCGATGGCCAGCAAGGCGCGTTCGCGCTCTTGCGTCAGCGGCGGGATGTGGATCTCCTTGCCTTCGATCCACGGCATGATCCAGCGTAAATACAATTCGTACGCGACGATCACATCGCTGTCGCGTAGCGCTGCTTCCGCACGCGGGACAATCAGGTCGGCAAAGCCCGGCCCGACCGATACCAGATTCAATACACCACTCATACTGCACTCCAGCTATCTTCAACGATGGCCACCGCCACCCCATCGCGGGTGGTTTTCGGCACAATTAATTTTCCGCGCGGGCTGGCAATCAGCGCACACGGTTCACATACGCCATCCACCCCAATTTGCTGACTGACCCAGGCCGACGGCACGGTGACCCAGCCGCGTGCCGCTACCGTTTCGCGGGCAATCACGCGCAGCGGCAAATCATGGGCGGCACAAAATGCCAGCAGACCCGGCTCATGTTGCTTCAGATCGATGGTCGCGATTTCGCGCACCAAGTCGAGCGAGCGCGACCCCAGCGCCTGCATCACGGCAGCGCTGATGCGCGCATGGGCGACGTCCTTGCGGCAGCCGATGCCAATGACCAGCGGCTTGACTGTTTCGGTGGCCGTCGTGATGACCGGCACCGCACCGATCAGCGCGGCGACCCGATAGGCCAACGTATTGGCACCCCCCTCATGCCCCGCCAACAGCGAGATCGCAAAACGCCCTGCCTCGTCCAGTACTACCACCGCCGGATCACTGTGCTTGTCGGCGATCAGGCCATCCAGAAAGCGCACCGCAATCCCGGTCGCACCAACGATGATCCACTGTGCATGCCGGCGATAGGCGTCGGCAAATTGACGTTGCTGCGATTGCACCGCGTCCTGCCACGGGCGATAGATGACCGCATCCAGCGGCGTTTGCAGTGCCGCGCCCAGTAGCTCGGCTTGCGCTCTGACCAGCCAGATGCCGGTGCCAGTGCCGGTGCCAGATTCAGTACCAACCGTCACGCGTCGACCTGTTCTTTTTTCACTTCCGGGGCGGCTTTTACCGCTTTTGCCCGCGCCGTTTTTTTGGCACGGAACAGATGCTTGTAATCTTTCGAATACAGGCGCGACTCCACTTGCGCGCCGTGACCGGTCGCCTCGCCGACCAGCATCATCGTCGTCAGATTCCACTCACCGCGTTTGGTGTCTTTCAGAATCGTGGCGAGCGTGCCCTGATAGGTTTTTTCTTCCGGCCAGGTGGCGCGATAGACCAGCGTCACCGGCGTGTCGTCCGGATAATGCAGACGCAAATCGGTGACGATTTTTTTCAAATGTGGACCCGACAAAAAAATACACATCGTGGCCTGATGTTCGGCCAGTTTATCGATCGCTTCGAGTGCCGGCACGGCCGACGCCCGGCCCGACACGCGGGTCAAAATAATGGTTTGCGAGACTTCCGGCTTGGTCAGTTCCGACTTCACGACAGCCGCTGCCGCAGTGAATGACGACACGCCCGGTACGACTTCGTAGTCGATGCCCAAGGTATCAAGGCGGCGCATCTGTTCTGCCGTTGCGCCATAAATGGCCGGGTCGCCCGAGTGCAGTCGGGCGACGTCGTAATCCCCCGCTTGGGCGGCGCGGTAGCAGGCTTCCTGCTGTTCGAGATCGAGGCTGGCGGTATCGATCAGATCAGCTCCCGGCTTGCAGTGCACCAGTATCGCGGTGGGTACCAGCGAGCCGGCGTACAGAACCGTGGAAACCCGTCCGAGGATGGTGGCACCGCGCAGCGTGATCAGGTCGGGTGCGCCGGGGCCGGCGCCGATGAAATACACTTTCATGGGATATGTCGTCTTTCTCTGGGGGTTTTTCGAATCAGCATCGTCGCCAAGTACCCGATCGATGCATCGGCCGATAGCGCACCCACATCGGTACTGAGCAATTCGCCGGGCAAGCCGATGCGGCGTGCAAAGCCGCAGTAGTCAGCGATATCGAGCTCGCGCAACAGTTGCAACACCCACGGCAGGCGATGACCGATTTTCATCAGCACGACGATGTCGTGGGTGGCAATTTCCTGCTGCAATTCGGCCGGCGATTCCGGGCAGGGCAAAATCAGCGTGCGCTCCTTGCCCTCTCCCAATGGCCAGCCGAGTGCGGCGGCGGCCGCCGCGTAACTGGTAATGCCTGGAAAGGTCCGGTGCGGCAGCGTCGGCAGCAGCTCGCACAGTGCCGCCAGAATGTAGCCGTAGGTCGAATAGGTCAGACTGTCGCCGATCGTCAGGTAGGCGACACTGCGACCGGCCCGCAATTCGCCGGCAATCGTCTCGGCCAGCGTCGCGTAATGCGACTGTAATACCGAGCGATCCGGATCCATATTGAATTCGATTTCGCGCAAGCGCGATGCATCAATGTCGATCCCGTGCAGGCATTGCAATGCCACCGAGGCATCCGCACTGCGCGCTCGCGGCGCAAAAATCAGGTCGGCCTGCTGCAGTGCCGACAAGGCTGCCAGCGGCAGATAACCGGCAGGACCGGGGCCGACCCCGATGCCCCAGAAATGTCCGAGTGCGATCGCGCTCATGCTGCGGCTCCCAGTGCGGTGCCAGCCAAATCGAATAACCGGATTTCGACTTTCTTCACCGCTGGCACGCGTGCGTGTACTTGGGCGCCGATGCGCGCTTCGATATCCATCCAGAACGCTTGCGCGCCGTGCTGATGTCGCATTTGTTCAATGACTGCTTCCACTGTATTTGCCTGTTCCATTTCTTTGACAAGTTGTGCTGACAAGCCGCGCTCTGCGGCGACACGCGCCACCGAACCCATTGCCATATTGCTTTTGCTCGAATGCGTATCCCATACGCCGTCGAGCACCTTGGCCAGTTTTCCTGGATGGCCGGCCAGCCACAGCGTGTCGAGCTGGCGCTGCTGTTCTTCCAGCGCGACCTGCGTGAAGTCCAGCGCATCGCCTAAAAAATTCGCGATCTGTACCATCCGTTTGTCGGGCAGCTCCAGCACCTGCCGGGCAAAATCGCGCCCTATCTTTCCGGGCAAATACGCCACGCTCGGCACATCCCCCGCCAGTGCCACGCGCACATACACTTCGATCGAAGCCACCCATGAAGCCATCGACATCGGCTCGACAATGCCCGAGGTCCCGAGTATCGAAATCCCGCCAAGAATACCCAGCCGCGGGTTGAATGTTTTACGGGCGATCTGCTCGCCGTTTTCGCAGCCTATCGTCAGATCGAATCCTGTCCCGGCCGGCAATCCGGCGTCCTGCAATACCTCAGCGACGGCTTGCTGCATCATCTTGCGTGGCACCGGATTGATGGCCGGCTCACCGACGGCTACCCGCAGTCCCGGCAACGTGGCGGTACCGACTCCCGGCCCTGCGAAAAAACGGATCGTGCCTAACGCATTGCGCCGCACTTCAGCAAAAATCGTCGCGCCGTGCGTGTTGTCGGGATCGTCGCCACCGTCTTTCAGTACCTCGGCGCGCACGGTGGCCGCATCCAGATCGCTCAAACCGGCAATCGGCACGCGCAGATAGTGGCGTCCGTCCGGCAGCGTCACGTCCACCTGCTGTTCCCGACCACTGCACAGCATCCATGTCAGTGCCGCCTTGACTGCAGCGGTAGCGCAACTGCCGGTCGTGCGACCACGCCGCAAGCCATTGAGGGCCAGCACTTGCAGATCAAATTCGGCGCGTTCAAGTTCGTGCATACCCGGCAAGCTGATTGAGCCCGTCAATCATCAGCGCATTGACCACACTCGCCGCCCAGGGCGAACCACCTCGGGTACCGGTATTGGTGATGCGTGGCACTTGCAGGCAGCGACGCAATGCGTCCTTGCTTTCCCGCGTGCCGACAAAACCCACCGGCAGGCCGATCACCAATTGCGGCCGCCAGCCATGGTCGCGGATCAGACGGGTCGTCTCGGCAATCGCAGTCGGTGCATCGCCAATCGCGAGCACGATATCGTTGCCGAATTTTTGCCAGGCGCGGCGGATACCGGCCGCCGAGCGCGTAATGTTTTCACTGGCCGCCAGCAAATGCGTTTCGCGGTCATGCACCCCACACCAGGTGTCGATGCCCAGCTGCTCGAGCAAGGCACGCTTCAATCCGGTTTGCACCATCGTCACGTCGGTGACGATGCGCTTGCAGCGCAGCAGCGCGCGGATACCGGTTTCCACCGCGCCGGCAGAAAAATACAGATCATCCACCGCCGCAAAGTCGCCACTGGTATGCACCAGACGCTGCAGTACCGTCAGATGGGCGGCCGGAAAAATTGTCCAGTCGCGACCCGCAGCGATGATCTCGAAACTTTCGGCTTCGATCGGATGCGGCACATACGGCGCCATGGCCGGCGGTGCATCGACCTGCAGCTCAGCGGGCAAGGCGGCGCGCGCCTCCTCGATTTTCAGCAAGTCGCGCACCTGCAAATGATGGGCCCGCTGCGGTGTGCCGACCTGCTCTTCAAAGCCGACAATCTGTACCCGGTATTTGCATAGCGAACAATTCATTTGGGCGCGACCGGCAATTGCCTCGCGGGCGCGCTCGACCAGCACTGCGGCCACATGCTCGTGCGCGCCGAGATAGCCGGCCTGCAGCACTTCCAGCGTCGGCTCGCGTTCCTGCAATGCCGTTGCAGCGGCATAAATCCGTTTGACCAGAACACCGTCGAACAGGAAAAAAGGCAGTACCACCAGACGGGAAAATCCCATCCGTGCGGCGGCGCGCAAACCATCGGCCACCAGCGGTTTGGCCGTGCCGGAATAGCACAGATAGACGCCGCCAAATCCCATGCCTTCTTCCAGCATGCGCGCCAGTTTGGCGACTTCGCCATTGGCGTCGGGGTCGCTGGTGCCACGACCGACCAGTACCAGACAGGTGTCGTCGCGACGCACCGTGTGTGGCGATGTGGCTTCGGCCGCGATGATGCGTTCTTGCGCCAGTTGCAGCAGGCGCGGATGCAAGTTCAGCGTCCCGCCGAAGTGAAAATCAACCGTCGGATGTTCGCGTGCCAGCGCCAGCAATTCGCTTGGCATGTCGTTCTTGGCATGACCGGCCGCCAGCAGGATGCCCGGCACCACCGCCACGGTACGCACACCAGTGGCCAGCACCGTGTTGACAGCTTCGGCGATGGTCGGACTGGAAAATTCCAGATAGCCGTGGCTGACCGCATGCTGCGGCGCGCTCTGCCGGACGATGCCAATCAGGTCTTCAAATTCACGCACCGCATCGGGGTCGCGGCTACCGTGACCGGCAATGACGATGCCAAATTCGGCGGGCACCACAGGCGGCGTCATGCTGCCCCCGCCGCTTCGATCTGGCTGGCCATCGGCGTACGGGTACGGATCAGCATGATGCTCATGTCGGTAAATTCACGGTCGACACATTCTGCCAGCGAGCCACGCCATTCGGCTTCGTTGCCGGTCAGGTTTTCCCAGACTTCGGTCGGGTGCTCGCCCGGGATGCCTTGTGCCAGCAAATAGGCCGCGATGTCGCGCGGCATGAAAGACCGCGCGGCATCCCACGGACATGGAATCACGATCGCATTGCGCAAGTCTTCCAGCACATGCACCAGATGCCGTTTAAACGGGGCTAGATCGCCGCGTCGATGAAAGGTGATGAAGGTTGTTTCATCGAAGCAGACCTTGGTGCGTGACGCCAGTATTTGCGCAGACGATATCCCCGGCAAGGTATCGACCGGATGGCCGCAGGCGCGCTCGACGCGCTCTAGATACTGAAAACCACTGAAGTGAATATCGCCCATGAAGACCGCCACGCAGCGCTTGCCGGCATGGTGTGCCGCTGCCACCAACTCAAGCTGCGCGACCTGATCGCGGTAATTCATTTTGATGACTTCAGCGCTGGCGGGAATGATGCTCTGTACAACGCGAATCACCGCGTCGAACCCGGCGACGACGTCGGCGTCGCGGATCAATGCAGCTCCACGCTGGGTCAGGTAACCGATATCGCCGGGGCCGGCACCGATGCAGATAATCATGGGAATTCCTTTAAATTGAATGCGCGCGAACGCAGCGGCGGGTGAGCTCTTTGCCTGGTGTTCATGGGTGCAATCGACTGCGTATCGTCAGCGTCAACTGCTCGGCCGACAATTGCTCCAGCGTCAGGCACTCTGCGCCCAGTGCCTCCGCCAGCAGGGCCGCGCGACCGAGTCGCAGATAGCCGGATTCGGTATCGACCACCAGTGCGGAAACGCCCCGTGCAGCGAGCAGGCCGGCCATGCCGAGCGATGCTTGCCACGGATCGCCCGCATCGAGCCCGACATTGGCTTTGCCGTCGGTCAGTAGCACCAGCAGCGGTGCGGCGTCCCCGTGATAGTGAGCGAGGGTCTGGAGCACCAGTTGCAGCGCATGCGGCAATGGCGTGCGACCGCCAGTGGGCAGGTCACGCAGGCTCTGTTCGGCCAGATCGATACTGCGCGTCGGTGCCAGCAGCATGTTGGCCGCATCGCCACGAAAACTGATGACCGCCACTTCGTCGCGCCGCTGATAGGCATCGGTCAGCAAGGACACGACCGTGCCCTTGACCGCTTCCATCCGCTGCTGCGCCGCCATCGAACCCGAGGCATCGACTACCAGCACAATCAGGTTGGCGGTTTTGCCGACGCGAACCTGCTGATGCAGATCGTCGCGGGTCACTGCAAAATCCAGCGGGTCGCGCAGGGCCGCACTGCGCAATGTCGCGCCAACCGCGAGGCTGTCCGGTTGCCGATGCGGCACCGCACGCACGACCCTGCCGCGCGGCGCATTGTCTGCTTCGCTGCGGCGACCTGCGACCACGCGCGCGGTCGCAGTTACAGCCTCGACACGTACCGGCCGCATCGACGTCATCGGCGCCGCAGCAAACACCTGTTGCTGCGCCGGTGCGTCCTGTCGCTCTGGTGCATCCGGCGAGGGATCGGTGTCGGGCTGCACGGCATCGCTGTCGGACTGCTGTGATTCAGATGATTCAGATGATTCATTTGGCTCGGCAGCTTGCTGCGCTTCGTCCATCAGCTCGTCGAGCCGTTGCGGATCCAGCCCCGGTTGCTCGAACGGCTTGCGCCGCCGCCGATGCGGCAGCACCAGTTCCGCCGCTTGCCGCACGTCGGCCGGGGTCACCGCATACCGGCCATCGAGCGCGGCCAGTGCGCGCGCCGCCTTGTGCATCACGATATCGGCACGCAGGCTGGCCACGTCAAATTCGCAGCACAGGTGACTGATCAAATCGAGCAATGCATCGCTTAACACCACCTCGGCAATGCGTTCCTGGGCGGTCAGGATTTGTTGATGTAGCGCGTCTTGCTGCCCTACCCAGGTGGCGGCATACGCGACAGGATTGGCTTCAAAAGCGATGCGTCGTCGCACGACTTCGGCCCGCTGTGTTTTATCGCGCGGCGCGGTGACTTCCACCATCAGACCGAAGCGGTCCAGCAGTTGCGGACGCAGGTCACCCTCTTCGAGATTCATCGTGCCGATCAACGTAAACCGCGCCGGATGCGTGACCGACAACCCTTCACGCTGCACCGAGTTGACCCCCATCGCTGCCACGTCGAGCAGCACATCGACCAGATGATCTGCCAGCAAATTGACTTCATCGATATACAAGATGCCGCGATGCGCGGCGGCCAGCAGGCCGGGCTGAAACGCCCGCTCGGCACCTTTGAGCGCGCGCGCCAGATCGAGCGTGCCGAGCACGCGGTCTTCGGTGGCCCCCAGCGGCAGCGTGATGAAAGGAACCGCCGACGCCACCGCGACCGATGCAGAAGCCGTCGCACCGCAACACACTTCACAGTGCGCCGATGCCATCCCCGGCGCGCAATTGAAGGCGCAGCCGGGAACACGATCAATGTGCGGCAAGACATCGGCCAGAGCGCGACCTGCGGTACTTTTTGCGGTGCCTTTGTCGCCGCGAATCAATACTCCGCCGAGGCTGGGATCGACCGCACACAACAACAGTGCGGTCTTCAACTGCGGCTGCCCGACGATGGCGCTGAAAGGAAAATGCGTTACGTGCATGTCATGCATTGCGCGGGGTTTCGCCACGCGCCTCCAGCAAGGTTTCGCTATCGAGATACAGCGCGCGCAGACGCTCGAGCGTGTGCGGATCGGGTGCGGCCCACATGCCGCGATGTGCCGCTTCAAGCAAGCGTTCGGCAATCGCGTTTTGTGCCCATGGATTGGCGTCCTGCAAAAACTGCTGCATGACCGGATCGAAGGCATAGGCCGCGGCAACGTCCTCATACATCCAGTCCTCCATCACCTGTGCGGTGGCGTCGTAGCCAAACAAATAATCGACCGTGGCGGTCAGCTCAAGCCCGCCCTTGTAGCCATGCCGCTGAATGCTGGCGAGCCACTTGGGATTGACGACCCGCGAGCGAAATACCCGCAAGGTTTCTTCTTTCAGATCGCGTACTTTGGCGCGATCGGGATCATGACTGTCACCAAAATAATGGCGTGGCTGCTGGCCGCTCAGCGCCCGGATCGTGGCAATCATCCCGCCATGAAATTGCAGATAATCGTCGCTGTCGAAAATGTCGTGTTCGCGATTATCCTGGTTGTGCAGCGCGATCTGCACGCCGGACAGGCGTACCCGGAACGCGTCGCGCTGATCCAGTCCCTGCGTGGTGCGGGCATACGCATAGCCGCCCCAGTTGACGTAGGCTTCGGCGAAGTCGGCATCGTTTTGCCAGTTTTTTTCCTGAATCAGCGGCAAAATTCCCGCGCCATAACTGCCCGGTTTTGCACCAAAAATCCGGTAGCCGGCGCGCGTGGCAGCGTCGGCATCGGACAATCCTTTGCCGATCCAGTCGCCCAGTTCGGCCAGATAATGTTTGCGCACAAAATTGTCCGACAACGGTTCGTCACACTGAATTACCGCTTGTACTGCATCGTCGATCAGCTCGATGAGCTGCGGAAAGGCATCGCGAAAAAATCCGCTGATGCGGGTCGTCACATCAATGCGCGGCCGCTTCAGTTCAGCCAGCGGTATGACTTCCACGCCAATGACCTGACGATTTTCGGAGCGCCATACCGGACGCACGCCCAGCAGCGCCAGAATTTGTGCAACATCGTCACCATGGGTGCGCATCGCGCTGGTTCCCCACACGCTGATGGCCACGCTTTCCGGATAGCTGCCGGTCTCGCGAAAATGGCGAGTCAGCACTTCGTGCGCCAGTTGCGAGCCGACCCGCCATGCCGATTGCGACGGCACGCTGCGCGGATCAACCGAGTAAAAATTACGCCCGGTCGGCAGGATATGCGCCATGCCGCGGGTTGGTGATCCGCTCGGGCCTGCGGGTACGTAACCACCCGACAGGCCGTGCAGCAGATTGTCGATTTCATCCGAAGCGCGTGCCAGATTCGGTACCAGTTCGCGACAGGCGAAGCTGAGCACCTGGTGCAGTGCCTCGAAGCGTTTTTCGGATGGCCGCGCCAGCATCGCGACGGCTGGCTTGGCTGGTGGTTTGACTGCAACGCTGACACCACGCGGCTTGCCGAGTTGTGCAATAACACTGGCGCGCTTTGGCTGCGCCGGTTGCAGCAGCGCGCGTGCCGTATGGTCATCATGCTGATCGATCGACGCAAAAACACTGTGCAACACTGCGTCGATGGCGCTTGGCTGATAAGCGTGAGATTGCAGTTCCACGTACAAGGTACGACACAGTTGATCGATGGCGTCGAGCGCATCGGCGCGCGTGACGATGGCGCGCTCGGTGAGTTTGCCCAGCGCTGCCACCACATTGAGGCGACGGCCTTTATTTTCCAGCAGCATGGTCAGCGACAAGCCGAACAGGCGTGCTACTTCTTCCTGTAGTCCTGGCACTACCTGATTTGGCAGACGGGTCAGCGAGACCAGCATGTCGACCAGCGGCGCGCCGGTCGGTGACTGGCCGAGGATATGCAGGCCATCGCGAATCTGCGCTGCGCCCAGTTCGCACAGATAGCCATCCAGATCTTCGATCAGATGCGCAACATCGGCACCGCCCATGTCCGATAGCGCAGCCGGAAGTGCGTCATTGTGCGGGTGGTCGTGCCCATGCTCGGCGTGATCGTGGTCGTGTTTGTGGTCGTGGTCGTGATCGTGATCGTGGCCATGCTCATGATCATGATCATGGTGCAGCAAACGTGCCTGCAAATCCGTGTCCAGATTGGTCTGTTTCACCAACGCCCAGATTTGCTGCTGCAGCAGTGGCAGCTTGGCAGGGTCCAGCACTTCGACTTGATAGTATTCATCGACCAGTTGCGTCAACGACGCCAGCGCACCGTAGGTATCGGCGGTGGTCATCGGTGGTGTCAGGTGGTCGACCACGACTGCGTGCGCACGCCGTTTGGCTTGTGCGCCTTCGCCGGGATCGTTGATGATGAATGGGTAAAACAGCGGCAGATCCGCCAGCAACGCATCCGGAAAACATTGCTGCGACAGACCTACCCCTTTGCCCGGCAACCATTCCAGCGTGCCGTGCTTGCCCACGTGGACAATTGCATCAGCGCGCCAGGTGTCGCGCAGCCAGCGGTACAGCGCGAGGTAGTGATGCGTCGGTGGCAAATCGGGTTGATGGTAGATGGCGTCCGGATCCATGCCGTACCCGCGCGGCGGCTGCAACGCGACAAACGTATTGCCCAGTTCAATACCGGCCAGCGCCAGATGCCCGTCATGTACATAGGCCTCACCCGGTGGCGGCCCCCATTGGTGGGTCATCTTGTCTTGCATCTCGGTCGGCAGTTCGGCGAACCAGTTGGCATATTGCGCCGCCGGTACGCGTCCGACGGCATGCTGCAACTGGGCTGTCGTCAAAAAAGTCGTGTCGTACGCGCAGCGATCAATCAGGTCGTGGACCAGCGCAGTCCCACTGTCGGGAAGCGTGCCAACCTGATAGCCGGCCTCGTGCATTGCCTGCAGCATGTGCAGTAATGAGGCCGGGGCATCCAGCCCGACGGCGTTGCCTATCTGCGATGCCTTGCTGTTTGAATTGGTAAAAATAAAAGCGATGCGCTTGTCGGCGTTGCCGGTGCGCTTGAGACGCGCAAAGCGCGCCGCCAGGCCGGCGACGCGCTCGAGGCGATCAGCCACCGGCACATAGTCCGCCGAGGCAGCGGGCCCCTGACCTGACTGCGCCTTGAATGAAATTGGTACGGTGATAATGCGACCATCAAATTCAGGCAGCACCACATTCATTGCCGCATCGAGCGGGTTCATGCCACGCGCCGATTGCTGCCACTGCTGTTCTGCCATGCCACTGGTGATCGCTTGTAACACCGGCACATTGAGCCGTTCCAGGACACCGACCGACCAGCCTGCCGGAGTCGGACCACCCGCCGTGATTTCGCCCATCGCAAACGCGGTGGTGTTGATGAGGACATCAATCAACGGAGTGGCACTGTCGCCATCACAAAAATAGCGCAGCGCGAACGGGAGTTGCAGCGCGTCCGCACCGGTGCGCAGCGACGCGGTAAAAATTGGCAGCGCATTCATGCCGTGACGGTCCAGTGCATCCACCAGCGCGTCGATGAAGCGGGTATTGCCGCTCATCCAGTGGGCTCGATAAAACACCAGGCCGATGCTAGGTCTATCGCTCTGGCGATGGGCGATCCAGTCGGCTATCGTCGCCTGTTGCGGCAGATCGGGATGATAAATTCCATGATCGGGCAGTGCCGTTGGCGCGTCGTAGTCAAAGCCGGTCAACAATAAATGATCCGACAGATAGCGCAGCAATTGCGCCAGATTGATGCTGCCACCGGCCTGCAAATACGCCATCGTCTGGTGCAACACCTCCGCTGACACCGTTGAAATGGCGGCCAGTTCAGGGTCGGGTTCGCCGGCACCGCTGATGGCAATCAGATGGCGTCCCTGCCGTCGTACTTCGTTGACCAGTTCGGTCAATCCGGGCACGCTGCCCAGCCGGCCGAGAACACGCACCAGTATCAGACGGCATCCGGCCAGATCGTGCTCCAGCAATGACATCATTTGCGCAGAGGTCGCACACTGCTGCAAATCCACCGCCTGCACCGCGGCGAAACCGTCGGGCAATTGCGCACGCGCCGCGGCCAGTACGGTCAGGTCGCCGGAGGCGTGGGTCAACAGCGCAATCGTCACTGCCTTTGACGTCATGGCGACACTTCCCTGGTCGCCAGTTCCGTATCGCCCTCGACCAAGCGATGAAAAATCAAGTCATGCACTTCGTTGCCGCCGACCAGATGCTCGGTCACGATCCGGTCGAGCGACTCGGTATCGACACAGCGGTACCAGACGCCTTCCGGGTAGACCACCATCAACGGCCCCTGATTGCGGCACGCCACCATGCAGTGGGTGCGCGTGCGCTTGACGCGCAACTCTGGCAAGGCATCGATTTTTTCGCCAAGTTGTTCGAACATCGATTGCGCTACGGCGCCACCTTCAGTGCAGCGCGGGCCGACGCACATCAGAACATGCCGGTGGTGAGCTCTCATGGATTACGCTGACTTCCGGAAGTGATCATTGCGTGGCGACGCGAAGGCAACATCATCCACATACTTTTTTTTGTAAAACGCGGCGGTCAATGCACCGAGCATCAACCAGAAAACGCCATTGGCCAGCGCTGTGGCGAGCACAAATGGCTGCGTCAGGTGCGACAGCACATCGCCTGTGGTGGTCGACAGGTGGGGCGCGCCAACCAGATAAGGTAGGACCAGGAAGAGTGCTCCGGCCAGCTTCAACGGCAGCGGCCCGAACCGCAGCAATGCCAGGCCGGCGGCAACCGATGCGACGGTCAAGACCCACCAGAATTGTCGTGCAGCGAGTGGTGCGGCGTCGGCTCCGGGCAGCTCCGGTGGCAAGCCGATCGACGGCGCAACATAGAACACCACATAACCCGCCAAGCCCCAGGCGAGTCCGGCTCGCCAATTGGTCTTGCTACCGCGCAGATACAAAACCGAACCGAGCAACAGCGCAAAACCTACGGCCAGACTGACGTTGGCCAGCGTGGTGTAAAACAGGCGCTCGAAGCCATCGGCAGGCTGCCATTGGGTGCTTTCTGCATGCGTTTCAGCGTTGCCGTCATTGGCAGCGGCCTCGTGCTGATGACCATGGCTGTGTTCGGCGGTGATCAGTGTGGAATCGACAATTGTTGAGTGTGCATGGGGTTGGGCGAGCGCGTCAGCCTGCGAGTGGCTGTGGGTGAAGGTGTGCCCGTCAGCTTGCGTATGGGTGTGAAGCTGAGTCTGGGTATGGGTATGCGCCTGGCTGGCTGCCTGCTCCAGCACTTCCGCCTGATGAATCAACGGGACAACCTGCCACTGCTGCACCGCGGTCAGGCATACGCCCGCAGTCAAGCCAGCCAGTGCCGCTGCCGAAATAATCTGTTTGATCGCGTGCCAGTTACCCGCTGGCCCGGCAGATTTCAATGACACGGGAAACCGGCGGAATGGCGGCCGTCATGTGCGGCGTTGTGCAAGGCTGGCGTTTCTGCAAAAGCAGCACCGTACAACAGCACCAGTCCTAGCCCGGCGGCAACGACAACAGGAATCGCTTTGCTGATCAGGCTGGCTGGGCGGGATTGAGTACCGGCTGGGACGTGTACATCGACAATACTGGTCATGACATTCTCCAAAAAAACGCGACAGGTTATCGCTGGCCGCAACAAGCAGCAAACGACGCAATGACAGCGTGGACAATCGACGAATAACCTGGAGAGAGATGACTAGTACGCAGCAGGTACATCCATCTGAATCGCCCTCCGCGATACAAACTTCACTTACATTTCAGGCTGGTTTCCGGGCTGACACGTTGACAGGTCCGAGGACCTGTCGCACTCCCTGCGCCTTCCCATGCTAAGCACAGTGGCATCGAGCAGATAGTGGTACGTGATTACCGTTGCGGGGGCAGCGTCGGCATGGCTTCTCTGTTCAGAATGCGCACCGACTTCCCATTTAATTCCACAAAACGACAATTTGTGAGAAACCTGAAATACTGCAGAGTGGGAGTATAGGTGCCAATGTCCCTTATTGCAACCGAGCCGCACGCCGCCTCAGCCCGCTTGCAAATCACTGCTGCACTCCAAAATCACTACCCTGCCAAAGGCAATTTGATGCGGCGTCGCGGCAGCTTTGCGCGCAATGTCGTGCAGCGATAATGCCGGCGACCATGCGAGCAGCAACCGGATCGTGCCTGCATGGCAAACGATGATCGCTTCGTCGTCACCGCGCTGCAGCAAGTCATGCAAAAATCCGGTGACACGCTGCGCGACCTGAAAAACGCTCTCTCCGTCTCCGGGCCGATAATCGACCAGATTGTCTGCCCAAGCATCAATCTCTGCGCGTGGTATGTCATCCCAACGCTGCATCTCCCATCGCCCGAAATGCATTTCGACAAGACGGGCGTCCAGATGGACGGCATCACTGCCGCACAGTTGCGCGAGCGGCTCGGCCAGCAACGAGCAACGCTGCAAAACACTGCTGAAAATCGGCACGCACGGTGGCACCAGCGCATAAACGCTGGCAAGGATACGGTTGACCTCGTCAGCCGCAACGCTCAGATCGGTCGCGCCGTAGCACAAGCCTGAGGCGATATCTGGTTGGGGATGCCGGATCAAATAAATTCGCATGGAGAGCGTGTCAGCGTGTCAGCGCGACAGCGCCAGCAGCGCCAGATAAAAAACCGTTTCACTGACCTGTTGTACTGCGCCGAGGCAATCGCCGGTATAGCCGCCTAGAT
This sequence comes from Actimicrobium sp. CCC2.4, assembly GCF_034347385.1. Classification (NCBI taxonomy): domain Bacteria; kingdom Pseudomonadati; phylum Pseudomonadota; class Betaproteobacteria; order Burkholderiales; family Oxalobacteraceae; genus Actimicrobium; species Actimicrobium sp. CCC2.4. The sequence goes on along the minus strand of NZ_CP133777.1, from coordinate 1,873,770 downwards.
GCTTTTGAAACTTTCGCGCCAGCCACGCTATGCTGATCAGCATGGCAATCATGGCGATCACTGCGGTCTGTACCGTCATTGCGTCGCAGATAAAAACCAGAATCAGCAACAGTAAAACCGGCGCGCTGGCAACAACAAAACTGGCTAGCGACATCGGTTGCGCAGCCAGACTTGCCTTGCCTTCCGGCGCGGCATAGTTCATCCGCCAGATCAGGATGGTTGCTGCCAGGCGCGATAGCGGATGGGCCAGCAATAGTGCCAAAACGGCCATCGGCGCAGGCAGGCTGGCCAGTGCGACGATCTTGACGGCCAGTAGCAAACCGATACCGATCGCCCCAAACGCGCCAATGCGCGGATCGCGCATAATCTCAATGATTTTTACCGGCGTGTGACCGCCGCCAAACCCGTCGCACACATCGGCGAAGCCGTCTTCGTGCAACGCGCCCGTCAGCCAGATGCCCGCACTCGTCGACAGCAAAACCGCCAGCGGCAGTGGCAGGACACGTGCGGTCAACAACAATACGGCAGCAGTTACACCACCGACGATGATGCCGATCAACGGGAAATAGCGGGCCGACGCACGCACCCAATCCGGCTCGTAACCCACCCACTTCGGAATCGGCAGTCGCGTAAAAAATTGCACTGCAGTGAAAAAAATACGCAGCTGAAGCATCATCAGCCGATACGTCCGTGGTCGTGTCATGCGCCAGCGCCAGGCAGCGACGCGTTTGTGCGGTTATGCGGAGGCATCGCTACGCTGACTAACGGCGGCGCTGTCGAAGCTGGCCATGTCGCACAAAAAATTCACGGCGCTATGCAACAACGGCAGGACGAGCGCGCAACCGCTGCCCTCGCCGAGGCGCAGGCCAAGGTGCAACAGTGGCTTGGCGTCCAGAAAAGCCAGCATTCGCGCATGGCCGTTCTCATCGGAGCAATGAGAAAAAATACAGTAATCCAAAATTGCCGGCTCAAGGCGCGAGGCCACCAGCAAGGCACTCGTGACGATAAAGCCATCGATCAGCAAGACCATGCGCAGTTCGGCCGCACGCCGCATCGCACCGACCATCATCGCGATTTCGAAGCCACCAAATGTCGCCAAAACATCAACGGGAGAGGCCGTGTTTTTGTGCAATGCGACGGCACGCTCGATGACTTCCTGCTTGTGGCGTACACCCTCTGCGGACAGCCCTGTACCCGCCCCCACGCAATCGGCCACCGGAACTCCGGTCATCTTATGCATGATCGCTGCCGCCGAGGTGGTATTGCCAATGCCCATCTCACCGAAGCCGACCACATTGCCTGTCAGCCCGTCTACCAGTGCCGCTCCCGCCTGCATCGCCGCTGCGCATTCCTTGTCATCCATGGCTGGCATGCGCGCAAAGTTGCGCGTTGCAAAGCCGATTTTCCGGTCAAGCAAGCCGGACCCATCGGCAAACACATGATTGATACCTGCATCAATAATTTGCAAGTCGCACTGATGCTGGCGCGCGAAGACATTAATTGCCGCACCACCTGCCAGAAAATTATTCACCATCTGCCAAGTAACGCTTTGCGGGTAAGCCGAGATATTTTCAGCCACGATGCCATGGTCAGCTGCGAAAATGAGAATAGCCGGACTGATAATTTTTGGATAAATTGTTTGCTGTACCAAACCGATCTGTTTCGCGATCGTCTCAAGCAGACCTAAACTGCCAAGCGGTTTAGTTTTATGGGAAATTGCTTCATTAAGAGAAAATTCTATGACTTTGTCGGTGGTTGCTTCGATAGATTTGACTGACATGTAATTGGCTAATGTGAATGAATTTAACTGCGTGCGAGAAGCACATGAAACGGGATTTTATTCTACCGCTAGATATTGCGACCTGCATTGAATAACGCTCCGGCCCGCACTCAGCAAATTTTTCGACCAGAATTCACTGCGGCCATCACCCGACGCGAACCAGAAATGAATGCGCCTGATAAGACGCCAGCTAGACATTGCGCGAGCCTGCGCGACTCTGCGTAAAAATCACGCCCCGACCAGCACGTCAATAATCGGGCAATCGGCTCCACTGTCGCCCGCATCGCATTGCTGCACTAATCCGCCCAAAACCTGTCGCATGGCGACAAGCTCAGCCATCTTCTGGTCTATCAATTCCAGCTTGTGAGCGGCCAACGCTCGTGTCTCCGTACAAGCGCACACCTCGTCCAATGTCAGCAGAGTGCCGACTTCGGCCAATGTAAAACCCAGTGCTTGCGCGCGTTTGATGAAGCGCACGCGCTTGGCCTGCTCCGCTGAGTATCGCCGATGGCCGCCCGGTGGTTTGGCTGGTTCATCCAGCAGGCCGCGCCGCTGGTAATAGCGGATTGTCTCGATGTGCACCTTCGCGGCCTCCGCCAGCTTGCCGATAGTGAGTTCAGCCATCATGAGATTTTCCTTTACTCCGTACTTAAGTACGGAATATAGACTAAAAGCTGGGCAAACAAATTTAAGGGAAATAGGCATGAGACAACTCACTGAAAAAGACTCGCTGATTGCTGGCGGTCTGGCCGCTGTTGGCGCATCGATGTGCTGTGTTGGGCCGCTCGTCCTGTTCACCCTTGGGATTGGCGGCGCATGGGTCGGCAGCTTGACGGCAATGGAGCCGTACCGGCCCATCTTCATCGGCCTGGCGCTGCTGTTTCTCGGCCTGGCCTTCCGTAGACTCTACTTAATGCCACAGGTCTGCACCATTGGCACACCCTGCGCCGATCCGCGCACGATCCAGCGGCAACGACTCATGTTCTGGATTAGCACTGTGCTGCTGCTCGGTCTGCTGGCCGTGCCGTGGCTAGCCCCGCTGTTTTATTGAAAGGAAATGACATGCGAAAGTTACTAGTTGCAGCCCTCGCCGCCTTGCCTCTGGCAACGCTGGCCGCCACTCCGAAAACGGTCACGCTGGCGGTACAAAATATGACCTGCGGGCTGTGCCCGATCACGGTAATAAAATCACTGGAAAAGGTGTCCGGAGTGAGCGCCGCCAGGGTCGATTTTGACAAAAAAACGGCCACTGTCATCTATGACTCCGATAAGTCCCAGCCGGAGGCACTGACCAATGCCACAAGGAACGCGGGCTATCCGTCCGTCGTGCAGAAATGAGGCCGCATTGAGCGCCGGCATTCTTGAATCCGTGTTGACTTGCCCGCACTGTAATTTTGTCGAGCAAGAGACTATGCCCACGGACGCCTGCCAGTTCTACTACGAGTGTTCGCGTTGCAAGACAATGCTGCGCCCGAAGCCCGGTGACTGCTGCGTGTTCTGCTCGTTCGGCTCGGTGCCGTGTCCGCCGATCCAACAGCAGCGCGGGTGCTGCGGATAGTAAATCGGCCGTTGGCAGCAATGCCATTCAGTTGGGCCCAAAACGGCATTGATCAGTAAAAGTGCGGTCGCGCAATCACGCGAATGGCTCTTTCACGCCTCGGCACAGGCATGGCACGCGCAGAACAAAGGGCGGACCTCTTCCACGGATTACGCTGGCTAGCGATGGAAGACATCGTGTTACGTGCGGCCGATAGCGTGGCCTATTGCAGCTGGCGCCGGCAAATCGAAACGAGTTATCAGGAAGAGGAGCAATCGATGGTGGGCATCGTGATGCTATTGAAATGATCGCACTAGATTTTTTAATTCGCGCTACTGTCTGCACCTCTGCGAGTTCACGAATGAAAGTAATCCATGACCGAAAAATTGCAACTGTACACATCGCCTTCCGCGTTTCCCAATCCCCAGCGACTGCGTTTATTCATCCATGAAAAAGGAATCGCCGACCAGTTTAACGAAATCATTTATGACATGGCACCCGGCGGCGAGCAACGCAAGTGGCCGCATCTGAAGATGAATCCATGGGGCGAAACACCGACCTTGGTATTGGCCGACGGCGCGTATTTGTCAGAGACGGCAGGTGTGGTTCGCTACCTCGATCAGCAGTATCCAGGTCGCAAGATCATGGGTGAGTCTGCTCTGGAGCAGGGCCAGGACACGATGTGGGAAAACCGCATCTGGACGCACATTCTGTATCGCATCGTGACGATGTTCCATGTGATGCATCAGGGGCTCGGACCGAAAATTGAATTAACCAGCAACCCGCAATGGGGCGAACATTGTCGCAAGGAAGCGCTATCGCATGCCGCGTTGGTCGACCGCCATTTATCGGATGGCCGCGAATGGATGCTTGGTGGCGCAGCCCCGACCTTTGCCGATATCACGTTATGCACCGCAATTGCGTTTTCAAAGTTCCCGGCCAATGCAACACCGCTCGATGAACGATTCGAATATCTGGATAAGCTATGGCGTCGCTGGCAGACCAGGGCAAGTTTCAAGGCCGCGTATGCAGATGGTGGCAGTGGTCTGGCGGAATTGGACTACTTGAAGAAGTAAGCGTTTCACTGAGCAACTGCGGGATCATTAGTGTTGCAGTAGCTGACGGTCACGCACGTTTGACGATGTCTGACCAGATGGCATGATTCTGTCGTGTTAACTTTAAAAATTCGGAATATTGGTAAGTGGAGACAGCACTTTCCAACTGGGCGGACTTACCGAGACGTAAAACTGTTTCGCAAAAGTCATCTGAATACGGTGAGCGAGGATCATTTGACCTTTACGGATCATGTGCATCAGTTCGATCCCGGCCAGTGTATTTTGGGAGGACCGGACGGATTTGACGTTGCGCATGGGTTTAGTCACGCGCATGGTGACGCGACGATCCTGCTCCACGATATTGTTGAAATTCTTGAGTTGGCGAGGGTGTGCGGGATTTTGTGTAAGCGGGATTCGTTTAAGTCAGTGAAATCCGTTCTTCAAACTGGATAGTGAAGCGGTTGAGTGCTCCTTTCCAGTCCCTCAGCGGCATTGTCCATTTCTTGCTGATGTTGTTGAGCGCCAGGTAAAACAGCTTGCTGACGGCCTCATCGGTTGGAAACGAACTGCGGGTCTTGGTAACCTTGCGCAGGCTCATGTTAATGGATTCGATGGCGTTGGTGGTGTAAATGACTTTTCTGATTTCAGTTGGGTAGTCGAAGAACGGCGTGACGCGTGCCCAATTGCGCCGCCAGGACAGCCCGATCGACGGATAATCCTTGTCCCATTTGACCTCGAATTGTGTGAGCATGAGTTCGGCTTCGTCGACCGTCGCCGCACTGTAGATGCACTTCAGATCGGCGGCCACTTCCCGCTGCACTTTCCATGTCACGAAGTTCAGGCTGTTGCGCACCATGTGGACGATGCATAGCTGGACAGCCGCCTTGGGAAAGACCGCCTCGATCGGATCGGGAAAGCCTTTCAGCCCGTCCACGCAGGCGATAAAGATATCCTGCACGCCACGATTTTTCAGCTCCGTGACGACTTGCAGCCAGAACTTCGCCCCCTCGGTCTGGGCGATCCACAAGCCCAACACCTCCTTGTGGCCTTCCATGTTCACGCCGATGGCCAGGAAGACGGCCTTGTTACGTACGGCGCCGCTGTCGCGTACTTTGACGTGGATGCAGTCGAGATACAGGATCGGATAGAGCGCGTCGAGCGGTCGGGCCTGCCAGAGCTTCACATCCTCGCTCACCGCGTCGGTGACGCTCGAAATCAGGCTCGGCGATACCTCGGCACCATAGATCTCCTCCAGGTGACTCTGGATCTCCCTGACCGTCAAGCCACGGGCATACAGCGAGATGATCTTGTCGTCGAAGCCGGTCCAGCGGGTCTGATGCTTGCCGACGATTTGCGGCTCGAATGCCCTTTGACGGTCACGGGGAATGTCCAGCGGCAGGGCACCGAAGTCGCCTTTTAGCCTCTTGGCGCTGCGGCCGTTGCGGGTGTTAGCCGTGTCGTTGGTGACGTCACCGCTCTTGCCGTGGCCCGGGTGCTCGGTCATCTCGACTTACAGGGCACGCTCGACCAGCATCTTGGTGAGCTGCTTGAGCAAGCCATTTTCGCCAATCAGATCTTCAGGTTTCTTGTAGTTCGCAAGCAGGCTGTCCGCCAGCTTGACCAGTTCGGGATCGGGCTTGGCCCGCTCGGTGCGTTTTACGTAGGTCATTTTTTCCTCTTTGGTGGCAGTGTCCTGCCAAATGACCGTTTACACAAAACTTAAGACACCCTCGAGCTGACGAACGATGACCTGAATACCCCGTCCGACATAAATCTCTTCAATCACAGGCTTGTTGGAACCGCTTTTGTCCACCGTAACTTTTTCAGGATCGCCGTTCTCCCGCATCGCCTTGTCGAAAAACCTTTTCCAGCAAGGACCGAAACTTGATCGCCTACCGGTTGATTGTGGCGTAGTCGACAAAGACGCCACGCTCTTCCATCATTTCCTCTCTGTGTCGGCAACTCAGCGAATACGCCGCGTGTTACCGGATACACATCAAGATCAATTCTTTCGGAAACCTCACCCATTCGAAATCGAGCATTGCACACCGCGCGACTATTTGTTCACCAATAGATTGGACAAAGAATGTCCTCGTCCAAAATTAATGAGACAGACCCGGAATGATGCCTTGGGCGAGCACTAGCCTGTAAGAACCAAAACATTACCCACAGTATTTTAGGCAATAGTTTGTTCTTTACGCTTCGCTGGAATGTGCAGAAATGGGTGTTTTTGATCGTCACCGTAGTGCCGAGGTCGGCAGGAGGAGACTAGGTATCAACGAAAAATGAACGTATCCAGTGAGATTCGAGCCATGTTGAACTCGACTCAAGAGAATACAAAGAGATTGATTTATTGCAGGAAAACTGGAGGCGGGGGTCGGGTTCGAACCGGCGTAAACGGCTTTGCAGGCCGCTGCATAACCACTTTGCTACCCCGCCGCGGTGGACATTGTAACTGCCTAATCGACTGCATGCATCTATCGAATCGGCTTTTCAGAAAATCGTATAAACCGATCCTCTGATAAAAAAAAGGAAGCTGAAACAGCTTCCCTTTTAATCTGGAGCGGGAGAAGAGGCTCGAACTCTCGACCTCAACCTTGGCAAGGTTGCGCTCTACCAACTGAGCTACTCCCGCATGAAACTTGTTGCTGATTCCGGCTGATGCATGCCCCTGCTTTGCATCTAACCGGATTCGTCTTTAAATAAAATGGAAGCTTGTTACAGCTTCCATTTTTAATCTGGAGCGGGAGAAGAGGCTCGAACTCTCGACCTCAACCTTGGCAAGGTTGCGCTCTACCAACTGAGCTACTCCCGCGTTCACAACAGAGGCGTATTATAGAGGCCCGCTTTTTTTTGTCAAGCCAGCAGCGGCGTGGCGGAGCAAAAAATCAAGCCATCGGTCCCGAATTCTCTTTCATCAGCGGCCATGCTTTTTTCAGGTAATAAAACATCGACCACACGGTCAGGATCGCCGCGACGCCGAGCAACCATTGGCCCCAGATGCGGGTGTCGATGAACCCGAGCAAGGTGTCGTAATACAGCAGCATTGGAATCGCCACCATCTGCGCCGTGGTCTTGATTTTTCCGATCGAACTGACCGCTACGGATTTGGAGGCACCGAGTTGGGCCATCCATTCTCGCAAGGCTGAAATCGTTATCTCGCGACCAATGATGATGAAAGCCACCACCGCATTGACGCGATCCAATTGCACGAGGATCAGCAGTGCACCTGCAACCATCAACTTGTCGGCCACCGGGTCAAGGAACGCGCCAAAAGCGGAGGTCTGATTCCAGCGACGCGCGAGAAAACCATCCAGCCAGTCGGTGAGCGCAGCGACCACAAAAATGCAAGTCGATGCCAGGCCTTTGTCAAACGACGATATCCAGGATCCAGGCAAATAGAACACCCCGACCATCAAGGGAATGAGGGCAACACGCAACCACGTGAGCAGGATAGGAAAGTTCAGTGGCATGGGTCGAATTCTTGAAAGTCAGGCTGTGTTTGATAAGACGTTGCGCCAGGTGCCCGGTATCGGGAAGTCCACGTAACGCAACGTGCCCGTAATCTAATGCAATTGCCGGTAAATGTCTTCCGCCAATTGGCGGGAAATCCCCTCGACCGATGTCAGCTCTTCCACGCTGGCATTGGTCACTTCACGTAAGCTACCAAAGCGCGCCAGCAGTTTTTGTCGTCGCTTGGCACCAATACCTTCTATCTCTTCGAGGCGCGACGCCTGCCGTGTCTTGGCGCGTCGCGCCCGCATGCCGGTGATCGCAAAGCGATGCGCCTCATCACGAATCTGGGCGATCAGCATCAGCGCGGCTGATTCTTTGCCCAATTCCCTGGCCTCGCGACCATCGACGAACACCAGCGTTTCCAGTCCCACGCGGCGCCCTTCTCCCTTGGCGACGCCAACAATAAGGCTGATGTCCAGCCCGAGTTCGGCAAACACCTGGCGCGCGACTTCCACTTGCCCTTTGCCGCCGTCAATCAAGACGATGTCCGGCATCACGCCATCGCCGTTGGCGACTTTCTCATAGCGACGTGTCAGCACCTGACGCATCGCGGCGTAGTCATCGCCCGGCGTGATGTCGTTGATGTTGTAGCGCCGGTATTCACCGTTCTGCATCGCATGGTGATGAAACACCACACACGACGCCTGGGTCGCTTCACCTTGCGTGTGACTGATGTCGAAACACTCGACGCGCAAGGTTTCGATATCAGCACTATCGAGCGCCAGCACTTCGACCAGCGCGCGGGTGCGCGACTGTTGCGAGCCTTGCTCCGAGAGCAAGCGCGCGAGCGAAATCTCGGCGCCCTTGCAAGCCATTTCCAGCCATTGCCGCCGCTGCGCTTGCGGCTGGAACAGCAAGTTGATCCGGTGTCCGCACTGCTCCATCAGCGCCAGCATCAATTCCGGCTGATCAAATTCCAAATTCAGGATCAGTGTCGACGGGATGAATTTTTCCAGATAATGCTGTGCCAGAAAAGCCTTCAGTACTTCGACATCGATAGCATCCTCGGCCGTGGCCAGGGCATTATCGACGTGGGTCGGAAAATAAGCGCGATCGCCGAGATGACGGCCACCACGCACCATCGCCAGGTTCACGCAGGCACGACCGCCCTGTACGATGACGGCGATGATGTCGATGTCGGCGTCGCTGCCCGTTTCCATGGTTTGCTGGTGCAGTACGCGCGACAATGCGCTGATCTGATTGCGAACGCCCGCCGCTTGTTCGAACTTCAGCTCGCCGGCATACGCATGCATTTTCCCTTCCAGCGTTTGCATTACTTCGCTTTGCCGCCCGCGCAAGAATTTCGCGGCGTTCTCGACATCGAGGTTGTAATCTTCCTGGCGGATTTCGGCAACACACGGCGCACTGCAGCGGTGGATCTGATGCAGCAGGCAGGGCCGCGTGCGGTTGGCGTACACACTGTCTTCGCAAGTCCGGAGCAGGAATACTTTTTGCAGGATCTGCATCGATTCCTTGACCGCCCATGCGCTCGGAAACGGTCCGAAGAACTGGCTACGCTTGTCGACCGAGCCGCGGTAATACGCCATACGCGGAAACGCCTGGCCCGTAATTTTCAGATACGGGTAGGACTTGTCGTCGCGAAACAGAATATTGAAACGCGGCTGCAATGCCTTGATCAGGTTATTTTCCAGGATCAATGCTTCGGCTTCGCTGCGGGTCACGGTGGTCTCAAGCCGGGCGATACGCTCGACCATCATCGCAATACGCGAACTGCTGAGGGTTTTCTGGAAATAACTGGAGACGCGTTTTTTGAGGTCTCGTGCCTTGCCGACATACAGCACGTTATTGTCAGCATCGAAATAGCGATACACACCGGGCAGATGCGGCAACTTGGCCACCGTGTCGAGCACGATAGCGCGCGGATCTGTTGGCGTGACAGCGGTCATCGGGGATGGTTTCTCAGACATGCATCAGACAGGCATCAAGCGGGCAATCGTATGCAAGGCCGATCGATAACGTGGGTCGGTTTGCAGTGCCTGCCACGATATCGCTGCCCCCGCCGGTAGCAGAGCCGCAACGCGCGCAGCGCTGGCCAGCGACATCAAGGCAGGATCAAGCCCGCCGAGTAGCTGGTCGGCCATGTCGGGCCGATTGCAAATAAGGACCATATCGCAACCGGCCTGCAGCGCAGCCGTCGCCCCGGCGACCACGTCACCGGCAATGCTGGCCCCTTCCATGCTGAGGTCATCGCTAAAAATAACACCTTCGAATCCCATCTCGTCACGCAGCAACGACAGCCATTTTTTTGAAAAACCTGCCGGTGCAGCATCGAATTGCGGATAGATGACATGTGCCGGCATCACACCCGACAAGCTCAGTCCAAGCCAGCGGTATGGCATCGCATCGTCTGTGACGACAGCGTCGACGGCACGCTCGTCGACCGGAATGGCGACATGCGAATCGGCCTTGACGAACCCGTGACCGGGAAAATGTTTGCCGCAATTGGCCATGCCTGCCAGCAGCAAGCCATGGTTCAGGCTTTTTGCCAGTTGCGTGACGACTGCCGGATCACGATGGAACGCCCGGTCCCCGATGACGCCCGATTCGCCATGATCAAGATCGAGCACTGGCGTGAACGACAGGTCGACGCCGCAGGCACGCAACTCGGCGGCCAGTACGAAGCCGACATCGGTGGCCGCGCGGCAAGCCGCTTGTGCATCGAGGTCCCACAGTTGGCCGAGACGCCGCATCGCAGGGAGTGCCGTAAAGCCGTCCGTGCGGAAGCGCTGGACCCGCCCGCCTTCGTGGTCGACCGCAATCAGCACGCCCGGCTTAGCGGCGTGGATCGCAGTAGTGAGCGCAACCAGCTGCGCACGGTCTTGCCAATTGCGCGCAAACAGGATGACGCCTCCGGTCAAAGCGTGGCGGATACGGGCGATGTCATCGGCATCCAGCACCGTGCCCGCCACGTCGAGCATGACAGGGCCGGCGGCTTGATTATTGTTGCTGACTGGGTGATTCATTTTTTCTCCACAATGACGAAGGCGACCGCGTAATCGGTTTCGTCGGTAATCGATACCTGAGCGGTCAATTCGTGCTGCTCCATAAAAAGGGCCAATGGGCCGCTGGTCACGACAACGGGTTTGCCGCTGCCGTCGTTCAAGGTCTGCATCGCCCGCCAGGTCATTGGCATCCGCATCCCCAGGCCAAGGGCTTTGGAAAAAGCCTCCTTCGCTGCAAAACGTGTCGCCAGAAAACTCAGGCCACGCAGTTCGGATCTGGCAGCGCGCTGGTGGTATTTTGCCAGCTCTTCGATGCCCAGAATTTTCCCGGCAAAGCGCGGACCGCTGCGCTTGAGCGCTGCGGCAATGCGGTCTATGCGGATGATGTCGGTACCGATGCCATAGATCATGGTTGTGCTTGCCTGCCAGCTTGCGTGAGTACAGCCTTCATTTCACCGACTGCTAATTGCCATCCGACCACGATCGCCCTGACCAGCAAAGCCTGGCCAACCTGAATCTGGACGACGTCCCCGAGCACAGCGAGCCGGCCGGCATTGGTCAGATCGATACCGTGCGCAATCTGTACCTGCATGCCGAGGCGGGTTGCCACTGCAGCGCATGCCACTAGTCGCGCGAACTCGCCGTCGACGTTGGCAATTTCTGCTGTACCCAATTTACTTGCGTCCAATTCTATCGCGCATGCGCCTGCCGCATGGGCCGCCTGCACCTGTTCAATACTGCTGTCGATTGCCAACGCCAGCTCGATCCCGTGCGCCTGTAATTGCTGCGCAATGGCTGCGCTAACGTCAACGATCGCCAAGCAAATACGATGCGGTCGCACACTGATTGCCTCTGCGAGCGATGCACCGCCAGCAGGGAGATGAAGATGCAGCCGGATCATTAGCGCCGATGCAATCGCGGTGAGCAGGCCCGGTGCAATCTCGCCTGCCACCAGGCTGATCGCGTCGGCGCCAGCGGATTGCGCGGCGGTGGCTGCCTGGACCAGATCGGGCCCGGGTCGATCCGTGCGAAATCGCACCAGAGGCATCAGATCAACGCAAAACTCAGAACCGGTGGAATGGGGATTGAGATAGCTCATCGGTAGCGGGCAATCCTAAAGCTGGGTCAGATCGATCAGGATCTGCCGTGTGTTGAGGGGGACGCCTCCGAGCTGGTGTGCCAGCAGGAAGCGCATCAGGAATTTGCTCTGGCTTTGGGTTGTGTTGCCGGCATAATCTTCGCGCTCCATATCCAGCAGGGTCTGGCCGGAAACGCGCGGCCAGACATCCGACGGTCGGGCAAGACGGACTCCTCGCTCCGGGTCCACCACATAACTGCTGGTCGGGACCACGGGCTCGCGCGTACCCGAACACAGGCTCAGGTCGGCTGCAACACCGATTTGCTTCATCAGGCTAAGTTCGAATTTACGCAAGACGATCGGAGCTGCTTCGCCGTGCGCCAGTTGATTCAACGCAGATACGTAGTGATCGAACAAACCCGGATGCGGGTCATCGCGTGCAATCAATTTGACCAATAATTCGTTGAGGTAGAAGCCGCATAGCAGAGCGGATTTTTCAAGTGGAAGCAGACCGCCTACCCACTCCGCTGCAGTCAGCGTGCGGATCTCGGACTTGCCGATCCAGCTCAACGAGAGCGGCTGAAAAGTTTGCAACACGCCCCGCAGCGCCGAGTGGGGTCGCTTGGCCCCCTTCGCCACCAGTGCGATACGGCCGTGCTCACGGGTGAACACATCAATGATCAGACTGGTTTCCTTGTGCGGGTAACTATGCAGCACGAAGCCGGGCTGGCCAGCGATGCGTACGGGCTTTTCCAGCGAGGCGGCTCTGCGCGGCCGCACTGGCGGCTTGGGCAGCGCTAGCGGCGCGACAGCTTGATCGGCCACGCGACTCACGGGGCCGGCTTACTCGTAACCGTAAGCGCGCAGACCGGCTTCGTTGTCCGCCCAACCCGACTTGACCTTGACCCAGATTTCGAGATAAACCGGGCCACCAAACAGTCGCGCCATGTCCAGCCGCGACTGGGTCGAGATCTCTTTCAGGCGCGCACCTTTTTGACCGATCAGCATCGATTTGTGCGTGGAGCGCTCAACCAGGATCGCCGCAAAGACCCGCCGCAAATCGCCTTCCTGCTCGAATTTTTCGATCAGGACAGTGCTGGTGTACGGCAATTCATCACCGACGAAACGAAATACTTTTTCACGGATGATCTCTGCGGCGAGAAATTTCTCGCTGCGATCGGTGATGTCGTCGGGACCGAACTCCGGCGGATTTTCGGGCAGGAAACGTCGTGTTTCTTTTTGCAGGCCATCGAGCTGAAAGCCCAGTGTGGCCGACACCGGCACCACAGCTGCAAAGTCGTGCTTGGCGGCGATTTGCTGCGCGAACGGCAACAGCACTGCCTTGTCTTTGACCCGATCCGACTTGTTGATTACCAGGATGCATGGGACCGTGTCAGGGATCAGATCAAGTACTTGTTGATCAGCCGGCCCGAACGTCCCGGCTTCGATCAGGAACAAGATCACGTCAGCAGAGGTGAGCGTGTTAGCGACTGTCTTGTTCAAGGTCTTATTGAGCGCATTGGCATGCTTGGTCTGGAAGCCGGGCGTATCGACATAAATGAACTGCGTGTCTTCCACAGTCTGAATGCCGGTAATACGATGCCGCGTGGTTTGCGCCTTGCGCGATGTGATGCTCACTTTGGCGCCGATCAAGGCATTCATCAACGTCGACTTGCCGACGTTGGGACGGCCGACGATGGCGATGTAGCCACAGCGGAAATTCGGATTTAATACGGATTCAGTCATGCGATTTTCGATTTCGTAACAGAGATGGAGGTGGTTGTTTCAGAAGTCGTTATCGACTCCTGCACAACAACGGTCGACGCAGGCAAGGCAGGCTTGACCACCTTGCTCGTCATTTTTTTTGTTTCGGCTTGACTAGCCGACAACGCAGGATCCGGCATCACCGATTCCGCTGCATGATCGCCCTGGATGGTTGCGATGCCGGTCAACTTCAATTGCGACGCTCGTGGCTTGCTCTTGCGAACACTTGCCGTCCCTTTAGACAAGGTTGACTGCAAGGCATCAAGTGCACATTGCGCGGCAGCTTGCTCGCCCGCCCGGCGACTGCCTCCCGTACCGAAGACCTGAATATCGAGCTTGGGTACGAGACACTCTATTTCGAATTCCTGGTTGTGCGCGGCACCATGGGTGGCGACTACGTTGTACTGCGGCAGTGCGATCTTTTTACCCTGCAAATATTCCTGCAACAAAGTTTTGGCATCTTTACCCAATGTCTTTGGGTCGACCGTGTCGAGAATCGGAATGTAGAGCGCACGAATCACATCACGCGCTGCATTGAACCCGGCATCGAGAAAAATGGCACCGAACAGCGCCTCGAGCGTATCGGCCAGGATGGACGGCCGCCGGAACCCGCCTGACTTCAGTTCGCCTTCGCCGAGATGCAAAAACTGAGAAATCTCCAGCCGCTGCGCTATTTCATACAACGCTTGTTGCTTGACCAGATTGGCACGCAATCGGGAAAGATCGCCCTCGTCGACCTTGCTGTAACGTTCGTACAGCAGCGACGCGATGACACAGTTCAGTATCGAGTCACCCAAAAATTCCAGGCGTTCATTGTGGGCAATGCTGTGACTGCGATGCGTGAGCGCCTGCTGCAACAAGGCAGCATCTTTAAACCAGTAAGCGAGTCGATCTTCCAGAAGCATACAATCCATTTCAGTGCGTACCACACCGGTTTATGCGGCCGGTTTCTTTGCGACGTCTTTCGCAGTCGTCGCCGAATAATCAATTAACAGCCAGGTCGGCCCGATCAGCGGGATCTTTTTTTGGTAGGCGACATTGACGTCGAGTTGATCACCATCTTTGACGACATCGAGATCCTTGCCAGAAATCGAATCGATATAGCCGGCGCTCGCCTGGCGGTCAAACGAGGCACGAATTTCAATTGGACTTGACCCGCCGGCCTTGGCAGCAACAATTGCTTTTTTGATCGACATGAACTCGACGACTGTCGGCACTACTTTCAATCCCAATACGCCCACGACGCCAGCCAGTGCGAGGATCACAATCAACCCAACCAGCGTCATGCCTTGCTGCGGACTTGATGACTTTCTCTGCATGCTCTGCTCCTGTCGTCTGTGGGGATCGGCTAATGGATGCTACCGATGCGCTTCAGGTTACCAAAATTCATCCAGACGTAGAATGCTTTTCCGACGATGTTCTTATCCGGCACAAATCCCCAATAACGGCTGTCAGCGCTGTTGTCGCGATTATCACCCATCATGAAGTAATGTCCAGACGGCACGGTGCATGCAAACCCTTCGGAGTTATAAGTGCACGCCTCGCGCATCGGGTAGTTATCGATATTGCTTAGCTCATTGGGCGCTTGCGGGTTGTTCAATATTTTGTGGTCACCTATACCGAACTTTTCGACATATTGTTTTGAATACGTCAGGCGTTCTTCATCTAGATAATCCGGCAGTGGTTCATAAGTAACCGGCGTGCCGTTAATCATCAATTGCTTGTTCTTGTAGACGACACGGTCACCGGGCGTGCCGACGACCCGCTTGATGTAGTCAAGGGACATGTCTTTCGGGTACTTGAAGACCATGACATCACCACGTTGCGGATCGTTGATCTCGATGATTTTCTTGTTGATGAGAGGCAACCGGATGCCATACGCGAATTTATTTACCAGAATCAGATCACCCACCAGCAGCGTCGGCACCATCGACGGCGACGGTATCTTGAACGGTTCGTACAAAAAAGACCGTAAAACGAAAACCAGTGCAATGACAGGGAAAAAGCTTCCCGAATACTCCACCCACATCGGCTGTCGCAGTAGACCGGCTTCGAGCGCACGGCGGCCTGATGTTTCGAGCTTGATACCCTCTGCTTGCAGCTTTGAGTTACGAGCATCAAACTCGCGCAATGCCGCATCGGCCTTGACGCGGCGCTGCCTGGCCAGATAGAACACATCCAGAAACCAGACCACACCGGAAATCACGGTGAGAATAAAAAGTATTAATGCGAAATTACCAAAGATCACCTGGAGATTCATTTGTCGTCCACTTGTAGAATTGCCAGAAATGCCTCTTGCGGTATCTCAACCGAGCCGACCTGCTTCATGCGTTTCTTACCGGCCTTTTGCTTTTCAAGCAGTTTGCGTTTGCGGCTAATATCGCCGCCGTAGCACTTGGCGAGCACATTTTTCCGCAATGCTTTCACGTTCTCACGCGAAATAATATTTGCACCGATCGCTGCCTGGATCGCGACATCAAACATCTGACGTGGAATCAGTTCACGCATTTTTGCGGCTACCGCACGGCCGCGGTAATTGCTGTTGCTGCGGTGGACAATGATTGCCAGCGCATCAACTTTCTCGCTATTGATGAGCATGTCAACCTTGACCACATCGGCGGACCGGTACTCCTTGAACTCGTAATCCATCGACGCGTAACCGCGCGATGTTGACTTGAGCTTGTCGAAAAAGTCGAGCACGATCTCGGCCATCGGCATTTCATAGGTCAGCTTGACTTGTTTGCCATGGTAATTCATATCGATCTGCATGCCGCGCTTGCCGGTACACAGCGTGATCACCGCGCCGACGTACTCTTGTGGCATGTACAGGTTGACTGTCACGATGGGCTCGCGCACTTCTTCGATACGTGACGGATCCGGCATTTTTGACGGGTTGTCGACCATCAGCAGGGTGCCGTCGCGCAGCACCACTTCATAGATCACGGTCGGCGCGGTGGTGATCAGGTCCATGTCAAACTCGCGCTCAAGCCGCTCCTGGACAATTTCCATGTGTAGCAAGCCGAGAAAGCCGCAGCGAAAACCGAAGCCAAGCGCTTGCGAGACTTCCGGCTCGTACTGGAGCGCGGCATCATTCAACTTCAATTTCTCTAGCGAATCGCGCAGCGCATCATACTGATTTGCCTCCACCGGAAACAAACCGGCAAAGACCTGCGGCTGCACTTCCTTGAAGCCAGGCAGCGGTTCGGCAGCTGGTCGACCGGCCAGCGTGATGGTGTCACCGACTTTCGCAGCTTTGAGTTCCTTAATTCCCGCAATGATGAAACCCACCTGCCCCGCGGAGATGGTTTCCCGCGTCACCGACTTTGGCGTGAACACGCCAACGCTTTCCGTCAGATGTACCGACCCGTTCGCCATCAGCAAAATCTTATCTTTTGCGCGCAAGGTGCCATTGAACACCCGCACCAGCATCACGACACCAACATAATTGTCGAACCATGAATCGACCAGCAAGGCCTGCAACGGTGCTTCAGGATCCCCCTTCGGCGGCGGCACCTTGACGATCAAGGACTCCAGCACATCCTGGACTCCAAGACCACTTTTAGCCGAGCAATGCACGGCTTCCGAGGCATCAATTCCGATGACTTCCTCGATCTCTGCAATGGCGTTTTCAGGATCGGCTGACGGCAAATCGATCTTGTTGAGCACTGGAACGACTTCAACACCAAGGTCAAGCGCGGTATAGCAGTTGGCAACGGTCTGTGCCTCAACGCCTTGCGACGCATCAACTACAAGCAAAGCACCCTCGCACGCTGACAAGGAACGGCTAACTTCGTAGCTGAAATCGACGTGACCCGGCGTATCAATCAGGTTCAGGTTATACACCTGGCCATCACGCGCCTTGTACGATAGCGCCGCAGTTTGCGCTTTGATGGTAATGCCGCGCTCGCGCTCGATATCCATGGAATCGAGCACTTGTGCTTCCATTTCACGGTCAGACAAGCCACCACACAATTGAATAATGCGGTCGGCAAGCGTGGACTTGCCGTGGTCGATATGGGCGATGATAGAGAAATTGCGAATGTTGTTCATGGACGAAAGCGCGATTACAAAAAAGGCGCTCCGGACGAGGATGTGTTCCTCAGGCGAGCGCCTTGTTTCAGGAGGTTAAACAGCCCCGCATCTTACCGGATTCCAGAGGGGAACGCCCGCGAAATCCCCACTGATAAGAATCTGCGATCTTAGGATAGGAGTAGAGAACGATGGAGCAGTAACTTCACCACCTGGATGACTAGGGCTGCGCTCCAATGAATTGAGACAATCTGTCGACATCGAGGAAGTAGTGGCCAAGTTCTCTGACAGGCCCGAGGTCATGACGGCCTGTCAGCACCGGCACCAGTTCGTCATATTTTTCCAGCAGGAGCGGGTCTTCATCAACGTCAAGGACTGAAATATCAGCCGCTAGCGCACCGAGTTCGGTGCGCAAAGCAGTGAGCATGTCATCACACAGGTGGCAGTAACTGCGCGAATACAAAGTAAAGTGAATCAATTGGTCCTTGTCAACAAAGAAACAAAGTAGCTCCTACAAGGAAGCGCCTGCTCAAACATCTCGCCGTTACTGTGCGCCCGGGCGGATGGGGACGAACTGGGACGCATCGCCGCGACGAACGAGGATCACAGCCAATTTCTTCGAATCAAGTTTGGCAACAAGCACGGCAAACTGCTTGGCATCCTTGACGTCGGTATTGTTCAGACGGAGCACTACATCACCCGCACGCAAACCGGCACGTGCAGCAGCGCCTTCAGCGCCATCGATAACGACACCGCCATCCACTTTCAATTCTTTCTTTTGGGCATCAGAGAGTTCACTCACGACAAGGCCCAACGCATTGGCCGCTTGCTCAGCTTTAGGTTTCTTCTCTTCCCGCTTAACTACTTTCTCGGCCTCCATTTCGGCAATCACTACCTTCAGGTCACGACTGGCACCCTTCCGCCAAACTGTTAGCACAGAGTTACTACCGGGCTTTGTATTACCAACCAGTCGCGGCAGATCACTGGAACGTTCGATATTCGTACCGTTAAACTTGAGAATGATATCGCCGGCTTCCACACCCGCTTTCTCGGCAGGTCCTCCGGCTTCGACTCTTTGTACCAGCGCGCCTTGTGCCTTGGTTAATCCAAGTGACTCAGCAACCTCTTTGGTCAGCTCCCCGATTTGAACACCAATGCGTCCGCGGGTAACTTTCCCGAATTGCTTGAGCTGATCAGAGACACGCATTGCCTCGTCGATCGGGACAGCAAATGAAATGCCCATGTACCCACCCGAACGGCTATATATCTGCGAGTTAATCCCGATAACTTCTCCGCGCATGTTAATCAGCGGTCCGCCGGAGTTGCCCGGATTAACAGCCACATCTGTCTGAATCAGGGGCAAGTAATCACCTGTGTCGCGCGCTTTTGCAGAAACGATACCGGCTGTCACGGTGTTATCGAGGCCAAACGGCGATCCGATTGCAATCACCCATTCTCCGACCCTGACCTTGTTCGAATCACCCATCGCCAAACGCGGAAGATTGGCGCCTTCGATCTTCACCAACGCCACGTCGGTTCGCTTGTCTGCACCAATAATCTTAGCCTTGAATTCACGTTTGTCCGTCAAGGTCACATACACCTCGTCCGCACCGTCAACGACATGGGCATTGGTCATTACGTAACCGTCAGCAGAGATAATAAAACCTGAACCGACCCCTCGGGACACCTCCTCATCCGGCTGCGGAACACCAGGACGCTTTGGTCGGGAAGGCCGATCCGGTTGCTGCTGACGTGGGGGCACTGGCACACCGAAAAAACGTTTGAAGAATTCCTGCATCTCTTCGTCATCGACACCCGCGCCGGGACCACCCGCATTTGACTTCACCTTTTCTGTGGTGCGGATATTCACAACCGCAGGTCCGACTTTGTCCACCATATCGGTAAAATCCGGCAGCCCCGCTACCGAAGTTGCAGCAGTTGCCGGGAGGATCGTAGCTGCCTGAGCAACAAATACCAGTGCTGCAGCGAAAACCAGTGCCTGCATTTTGCGCGCATTAAAAATAGGTGATTTCATGGACTCGTTATCTGGTTTTGAATTCAATGGAGTTGGCAACTTGTTTGATCGCCGTTGCAGGTACTTCTCCAACAATAGTAAGCCAAAAATCACCTTGTCGCTTACCAGTGATATTCATCGCACCTTGCTGCATTGACCCTTCTGTTTTACTACGAGAACCAGGCTCGATAAAAACCGAGATCGCGGCCAATCCATCTGTAAATACTAATTGCGTTAATTCGCGCTGTGAAACGGATGCGCTTGTACTGGTATTGGTATTGGCGGGAATATCCTGAGCAGAAACATCCGAGACCACACGCTTCAGTTCACGCACAAGCTTGAACCCGGGTGGCACATTTTTAACCGACCAACCGGGCGTGGCGATTGGCATCATCACGCTGTGCTCCACATGCCAACCGTTCGTATTGGAGAAGCTCGGTTTTACCCGATTCCGATTAATATTTCCAATCTCAAGTTGAGTAAATGCTATTTGTTCGACAACGACATTATTTTCATTCATTGTCTGCGCACGCAACAACAAGCCTGTCGACTTTTCTGCCCATAGTCTATAGCCATACCGCAGATTATCTTTCGGCTCTAATATTAATGCAAAAGAATCAAAGCCCGCGACGCGCACTGATTCCCCACGACGCACATCATAATAAACTGTGACATCCGTGCCATTCGACGCCAATATCGCAGGAAAGACATCCTGAGCGCCTTTAATCTCCACGAGCAGCGTCTTAGATTCGGGAACATAACAAACAATTTCATCATTATTGCGAATATATTCTCGTGGCTTACCATCCAGAATTTCGAGTTTTTCTATTTCATTTTTACCATCGAGAATATGCGTGATCCGAGACGTGCGCACCTGGCTACCCTGCTGATAGACAAAGGTACCGGAATAATTGACTTTTTTTGCCGCAACCTGAATACGCAATAACCAATTTTGTGCTTCCCGATTTTCGTCGGGCGCGTTGGCGCCAACAGCATAGGAAGAACAAGCAATCAGACTCGACAGGAGGACGACAAACTTGAATAAAACTAGTGTTTGCCGCATGAATATTATTTACCCGTGTTGGTTGCAAAAGTGGCAGAACGTGCGAATTGCGCACTGCTGTACAACGATGGTGAAAATTGCTGGTGTGCCAGCAGGTATTCGTCCATACGTGAATCCCGCAATACTTCGACCCGCTCTGGTGGCACTGCTCCTCTATTCTGGGCAACCATCAGGCCGGTAAGCTTTTGCGCCCTATCACCCTGAGCCGCTTGCAACGCGCGCTCTACCGAAAGTCCACTATCGAACATCATCAATTGGGGCAAACCCATATATGCCACTGCCGCCGCAGCGGCCAACCCCGGGACGATAAATTTCCGCCCTCCCATCCAGCGACCGGCCTTCGCCTTTAACGCAGGCTTACCGGTGGGCGACACCATGACTTGAGAAATTGAGGTGGTCGCATCAGGAGGCCGCGCAATGATCGCCGGCTCAAGGTCGAGTCGAGCAGCCAATCGCGCAGAAAAATCTGCACTGAGCATCGTCGCCATATCGTCCGAGCGCAACACATCCCCTATCTGATGATAGAGCGCCCAGCAATCCTGCTCCGCTGGCTGCCGCAATTTTTTTGCAACATCGTCCCAGCGGTGCTTTGCCAATTCACCATCTGCAAACGCAGAAATTTCCTCACGCATCATGTCATTCGCTTTCATACCCACCTCGCTAAATCAAGCACACCAGCCCCTATCTGTCATCACAACTCATTCACCAACGCTTATCGATCGCCGTCCCGAGTAGTGGGCGTAATTTTTCGGCGATCGCTTCGCGCGCCCGAAAAATCCGGCTTCTAACAGTACCTATCGGGCAGCTCATTGCATCGGCGATTTCGTCATAACTTAATCCCTCAATTTCGCGCAAGGTAATGGCTGTACGTAGTTCTTCAGGTAATGCATCCATCGCAACATTTACCGTTTCAGCGATCTGCTTTGTCGCCAGCATAGACTCCGGCGTATTGATATCTCTTAGGTGGTCTGCGTCCTCAAAAGTTTCTGCTTCCTGTGCATCCGCATCTGTTGAGGTCGGTGCACGGCGGCCTTGCGTTACCAAAAAATTTTTCGCCGTATTGATACCGATCCGATAAAGCCACGTATAAAAAGCAGAATCACCGCGAAACTGAGGAAGTGCCCGGTAAGCCTTGATGAAAGCTTCCTGAACAACATCCTCGGCCTCAGCGTGGTCGCGCACAAGCCGCGACACTAATCGCATCAACTTCCGTTGGTACTTGATCACTAACAGCTCGAACGCTTTCTTGTCGCCACGCTGAACACGCTCGACAAGTAGTTGATCAATATCGCGTTCTGTCGTCAATCCCCATTCCCTTACATTTTTGCAACACGCACGCAGCCCGAACTGTTGACTAGTTGAAATGAACAAAGTTCACTATCTGGATCTTGCTTACTCATGAATTGTCTCGGCCACCCGATAATTTTGCGCGGCTATCCACCGGCATGCAACCGACAAGCGCCGAAAGGCTGACCTTGAAACAGAGTCCGGAAAAATCAGCAATGCGCTAATGACTCCAGCACTATCTTTCAGCCGGAGTAATAACAAGGAAGACAATATCAACGTACCCGGTTGCAACTGCACCAGGCAATCGATATCCGCGACTGTCGCAGTATCCCGGACAGCTGGCATGACAGACAAAGAGGAACGTCTGATTTGCCCTAGCCCTGAGATATCAAGAGACACCGGAACTCCCAACGCTGCTGCATGCAGAAGAACTACAACTGCGGAAACTGCAGCACTAACGGATAAGCAGGAACGAACGAGTAAAGAGATGTCTGGAGAAGACAAGTACAGCAAAGCGAATGCTGTGATGAATAGCATTACTGACAAGGCTAGACATAATAATTTAACGATACGAGAGGGGATCACTACTGCGGAAATGGCGATAGAGGAACCATCGCACGATAAATCGCCGCCCTCTAACGGGCGAACCCGAAGAGGAGGCAGCACCATCAGATCTTGCCGAACACCAATGTGCCGTTAGTGCCGCCAAAACCAAACGAGTTTTTGACTGCAATATCGATCACCATGTCGCGAGCGACGTTTGCACAGTAATCAAGATCACAATTCGGATCCTGGTTCTCGATATTGATCGTCGGTGGCGATTTTTGGTTATGCACTGCAAGCACGGTGAAAACTGACTCCAGCCCGCCGGCCCCGCCAAGCAGATGACCCGTCATCGACTTCGTCGAATTGACTACGATGTTTTTGGCATGGTCGCCCAGAGTGCGTTTGATGGCCACTGTCTCGGCAACATCACCAAGTGGTGTTGACGTTCCGTGAGCATTCACATAATCGACCTCGGAGCTATTAACGCCGGAATTAGCCAACGCCGAAATCATGCACCGTCGTGCACCCTCACCATTCTCGAGAGGAGCGGTCATGTGATGTGCATCTGCGCTCATACCGAAGCCTAGTAATTCGGCATAAATTTTCGCGCCACGTGCCTTCGCATGTTCGTACTCTTCCAGCACCATCACTCCAGCGCCCTCTCCCAGTACAAAACCATCACGGTCGCGATCCCATGGCCGAGACGCCGCTGTAGGGTCGTCATTGCGTGACGACAGCGCCCTTGCCGAGGCGAACCCGCCCAGTCCAAGTGGCGATATCGTCGACTCGGAGCCCCCGGCGATCATCACGTCAGCATCACCATATTCAATCATGCGACCCGCTGAACCGATGCAATGCAGCCCGGTTGAACAAGCTGTGACGATAGCCAGGTTCGGTCCGCGCAATCCATACTTGATCGACAGATGGCCCGAAATCATATTGATGATCGAAGCGGGAACGAAGAAAGGACTGATACGACGTGGTCCGCGCGCGGTCAACTCGGCATGCGTTTCCTCGATCAGTGGCAAGCCACCTATTCCGGAACCGACGATCACGCCGATGCGATCCGCATTTTCTTCGGTAACAACCAAGCCGGAATCCTGCATCGCCTGTATCCCTGCGGCCATGCCGTAGTGGATGAATGCATCCATGTGGCGTGCTTCTTTTGCCAGCATGTATTCTTCGACATTGAAGTTTTTCACTTCGCCGGCAAACCGGGTACTGAAGGCTGTTGCATCGAACTTGGTAATAGTTGCGATGCCTGACTTGCCTTCAAGAACAGCATTCCAGGCATCGGAAACAGTATTTCCAACTGGTGAAACGCAGCCGAGCCCGGTAATAACGACGCGACGTGGACGTTGATTTTTGCGGCTCAATAGTTTCTCCTAGACGCTATCAACTCAGGCTTTGACGTGTGCCTTGGCGTAGTCAATTGCTTGTTGAACGGTGGTGATTTTTTCTGCTTGCTCGTCCGGAATTTCCATTTCGAACTCGTCTTCAAGCGCCATGACCAACTCAACGGTATCGAGGGAGTCTGCACCAAGATCATCAACGAACGATGACTCAATCTTGATGTCTGCTTCTGCGACGCCCAGTTGCTCGGCGACGATTTTCTTAACGCGTTGTTCGATATCGGACATAGTGATACTCCATTAATTGGGTTACAGAAAGTGCGCGCATTTTATCAGGTTTGCGCATTGAGAATTTACTTTTGGCTTTGATTATGAAGAATGATCAAAACCTTGCCACGAGTAATAAATTTTAATCAGCTCATGTACATGCCACCGTTGACATGGAGGGTGGTACCGGTGATGTAGCTCGCTTGTGGCGACGCTAAAAACGCGACTGCAGCGGCGATGTCTTCAGGTTGGCCAAGCCGTCCTAGAGGAATTTGCTGCGTCAACTGGGCAATCTGCGACTCTGCTAGTGCCTTGGTCATATCGGTATCAATAAACCCCGGCGCGATGCAGTTCACGGTAATGTTGCGGCTACCGATTTCGCGGGCAAGTGCACGACTCATCCCGGCTACCCCGGCCTTCGCGGCGGCGTAGTTCATCTGACCAGCGTTACCCGCTGAACCAACGACCGAAGTGATGTTGATAATTCGTCCCGCCTTATTCTTCATCATTCCCCGCAACACGGCTCTGGACAGTCGCCCAACCGCCGTCAGGTTAGTTGCAATCACAGAATCCCATTCATCATCCTTCATGCGCAGCGCAAGCTGGTCGGCGGTAATGCCGGCATTATTAACAAGGATGGAAAGCCCGCCAAATTCTTTTTGAATGCGCTCGACCAGCTCCATGCAGGCCGCGGCATTCGTGACGTCGAGTACTGCTCCTCTGCCAGACCCAACGCGCTGCGCGTCCAGATAAGTAGAAATGGCTGCCGCACCCGCTTCTGTGGTCGCCGTACCCACAACGGTAGCGCCCTGATTGACCAACTCGATAGCAATAGCCCTTCCGATGCCGCGCGACGCGCCAGTCACCAGGGCAATTTGATTTTGCAGATTCTGGCTCATGTTGCTGACACTCCATTCAATAAACCGCGGACGCGCGCAAGCGAGACAGGATCGGTAATGGCATCTGAAATCAAGGTGCCATCGATACGCTTGGTCAGCCCTGAAAGTACTTTTCCCGGGCCACATTCGATGACATGGGTGATACCTAATGCCGCCATTTTTTCGATGGTCTCAACCCAGCGGACCGGGCTAGCCGCCTGCCGCACCAGAGCATCTTTCAAGGCAGCAGGATCGCTCACGATTGTTACATCCACGTTGTTGATAACAGGCATAAGTCCCGTGGCGAAGTGTAATGAATCAAGATAGACACGCAAACGATCCGATGCAGGCTTGAGCAGCGACGAATGGAATGGTGCAGAAACAGGGAGGATCAATGCCCGCTTGGCGCCTCTCGCTTTTGCCATCTCGCAAGCGCGATCGACCGCAGCCTTGGTGCCTGCGATAACCACTTGAGCAGGGGCATTAAAATTGACGGCCTCCACCACGTCGCCCTGCGCAGATTCGGCACATAAGGCGATGACGTCCGCATCAGCCATGCCGAGGATGGCAGCCATCCCGCCTTGCCCGACAGGAACGGCCTGCTGCATTGCTTCGGCACGAAAACGTACCAACGGAACCGCATCCCTGAATGACAACACCCCCGATGCCACCAGCGCCGAATATTCTCCAAGGCTGTGACCTGCAAACATGGCGGGAACTGGACCGCCGTCAGCAATCCACGCACGATATATCGCCACGGCGGCAGTCAGCATGACCGGCTGGGTATTGGTTGTCAGGTCGAGAAGCTCTTTCGGTCCGGACGCAATTAGTCCGGCCAGGTCAATCTTCAGCACCTCGGATGCTTCGGCAACGGTTTCTATGACAGCCGAATTGTCGCTGAAAGCGTTCAGCATGCCGATGGCCTGGGAGCCTTGGCCCGGAAAAACAAAAGCAAAATTTGTCATGCGATCGCTTTAATAAATTAGATTGAGTCTACATTCGTGCAACTACTGCACCCCACGTAAAACCACCGCCAACGCCTTCCATCAGGATATGCTGGTTCGGCTTGACCCGGCCATCGCGCACTGCAGTGTCCAGCGCAAGTGGAATGGAGGCTGCAGATGTATTGCCGTGCTGATCAACGGTGACCACCATTTTTTCCGCCGGCATCTGTAATTTCTTGGCCGTGCTTTGCATGATTCGGATATTGGCCTGGTGCGGGATTAACCAATCCAGATCACTCGACGTCATTCCAGCACTTTCGAGCGCTTCGACGGCAACTTTTTCAAGTAATGACACCGCGAGCTTGAATACCGCTGGGCCATCCATCGTCAGGAAACCACTGCCGGCGAGTATCCCGCCACTCATACCACCCTCGACACACAAAATATCGCCGTAGCGACCGTCGGCATGCAGCTTGGTAGCCAAAATACCAGGTTCGGCAGAGGCAGAAAGAATGATCGCCCCGGCACCGTCTCCAAACAATACACAGGTGCCACGGTCCTTGAAATCAAGAATCCGGGAAAACACTTCGGCACCGATCACCAACGCTTTTTTGTGCGCGCCTGAACGGATGAAACTGTCCGCAACCGACACGGCATAAATGAACCCGCTACAGACTGCCTGGACATCCACTGCGGCGCATCCGTTGGTGATGCCGAGCTTGCGCTGAACGACGCATGCAGTGCTCGGAAATCCGCCGAAATGGTCCGGCGTCGACGTCGCGACAATAATCAAATCGATGTCATTGCCCGTCAGACCAGCCATTTCGAGCGCATTTTGTGCCGCCTGTACCGCGAGGTCGCTGGAGCATACCGCCGGATCAGCATAATGACGCGCCGAAATTCCGCTACGCGAAAAAATCCATTCGTCGGATGTCTCTACACCTTTCAGAGCGAGTCGCGCTACTAGTTCCTCGTTGGTAACCCGTTCGGGCGGCAGGTAGCTACCTGTTCCAATAATTTTGCTATAGGTTGTCATGCGCTTTTCTGCTCAATCAAATCGATTACAAGGACCGTATCGCCGACCAAAGGAAGAATGTCTGTCTGAGGCATCATTGATGCTATGGTCAGCGAGATGCGCGACAGTACGTCATTCTTTGCCGCGTCGTAGGCGCGCTTGATAGCCCACTCATAACCATATTTATCTGCACTGCCATGGCTTTTGAAAACCAGTCCACGCAGACCCAAAAGGCTCGCCCCGTTATAACGGGAAGGGTTGATGCGGCGGGAAATGGCCTTCAATGCCCCCCGCGCGAGCAGCGCACCAAGCATATTTAATGGCGAACTCCGCAACTCGGCCGCAAGTACATTTTTAACGAAGCGACCTAAGCCTTCAGAGGCTTTCAAAGTGACGTTTCCGACAAAGCCATCACAAACGACGATATCCGTTGTTCCTTGAAAGATATCGTTGCCTTCGACATTGCCATAAAAATTGATTGCTCCCCGGTCATGATCTGCACGCAGCAAGGCGGCAGTTCGCTTGACGAGGTCATTACCCTTGATGTCTTCTTCACCAACGTTGAGCAAGCCGATCGTTGGACGCGCAATACCTTCCATCGCAGCGACCAGCACAGAACCCATCAAAGCAAACTGATACAGGTGCTGGGGCTCACAATCCACATTCGCGCCGAGGTCGAGCATGTAGGTGGGGGCATTTTTTTGATTGGGAATGATGCCGCAAATCGCCGGTCTATGGATACCCGGAATCGTCTTCAGCACGTAACGTGACACCGCCATCAGGGCGCCCGTATTGCCTGCCGACACACAGGCGTGTGCCGCTCCTAGCTTAACGAGGTTGATGGCTAGACGCATCGAAGAGTCTTTTTTACGGCGTAATGCCACCTCAATGGAGTCATCCATAGCAACGACTTCGGAAGCGTGAATAACGGAAATGCGCGGATGACCAACGCGCTTGAGCTTTTTCAGCTCGGCGTGAATGGCTTCTTCCCTGCCGACAAGGATGAGTTCTGCGTCTGGCTCGTGATCGACGAAAGAAAGTGCAGCATGAACAGTGACCGAGGGCCCATGATCGCCGCCCATGCAATCGATTGAAATTTTAATTGTCATTGATTTGATTCAATACCCTGCTCCAACCGTTTTACAGCCGAGATTCGGTGTGATTCAAACTGACGCAACGGGTTGTGTCAACACGTAAAAAAGCGGCACCAGACAAGAAATACGCTGAGCCGCTTTTTATAATTTAATACCAACGGATATTATTCGTCGTTTTTCGTTTTCAGGACTTTGCGGCCACGATAGTAGCCGGTAGGACTGATGTGATGGCGCATGTGAATCTCGCCAGTTGTTGCTTCGACTGCCAGTTGCGGTGCAACGAGGAAGTCGTGTGAACGATGCATGCCACGCTTTGACGGGGACTTTTTGTTTTGCTGAACAGCCATGATTACTCCTAAACCCTAAGATCTCAAATTTTAACATAGTCGGCCTGTCCAACTACGACAAAACCGAGCAACACCCTGTACATGACGGCCGTGAACAGTGTTCGGCTTACTACTGGAAATCTTTATCGCTTCAAGTCTTTCAATGCCGCAAATGCTGACGGTTTTTTGGCAGCATCCAGCGCAGCAATTCCTGACTTCGGACAAACGTCATGCTTGACGGACAGAGGAATCGACAGCAATGCTTCATCCTCAATAAGATCAGTAATGAGCAAAGTCTTGGTGCCTACAATGACATCGACATCGTCATCGGCAAGTACCTCATCAATACGGTCAGCCTCTTCTTCGTCTTTTGCAATCACCAGTTTTGCACTGGAAGTAATTACAAAATCAAGTGAACCAAGGCAACGCTGACAGGACAGTTTGACGATTCCTGAAATGTCCAACACCAATCTCGGATGCCCGGCACTATCGCTACCGCCTTGCAATACCCAACTGACCACTCCCGAATCGCCGATAACCTCTCCGGCAAGTCGCGTCAAATCAGTGACTTCTGTTTTGCCTTCCCGGCGATCCTTCAAGCGACAAAACTCAAAGACGTCGATTACCAAATCATTCATAGACTAATTGGAACCCGGAAAACCTGCGATAATAGCAGGCTTTTTCGTTATTAGTCAAAGTCTTACAACACCTTTATGCAATGACGACCAAATCAAATTCAAATCATGTTTAACCAAACTAAACAAGCGCAACTGATACTCGCATCAGCGTCGACCTACCGAAAGGAATTACTAAGTCGCTTGCGATTACCTTTCATTGTGATTTCACCTGACATCAATGAAACACCGCTGCCTGACGAACTACCGCAAGAAACTGCGTTGCGACTCGCACAAGCGAAAGCCGAAACCATCGCCGGGCAGCACCCCGGGGCAATTGTGATCGGATCGGATCAAGTCGCCCTACTTGACGGTCAACAAATCAGCAAACCTGGCACGCACGAAAACGCACTCGCCCAACTACTTGCGATGCAGGGACGCAGCGTCATCTTCCACACTGCCCTGTGCGTGCTCGATGCCACACAATTAGTTAAATCACGCGCAATTCAATTGCGCAACATTGAAACACAAGTCACTTTTCGCAATCTTCCCGCCAGCCAGCTGGACGCCTATTTGCGCATCGAACAGCCGTACGATTGCGCCGGGAGCGCCAAGAACGAAGGACTTGGGATTGTCTTGATTGAATCGATCAATAGCAACGATCCAACCGCCCTCACCGGCCTGCCGCTAATTGCCCTTACCAGCATGCTCCTTCAGGCCGGCGTTTCTTTTTTTGGCAACTCATTTTAGTAAAGCAAACATCATGGCCGGCATTCTTTATCTCATTCCCAATACGCTCAGCGCTGCACTGAGTGCTGCCGACGATCTGCTTGCATCAATTATTCCGGATGAAGTCCAGAAAATCACCGCACGACTCGACTATTTCATTGCTGAAAATGCAAAAACAGCCAGAGCCCATTTAAAACTTGTGTCACGTAATCATCCGCTTGCTATCGCGCTACAAGAGATTCGTATTGATGAGTTAAATATCAATACGGATGCAGCAGCGCTACCCGCACTGCTCGCGCCAGTGCTTGCCGGGCGCGATGCAGGACTGATTTCAGAAGCGGGAGTCCCCGCCGTCGCGGATCCAGGTGCAAACCTGGTCAGACTGGCGCATCAACATGGCATCCGGGTGAAGCCGCTGGTGGGTCCGTCGTCGCTATTGCTCGCGGTAATGGCGAGCGGACTGAACGGGCAGAGCTTCGCCTTCAACGGCTACTTGCCGATAGACGGTGGCCAGCGCTTGAAACGGATCAAAACATTGGAAGACCGCTCACGCCAGGAAAAACAAACTCAGCTATTCATCGAAACGCCCTACCGCAACCTTGGATTGCTGGAAGCACTCACTTCCACTTGCTCCCCGGGCACGCTGGTTTGCATCGCTACTGACCTGACTACGGAAGAAGAGTCGATACGTACGCAAACGGCCGCACAGTGGAAACGCGAACTGGCCGTTGGCAAATCGCCTGATTTCCACAAGAAACCGACGGTATTCCTGCTACTTGCCGAATGAGCTTCGTAAAATAAAAAACGGCGACCTGGTCGCCGTTTTTTATTGCTCAGAGAAAAGTTCGCGTGATCGCTGTCGTTTCAGGTCAGTGCAATTGCAGGACAGTGCCGGACACAATCGCCTTCATCGCCCCTGCGCCCATCGCGGCACCAAATTTCTTCAAAACGCGCTCAGGCAAACCTTCATGCTGCGTGTAATCAACCACGTCTTCTGCCTTGAACTCATCACGGGCAACGCTATCGATCGTGCCAAAACCGTCGGCCAGACCCATCTCGACGGCTTTTGTACCAGTCCAGAACAAGCCTGAAAACGTCTCCGGAGTCTCCTTGAGCCGTTTGCCACGTCCCTTGCGAACCACTTCGATGAATTGCTGATGAATTTCGTCAAGCATCGCTTGCGCATAGGCTTTTTGCTTTTCACTTTGCGGGCTGAACGGATCCATGAATCCCTTGTTGACGCCCGCCGTTTGCAATCGACGCTCAACGCCGACCTTATCCATCAAGCCGGTAAAGCCAAAACTGTCCATCAACACACCGATGGAGCCGACAATACTGGCCTTGTTGACAAATATCTTGTCCGCAGCAACCGCGATGTAATAACCGCCGGAAGCGCACATTTCGTCAACTACGACATACAGCGGCTTTTTTGGATAAAGCTTGTGCAAACGACCAATTTCATCGTTGATCATGCCCGCCTGAACCGGACTACCGCCCGGACTATTGATGCGAAGTATGATGCCCACAGCAGCGGTGTCGGCATAGGCCTTATTCAAGGCAGGAATCACCGATTCTGCAGATCCGCTACCGCCACCGGCCTCGATCGTGCCATCAATGTCGATGAGTGCGGTATGCGTGGTCAGCACTTCTGTATCTGTTTTCCCGAAACTGACGAACGCCCAGATGCCGAACACTACGGCGGCCAACGTCGCCAGCCTGAAAAAGATGCCCCAACGCCGGCGGGCACGCTGCTCGCGCAACGCTTCATAGGCCAACTTTTCGATGACGTCACGCTCCCATCCGTCTTTCATGGGCTTGCTACCTGATGCGGCCGGCTGGGCTGAATTGAAATCATCATTGCTCATACTTATTTTCCTATCGGTCGAAAACTCAGGCTTTGGCTGCTGTTACGTAAGTGTCAGGACACCAGGCGATTTGGCCGTTGGTTTCAGTGACGGCAATCGCGCGAAGTTTGCCACCGCGACATGGCCCTCCCTCACAGCGTCCGCTCTCCGGCGCATAGATTGCACCATGCGTTGCGCACATCAGATACAGGCCGCTGGACTCGAAAAACTCACCTTCGGCCCAATCAAGTTCGATCGGCACATGGGCGCATCGGTTGAGGTAACCATACACGACACCACCAAAACGTATGACGAAGCCGGTCGCATCGGCACCTGCTGCCGTCACCGCAAAACGGACACCTCTGCCACCTTCAATGACAGCAGCCGATTCGCACACTGCAATTGCGGAAAAATCAGGCATTGTCAGTCAGCCAGGCATGCAACTCAGGAACGGAGTTGGCCGCAAACATAGGCTTCAAGACCGCAAGCTCCTGGGCAGAGTGTGCCCCGTAATGGACCGCGACGCCGCCAGCGCCTGCATTCAATGCCATCTGCAAATCGTGCGTCGTATCGCCGATCATCAAGGTGCGCTTCATGTCCTGGCCCAGCTCACGGGTCAGCTCCTGCAACATCGCCGGATTTGGCTTCGAAAAGGTTTCATCTGCGCAGCGCGTCGCATCGAACAGTGACAATAACTTGGCGGCATTGAGCGCCCGGTTCAGCCCCACCCGACTTTTCCCGGTCGCCACAGCCAGAAAATATCCTGCTTGCGACAAGTCGGACAGCATTTCGCGAACGCCATCAAACAAGGTCAGATCATTGCCCGTCGCCAGATAGTGATGGCGGTAGCGCTCCACCATTTTCGGGTAATACTTGGGATCAAGATCCGGCAAAGCCGCCTCCATCGCATCCTGCAAGCCCAAGCCAATCACGTAGGATGCCGCGCGCTTGTCCGGAATGGGCAAGCCCAGGTCCCGGGCAGAATCCTGTATGCACTTGACGATGGTGGCAGTGCTGTCCATCAAGGTACCGTCCCAATCGAACACGATCAGATCAAATTGTTTTCGCGCCATGTCATGCCCGATGGCGCTGCCACCGGCTCCTTCAAGTTGGGATGGTTACTTTACGACAGGTGTACCGGCAGTCGGTGCTTCTGTCAGGCTGGCCAGGAACCGCAGGCAATCCGGCGTCAACGACGCATTGAGCGTCACGGGCTTGCCGGACTCCGGATGCACGAACGTTATCTGGTGCGCATGCAAAAACATCCGCTTGAGCGCCACTCGTTTGCCATCCGCCTTTTGCAAGGCCCTGTTCAACGCAAAATCGCCGTATTTGTCGTCACCGGCAATGGGAAATCCGCTTGAAGCGGCATGAACCCGGATTTGGTGCGTTCGGCCAGTCTTTAACTCCGCTTCCAGAAAAGCAAAGTTTTCGTATTTTCGCAGCAATGTGAACACCGTGTGCGATGCCAGGCCATCGGCTTGTACCCGCACCCGCCGTTCGCCGTCCGGGGCATTAAATTTATGCAGCGGCAGTTTGATGTGCTGGCGGGCATTTTGCCAATCGCCCTGCACAAGTAGCAGATAGCGCTTATCGATTTCGCCATCACGGATTTGCTCGTGGAGGTTGGTCAACGCTGAGCGTTTTTTTGCCAGCATCAATATGCCAGAGGTATCGCGGTCCAGCCGGTGCACCAGCTCCAGAAATTTGGCATCCGGCCTCGCAGCACGCAATTGCTCAATCACCCCGTAACTGACGCCCGATCCACCATGTACAGCAACACCGGCAGGCTTGTTGATGATCAGGAGATGACTGTCTTCGAAAAGGGTAACGAACTCGGTACCTGGCGCTGTGGATTCTTTTTTTTCAGCAACCCGCACAGGCGGTACGCGGACCACATCGCCTTCGGTCAACCGGTAGGTCTGGTCAATGCGGCCCTTGTTGACACGCACTTCTCCGGAACGCAGCACCCGATAGATATGACTTTTGGGTACGCCTTTACAGATGCGTAAAAGAAAATTATCTATCCGCTGGCCCGACTCTTCATCGGAAATCGTGATGAGCTGAACTTGGGGAGAAACTTGCGACGACCGGGGGGGTGAGAGCGTTTCAGCTTCTTTCCCAGAAAATCTCTCTAAGTCCTTCATTTTGAATATATACTTGTTTCGCAGTAGTTACAAAACAGCTGCTGGTGTGAGAAAGAAGATCATTCTACACAGGGGCGTCTCCATCGGCCTCGCCAATTTGCAAATACGATGGAAAAGATGTGTATGCAGCATTTCTGCGCGAGTCAAGGTCGCACCGTTGATGTCATCGGACAGCGCGCAAGAATATTGACTAGAGAAGTCGGAATGTACGGATAAATTCCGCTAGCTCGCCAGCTCAAAGGCAAGCTTGCGGATTGATGTAGTTGTTCCCTGTTTGCCGATTCTGCTGAACCCGGAAGTGTGTTTAGCTTATCCAGTTCGCCCTGCCGCCGATGCTGCGCTCGATATCCGAAGCGCGCGACGTCCGGCGACATGTTGCCGGTAATCACAACAATGACATCTGCGCTCCGCTGCAACATAACCGGCCTGCCGGTTTGATGCACGCCAAGGCACTTCCCTCCCGCATTCTCCGGTCTCGCGTACATCCCTGTACTTTTGCCGCCATACTAAAAACAAGGCGGCACTGAAGACGACCACTGAGTCGTCACGGAGCAAAATAAAATGAAACGCATGTTATTCAATGCGACGCAGCAAGAAGAACTGCGCGTCGCCATCGTTGATGGTCAGAAACTGATCGACATCGATATCGAAACCACTGGCCGCGAACAGCGCAAATCCAATATCTACAAGGGCGTTATAACCCGCATCGAACCCTCGCTCGAAGCCTGTTTCGTCAGCTACGGCGAAGAGCGCCACGGATTCCTGCCATTCAAGGAAGTCGCCCGCACCTACTTCAAGGAAGGCGTTGATGTCCGCGCCACCTCGATCAAGGAAGCGCTGCGCGAAGGCCAGGAAATCATGGTCCAGGTCGAAAAAGAAGAACGCGGCAACAAGGGCGCCGCCCTGACCTCGTTCGTGTCGCTGGCTGGACGTTACCTGGTCCTGATGCCGAACAATCCGCGTGGCGGCGGTGTCTCGCGCCGGGTCGAAGGCGAAGATCGCCAGGAACTGCGCGAAACCATGGACAAGCTCGACCTGCCCGCCGGCATGTCAGTGATTGCCCGCACTGCAGGCATCGGCCGCAATGTCGATGAATTGCAGTGGGACTTGAATTACCTGATGCAACTCTGGCGTGCCATCGAAGGCGCCGGCCAGTCATCCACCGGCGCCTTCCTGATTTATCAGGAATCCTCACTCGTCATCCGCGCTATCCGCGATTACTTCCAGCCCGACATCGGCGAAATCCTGATCGATACCGACGACATCTACGAACAAGCCCAGCAGTTCATGAGCCACGTGATGCCGGACATGGTTCACCGGGTCAAGCGCTACCGCGACGACGTGCCGCTGTTCTCGCGCTTCCAGATCGAACACCAGATTGAAACCGCGTACTCGCGCACGGTGCCTCTGCCATCCGGCGGCGCGATCGTCATCGATCACACCGAAGCCCTGGTCTCGGTCGACGTCAACTCGGCCCGCGCCACCCGCGGCAGCGACATCGAAACCACCGCCTTTAATACCAATTGCGAAGCCGCCGAAGAAGTCGCCCGCCAGTTGCGCTTGCGCGACCTCGGTGGCCTGATCGTCATCGACTTCATCGACATGGAAAACGCCAAGAATCAGCGCGAAGTCGAAACCCGTCTCAAAGACGCCCTGCACTTTGACCGTGCCCGCGTCCAGATGGGCAAAATCTCACGTTTTGGCCTGATGGAACTGTCGCGCCAGCGCCTGCGTCCATCGCTGTCCGAAGGCAGTCACGTCACTTGCCCGCGTTGCAACGGCACCGGCCACATCCGCGATACTGAATCGTCCGCCTTGCAAGTCCTGCGCATCATCCAGGAAGAAGCAATGAAGGAAAATTCGGCCGCGATCCACATCCAGACGCCGGTCGATGTCGCCGCTTTCCTGCTCAATGAAAAGCGCGGCGAGATCCTGAAAATTGAAACCCGCCATCGGGTCTCGATCATCATGATCCCGAACAAGCACCTCGAAACCCCGCACTACAAGCTTGAGCGCATCAAGCACGACGATGCCCGCCTCGAAGAAATCCAGGCCAGCTATGCGATGGTCGAGGAAGCCGAGACCGACATCAGCTACGGCAAGCGCCAGAAAGAAGAAGCCAAGCCGCGCCAGGAAGCCGTCGTCAAGAGCATCACGCCGGACCAGCCAGCACCGATCGTCGAACGCAAAGTCGTCGAAGCAGCCAAACCGGCTGTCGCAACACCGCCCGCACCAGCAGCCGAAGAAGGCTTCTTGGCCAAGCTGATCGGATTCTTCTTCAGGAAACCGGAAGCTCCTGCGGTTGTCGCACCAGTCGTAGTCGCCAAGCAGGAAGAAAAGACCGACCGCAATGACAAAAACGCCCGCAATGCACGTGGTCGCAGTCGTGGTGGTCGCGGTGGTCGCGACCGGGATGAATCGGGTCGCGAGGAAGGCACCAAGACCGCACCGGTCGCCGAGGTCGCCGCACCGGTAGCCCGCACACCACGCCCACCGCGTGAGCCACGCGAGCCGCGTGAAGTGCGTGAACCGCGCGAAGTCCGCGAGCCGCGCGACAGCGCTGAACCGCGTCGCGAACGCACGCCACGGCCACCACGCGACGAGCGCAAGGAAGTCGCTACTGAAACCCGTAGCGACGAGCTGCTCGTGCCAGTCGCCGTTGGTACCGGCATCGCTGCCGCTGTGTCGGCTGCTGCCGTCCAGGTACTCGGCACTACCACCGCTCAGGATGACGACGAAACCTCCGGCGTCGCTGCGGTCGATGGTGAGACAGGCGAGCAACTGGAAGAGAAGCGCCGGCGCCGGCGTCGTGGTGGTCGCAACCGCAACCGTCGCGATCGTGAAGGTGGCGAAGCTGTCGAAGGCAGTAATGAAGGCGAAGATGGCGAAGAAGCCGCATCGTCTGCCAGCGACAATGCCGAGCAAGTCTTTGTACCGGTGGCCTCGAACGCAATCGCTGCTGCTGCCGCAGATGCCGCAAGTGCCCGTGCTGACCTGCTGGCATCCGATAACGATGTCACTTATCCGGCATCGGCATTGAGCGCCGCGATGCCGGCACCTCTGGTTCCGCAGGAAGTCATCCGTACCGAAGACCGCGTCGCTGCAGTCGCCGTGACGATGCCTGCACCGGTCATGGTTATTGAGCCGGTCGCTGCAGTTGTTGAGCCAGTTGCCGCAGCAGTCGAAACAGCGCCAGTCGTTGTCGAGCCAGTTGCCGCAGTGGTCGAAACAGCGCCAGTCGTCGTCGAGCCGGTTGCTGCAGTAATCGAGATAGCGCCAGTCGTCGTCGAGCCGGTTGCTGCAGTGGTCGAGATAGCGCCAGTCGTTGTCGAGCCAGTTGCCGCAGTGGTCGAGATAGCGCCAGTCGTTGTCGAGCCAGTTGCCGCAGTGGTCGAGATAGCGCCAGTCGTTGTCGAGCCAGTCGCCGCAGTGGTCGAGACAGCACCAGTCGTCATCGAACCAGTTGTCGCAGTGGTCGAAACAGCACCGGTAGTTGTCGAGCCGGTTGCCGCAGCGGTCGAAACAGCGCCCGTGGTCGTTGAGCCAGTCGTCGCAGTGGTAGCCGAGCCAGTCGCCGCCATTACTAAGACCGACGACCTCGCCGACGTGCTGAAGTCAGCCGGCCTGGTGCTGGCAGCGACCGATCCGGTCAAGCTGCAAGCTGCACAGGCCGCAGCGGCCAATACGGCCGAGGCACCACGGGTACGCCGTGAGCGCAAGGTAGTGCCAGTGCAGGCTGAAGAGCCGCTGGTACAAATCGAAACGCAACGCTAAGTGCCGCGCGCATCATGCATCGACTGATGCATGACGCGCGCTAGCCAACCATCGAAAGGGAGCTCACGCTCCCTTTTTTTATCAGGACGCCGATGCCGTCCGCCACCCCGGTTTTTTGATGGGAATACCTGATGTCCACATCTACCCCGATCGACACCGCTGTGCCAGCCGACGTCCCGCTGCGCGAAGCCTTCTGGTACTGGTTCAAGCTCGGCTTTATCAGCTTCGGCGGACCGGCCGGACAAATTGCATTGATGCATGCCGACCTGGTCGAAAAGCGGCGCTGGATTTCCGAGCGGCGATTTCTGCATGCGCTCAATTTTTGCATGCTGCTGCCCGGACCGGAAGCCACCCAGCTCGCCGTCTACATCGGCTGGCTGATGCACCGGACCCGCGGCGGCATCATCGCCGGCGCGCTGTTCGTATTGCCGTCACTCTTCATTTTGATTGCGCTGAGCTGGATCTACTTGATGTTCGGCAACCAACCGGTGGTCGCCGGCATCCTCTATGGAATCAAGCCTGCCGTCGTCGCGATCGTCCTCGCTGCAGCCTACCGGATCGGCTCGCGCACGTTAAAAAATAACTGGTTGCGCGGCATCGCCGTCCTGGCCTTCGCGGCGATCGCGCTGTTGCATCTGCCCTTTCCGTTGATCGTGCTTGTTGCCGGATTGACCGGCTGGATAGGCGGACGCGTTCGACCTGAGCTGTTTCGCCCCGGCGGCAGCCATACCGCCGCGACAGCGACCTACGGACCGGCCCTGATCGATGACTCCACACCCACGCCGGCGCATGCGCACTTTTCACCGGCGCGACTGGCACTGACCGGCGGCATCGGCATTGGATTGGCCGTAATCACCTGGGCAGCCATCGCGCTACTGGCCGGTATCGACAGCACACTGGCACAACTCGGCTGGTTTTTTACGAAAGCGGCCATGCTGACATTTGGCGGCGCGTATGCGGTGTTGCCGTACGTGTACCAGGGTGCCGTCGAACACTACCAGTGGCTGACAGGAATCCAGATGATCGATGGCCTGGCGCTTGGCGAAACCACACCAGGCCCGTTGATCATGATCGTCGCCTTCGTTGGCTTTGTCGGCGGCTGGACCAAAGAAATCTTCGGCGCGCAGCATCTGCTGGCCGCCGGTGTCATTGGTGCTTTTGTCGCGACCTGGTTCACCTTCCTGCCGTCGTTCATCTTCATTCTCGCCGGCGGACCACTGGTCGAATCAACCCGCGACAACATCCGGCTGACCGCGCCACTGACGGCAATTTCAGCGGCCGTGGTCGGGGTCATCATCAGCCTCGCCGTCTTTTTTGCCGACCACGTGTTCCGCTTGCAGGAGGGTGTGGCACGGTGGGACTGGATCGCGATGGCCATCACGTTGAGTGCCTGCGTCGCGTTACTGCGCTATAAAACCGGCCCGATCAAGCTGATCGTTGCCTGTGCAGTTGCGGGCCTCATGGTATCGTTCTACGCCTGATAAAAATGCACCGAGAAAACCCAATCCCATGACAGACAGAGTCATTCCGATCACCGACCTGCGCCAGCAAAACCGCACGCCGCCCATCCCCGCCACCTTGCTCGCCCCCACCGGCCTGCTGACCGATCGCCTGATGCGCCCCTTGCACGACCTGCGCATCTCGGTCACCGACCGCTGCAATTTCCGCTGCGTCTACTGCATGCCGAAAGAGCTGTTCGACAAGGACTATCAATTCCTGCCGCAAACGGCGCTGCTGTCGTTCGAAGAAATCACCCGCATGGCGCGCATTTTCATCGACCACGGTATCGAAAAAATCCGCCTGACCGGTGGCGAACCGCTGCTGCGCAAGCACCTCGAAAAACTCATCGAAATGCTCAGCCGCCTGAAAACACACAGCGGCCGCGACCTCGACATCACGCTCACCACCAATGGCTCGCTACTCGCCAAAAAAGCCCAATCGCTGAAAGATGCAGGTCTCAAGCGTGTCACCGTCTCGCTCGATGCGATCGATGAAGCCACCTTCCGGATGATGAACGATGTCGACTTTCCAGTGGCCGACGTGCTGCACGGCATCGATGTCGCGCACGCGGTCGGGCTCGGTGCTATCAAGGTCAACATGGTCGTCAAGCGCGGCATGAATGATCAGGAAATCCTGCCGATGGCGCGCCAGTTCAAGGATTCGCCGGCGATTCTGCGCTTCATTGAATACATGGATGTCGGTGCCTCGAACGGCTGGAAAATGGATGAAGTCATGCCGTCCTCCGAAATCATCGCGCGCATCGGCAGCGAATTTCCATTGCAGCAGATCGATCCGAATTACGTCGGCGAGACCGCCGGTCGCTGGCGCTATGCCGACGGCAGCGGCGAAATCGGCGTCATCTCCAGCGTCACGCAGGCGTTCTGCCAGGATTGCAGCCGCGCCCGCCTGTCGACCGAAGGCAAGCTCTACACTTGCCTGTTCGCCACCGCCGGGCACGACCTGCGCGCACTGATGCGCGCCGGTCACAGCGATGCCGAAATCTCCGCCGCTATCGGTCAGGTCTGGCACAAACGCACTGACCGCTATTCCGAACTGCGCAGCGCCGACACCGTCGGCCTGCCACGCAGCGCCAACAAAGTTGAAATGTCCTACATCGGAGGCTGAACCCATGACCACTACCGGATTGATCCTCGCAGGCGGACGCGGCACCCGCATGGGCACCGTCGACAAGGGCCTGCAAAATTTTCGCGGCGCGCCGATGGCGATGCACGCGCTGATGCGCCTGGCCCCGCAGGTCGACGACATCATGATCAACGCGAACCAGAACCTGGCCGCCTATGAAGCGATCTGCACCGCCGTCTGGCCGGACGACATGCAGGGCTTCGCCGGACCGCTGGCCGGCATCCAGACCGGCCTGATGCATTGCGATACGACCTACCTGGTCACCGCGCCGTGCGACTCGCCGTTCCTGCCGGCCGACCTCGTCGAGCGCCTGAAAACGGCCCTGATCGAGAACAATGCCGACCTCGCTGTGGCCGTCACCGGCAGCGCCGGAGAGCGCCAGACGCATCCGGTGTTCTGCCTGATGAAAACCGCGCTGCTGCCGCACCTGACGCTGTTCCTGCAACAGGGTGGCCGCAAGGTCGATGCCTGGTATGCCTCGCTGCCGGTGACAGAAGTCCACTTCGACGATGAAGCCGCCTTCCGAAATATCAACACGCTGGACGACCTGCGTAAATTCGAAACCACCTGATACTGATGAATCCATCTGTCCGTTCCCTCGCCGAAGTCGTCAGCTGCCTGTCCGGCTATGACCCCGATGCCGTTCCGGTAGCGGATGCCCAGCGCATCATCGCCGACTTCATCACGCCGATCGACTGCATCGAGCAACTGGCCTTGCGCAGTGCGCTAGGTCGCGTGCTGGCGCGCGACATCATCTCGCCGATCGACGTGCCATCGCATGACAATTCGGCGATGGATGGCTATGCGCTGCGCAGTGCTGACCTCGGCGATGCCGCTGTCACGCTGGCCGTTGCCGGTACCGCCTACGCTGGCCGTGCCCACGCCGGCAGCGTCGCTCCCGGCCAGTGTGTGCGCATCATGACCGGTGCGGTCATGCCGCCCGAATGCGATACCGTGATCCCGCAGGAATTTACCTTGCACGCAACTCAATTGCACATCACCGTGCCGGCAGGTGCTGTGCGCAGCGGTGACAACCGGCGCTTCCGTGGCGAAGACCTGCGGATAGGCCAGGCCGCTCTGTGCAAGGGCCGCATCCTGCGTCCGGCCGACCTTGGTTTGCTGGCCTCGCTGGGCATCGCCGAAGTGCCGGTGCAGCGCCGCCTGCGCGTGGCGTTTTTCTCGACCGGCGACGAATTACGCTCGATCGGCCAGCCGCTCGATGAAGGCTGCGTCTACGACAGCAACCGCTACACCTTGCATGGCATGCTGACACGGCTTGGCTGCGATCTGATCGACATGGGCGTGGTCAAGGATGATCCCGACTCGCTCGAAGCTGCCCTGCGCCACGCCTGTGAAAACGCCGATGCCATCATCACCTCGGGCGGGGTCTCGGTCGGCGCAGCCGATTACACGCGCGACATCATGGCCCGGCTCGGCGATGTCTCGTTCTGGAAAATCGGCATGCGCCCGGGCCGGCCGATGGCCTTCGGACAGATCAGTTCGAACGGACAGAGTGCCTTCCTGTTCGGCCTGCCCGGCAATCCGGTCGCGGTGATGGTGACTTTTTACTTTTTCGCCCGCCAGGCGCTGCTGCACATGATGGGTGCCGACGCGAGTGCGCCGCCCTTGATGCGGGCGCGCTCGACCGCGGCGATCCGCAAGAAACCCGGCCGCACTGAATATCAGCGCGGCATTCTCTCCACAGACAGCGACGGCTGCCAGCAAGTCCGCATCACCGGCGCACAGGGCTCCGGCATCCTGCGCTCGATGGTCGAAGCCAACTGCATGGTAGTGCTGCATGACGCGCAAGGATCGGTCGCCGCCGGCGATCTGGTCGACGTGATGCTGTTTGACGGACTCACTTAAGCGACAAGGAAACTCCATGGCCAAGCATTTGCAAATTGATTTTGTCTCCGACGTATCGTGCCCCTGGTGCATCATCGGCCTGTTGGCGCTCGAACAGGCAATCGCCCGTGTCGGTGATGAGGTCGAAGTAACGATGCAATTCCAACCCTTCGAACTGAACCCGGACATGCCACGCGGCGGCCAGGACATCACCGAGCACATCACCCAGAAATACGGCTCGACGCCCGCCCAAAGCGCTGCCAACCGCGAGTCGATTCGCGCCCGCGGCGAAGAACTCGGCTTCACCTTCGGCATGAAGCCGCACAGCCGCATCTACAACACCTTCGATGCGCATCGCCTGTTGCACTGGTCCGAAGAAGAAGGCCGTCAGGTCGCGCTCAAGCACGCCTTGTTCGCCGCGTATTTCACCGATGGCCGTGATCCGAGTTCGCATGAAGTGCTGGTCGACGTCGCCATCAAGGCCGGCCTCGACGGCGACCGCGCCGCCAAGATCCTCGCCACCAGCGAGTTCGCCGACGAAGTGCGCGCGCGTGAAAAATTCTTCGTCCGCCAGGGCATCAACTCGGTACCGGCCGTGATCATCAACGAGCGCCACCTGATTGCCGGCGGCCAGCCTGTCGATGTGTTCGAACAGGCGCTGCGCCAGATTATTGCCGAGGACTGATCAGGTCTTGACAGGCGCGGCAGACACCGTCTTGCCGCGCAATTCTTTCTCCGACAATTGCAGGATCATCAGCGGCGCCAGCGCCGAACAGGCAGCACTGATCAGGAACAACTGACGGAACGCGCCATCCGCAGCAACCCGTCCGGACGCATCGCTCATCAGCGAACCAAACAGATCAGCCGGGGCATCCGGCAACGCATGTCGCAACAAGGTCGTCAGTAGCGATGACAGCAAGGCCACGCCCACCGCCCCACCGAGCAAACGTGACAGTGACGTCAAGGCCGTTGCCACGCCAATATGCCCGACTGATACCGCATTTTGCGTTGCCACCATCGAGGTCGGAAACTGAAACCCCAGCCCGACTCCCAGCACCACCAACGCGACCACCATCAAGCCCGGCTGATCCAGCGGACACAGCGCCATCGCGATGCCGCCGACGGTGGCCGCAATCGCTCCGCCTAGCTGCAGCATCTTGTAATGCCCGGTCGCACTCATCAGCCGCCCCGCCAGAAACGCCCCGAGCGGAATCGCCAGCGTCAGCGGCAGCAATCGCAAGGCCGATGAATCTGCCTCCATGCCACCGGCCAGTTGCAAGCGCAACGGCAACAGCACCGACATCGAAATGAACTGGAAAAAGGCGAGGAACAGGACCGCACAGCAGATCGTCACAGTCTTGTTGCGAAACAGCGAGAGCGGAATCAGCGGCGCGCTACTGCGACTCGAATGCCAGCCGAACAGCAGCAGCATCGTGATACCGCCGATGGCCAGCAGCAGATTGAACGGTTCGACCAGCGCCACGCCCTGCCCCAGGCGCGTCATCGCAATGAGCACCGATGTCAGGCCGGTAGCGAACAGCACCGCACCGACGTAATCGACACTGTGCTGCGCATGCGTGACCGGCAGGCTGCGCAATGACCGGCGCACCAGCCACAGCGCCAGCAAGCCCAGCGGCAAATTGATCCAGAAGATGTAGCGCCATGACAGGTAGTGCGTCAGATAGCCGCCAAGAATGGGGCCGGCCAGGCTGGCCGAGGCGTACACGCCGCTGATGTAACCCTGATAGCGGCCGCGCTCGCGCAGCGGCACGACGTTGGCGATGGTGGCTTGGGCGACCGAGATCAGTCCGCCGCCGCCCAGTCCCTGCAAGACCCGGAAGGCTATCAGCTGCGGCATCGACATCGCCAGCGCGCAACCGAGCGAACCCAGCGTGAAGATGATGATGGCGGCACTCAGGCTGGCACTGCGGCCGTGGATATCGCTGAGCTTGCCCCAGATCGGCGTGGCCACCGTGCAGGCCACCAGATAGGCGGAAATCACCCAGGCCATCTGCGCGAAACCATTGAGCTGGCCGGCGATGACCGGCAGCGCCACGGCCACCACGG
Organism: Actimicrobium sp. CCC2.4; assembly: GCF_034347385.1. Classification (NCBI taxonomy): domain Bacteria; kingdom Pseudomonadati; phylum Pseudomonadota; class Betaproteobacteria; order Burkholderiales; family Oxalobacteraceae; genus Actimicrobium; species Actimicrobium sp. CCC2.4. The sequence goes on along the minus strand of NZ_CP133777.1, from coordinate 1,829,599 downwards.
TTTGTTCGATTGCTCCAAGCAGAATGACAAGCACGAGGCCGCTGATGATCAGGCGGATATTGAGGGGTTGGTCGGCAGGATTTTGCATGCCGGTACTTATACCCGATCAAGCCAATGTGCGTGAGTTGTGGTCCGTGCGGAAAATAATCGGCTGCTCGACGATGACCGGCGTCGTCACCACCCCGCGATTAGCCGCCTGAAAAATGATCTTGTCGACCCGTTCGCGCAGCGGCGACTTGGCGCACACCGGGTCGGTCGCCGCCGCGTCACCGGCCAGCATCAGGGCCTGACAGCGACAACCGCCGAAGTCCTTCGCCTTCTCCGGACAACTGCGGCACGGCTCCTGCATCCAGTCGTCGCCGCGGTATGTGTTGAAGGCGCTGCTGTCGTACCAGATCTCGCGCATCGCCATGTCGCGCACGTTCGGCAAGTCCAGTCCCGGCAAGTCACGCGCGTTGTGGCACGGCAGCGCGACGCCGTCGGGTGCCACACCGAGAAACACCGAACCCCAGCCATTCATGCAAGCCTTCGGCCGATCTTCGAAGTAGTCGGGAATCACGAACAGGATCTTGCAGCGCTTGCCGATTTTTTCGCGGTAGGTGGCGACGACGTCTTCGGCGTCGCGCAGCTGCTCGCGGGTTGGCATCAGCTGGTCGCGGTTCTTCATCGCCCAACCGTAATACTGGGTATTGGCCAGCTCCAGATATTCGGCATCGAGCGCCAGCGCCATCTCGATGATCTTGTCGACGTGCGGCAGGTTGTGCCGGTGCAGCACGCAATTGAGCACCATCGGATAGTCGAACTGCTTGATCAACGCCGCGACTTTTTTCTTCAGGTCGAAGGTCTTGGTGCTGCTCAGGAAGTCATTGAGTTCCTTGGTCGAATCCTGAAACGACAGCTGGATATGATCGAGGCCGGCCTGCTTCAATGCCGACAAACGCGCCTCGGTCAGGCCGACGCCGGAGGTGATCAGGTTGGTATAAAAGCCAAGCCGGTGTGCCTCGGTGACCAGTTCTTCGAGGTCGTCGCGCAGCAGCGGTTCGCCACCCGAAAACCCCAACTGCACCGCACCGAGCGCACGCGCTTCCTGCATCACCTTGAACCATTCGGCCGTCGTGAGTTCATTGCGCACCGATGCGTAGTTGACCGGGTTGTAGCAGAACGCGCAATGCAGCGGGCAGCGATAGGTCAGCTCGGCCAGCAGCCAGTAAGGCGGAGACGGAATGGGCTTCATGATCAGACGATCCAGTTCTGCGCGAACGCGTGGGCCAGCAAGCCATCGACATCAGCGCGCAAGCCGGTGGTATTAAATTTCTGCTCCAGCGTTGCGACGATGTGCTCGACGGTGGTGACGCCATCGCACAGCTGCAGGATTTCTCCGGCGCTGGCATTGAGGCGCACCATGCCTTCGGGATACAGCAGCACGTGGCAGTGCTGGGCTTCTTCCCACTGCAGGCGGAAGTGGCGATTCAGTTTGGGTGCAGCCGGCGTGATTTGTTCGTTGGTGGTCGTCATGCGGGATACGCCTTCTCGATCGCGTCAAGCATCGCCCACAGGATGTCGAGCTTGAACTGCAGGATGTCGAGCGCCCGCTCCTGCTGCGCGCGCGTCGTGAAATGCGCCAGCGTCACCGCCATGCCGTGATCGACATCGCGCTGCGCCAGCGGAATCCGGCTCCTGAAATACGCCAGTCCCGATGCCTGTATCCACGGGTAGTGATCGGGCCAGCCGGCCAGCCGGTCCTTGTGGATTTGCGGCGCGAACATCTCGGTGAGCGACGAGCAGACCGCTTCCTGCCATGGCTGGCGGCGCGCGAATTCGACATAGGCATCGCAGGCAAAACGCACGCTGGGCTCGACGTGTTTCAGCGACCAGAGTGCCTCGCGCTCGATACCGGCGGCCGCCCCGAGCTGGGTCCAGGCTTCCATACCACCGGCGGCGTGGCCGCTGTAATCGTCGTAGCCATCATGGTCGAGGATGCGCGAAATCCACTTGCGGCGGGTCTCTCGGTCATTGCAATTGGACAGGATCGCGGCATCCTTTTTCGGGATGATGGACTGGTAGTAAAAGCGATTGATGATCCAGCCGCGAATCTGCGCCGGCGTGCATTGCCCGCTATTGAGCCGCACATTGAACGGATGATGGATGTGGTAACTCTTGCCCTTGGCGCGCAGCTGCTGTTCGAATTCTTCGCGGCTCCAGGGTCGTGCAATCAAATCGGGTGCAATTGGGTTGCTTGCCATTGAGTTGCTCACAATTGAATCTCCATGCCGTCGATGGCGACCTCGATACCATGCTGCGTCAGCACGGCCCGCTCGGCCGAATCTTCGCGCAGGATCGGGTTACTGTTGTTGATGTGGATGAGGATCTTGCGGCTGGCCGGCATGGTGTCGAGGATGGCGATCATGCCGCCGGGACCGCTCTGCGGCAGATGGCCCATCGCCGAGGCCGGTTTTTTGGACAGGCCGAGCGTGATCATTTCGTCTTCGGTCCAGAACGTGCCATCGACCAGCAAGACATCGGCGCTGGCCATCGCACTGGTGATTGCGGGAGTCATTTCACCGAGTCCCGGTGCATAAAACACGCGCTTGCCGCTGGACTGGCTGGTGATCATCAGGCCGATGTTATCGCCCGGATGCGGGTCGTTGCGATGCGGTGAATACGGTGGTGCCTTGCTCGACAGCGCCAGCGGCGTGAAGTGGATCTGCACAAGCGGATCGATCACGAAGGGCTGGCCGTCAGGGGTGATCGTATGGCGTTCGACACCGCAGTAGTGCCCCAGTACAGAAGCAATCGGCAAGCCGGTCGAGATGTCATCAAAGACCTGTCCGGTCGCATACAGCGGCAACGGCGACGAGCGCTCGCGCAGCATCAGCAAGCCGGTCACGTGGTCGATCTGCGCATCCATCAGCAGCACCGCGCAAATGCCGCTGTCGCGGATGGCGCGGGCGGGCTGCAGCGCAGGCGCGAGGGACAACTGGCGCAGGATATCGGGAGAAGCATTGATCAGGACCCAGTCGGTGCCGTTCTCGCTGACCGCGATCGACGACTGAGTGCGGGCGGTTGCACGGATGCTGCCATCGCGCACGCCGCTGCAGTTAAAGCAGTTGCAATTCCATTGCGGGAAACCACCACCGGCGGCTGAACCCAGTATGCGTATTTTCAAGGTAGCTCCGGATAGCCGGGGGCGATGTCGTGGTCGACCTCGATCCCGGCTAGTGTTAATCAATCAGCGGTTGGCGATGTACAACGTGATTTCAAAACCAAAACGGAAGTCGATGGCGGTTGGTGTGGTCCAGGTCATGTGATGCTCCTTGTTGTCTCGTTGATGGAATTGTGGATACCCGGTCAAGGTGCTGCTCGGGTGGATGGATCATGCACCGGCCGGCGCGGATCGGCATGCGCAGATTGACGCGGGAGGGCTCATGATTTTCATGAAAGACTCGCCGGGAGCGGTTACCCTGATGCATATCGCCGCGATCTGCGGCGGACTCCTCCGCACGGCAAAAGTGCCACAGCCTGTGGCACAAATGGACAATACCTCATGCACCTGACCCTGCGCCAACTCCAGATCTTCCTCGCCGTCGCCCGCACCGGCAGCACCACTGCCGCAGCGGGTGCGGTCGCGCTGTCGCAATCAGCCACCAGCGCGGCGCTCAATGAGCTCGAGCATCAGCTGGCGATCAAGCTGTTCGATCGCATCGGCAACAAACTGGTGCTCAACGACAGCGGTCGCGTGCTGCTGCCGCAGGCGCACCAGCTGCTCGATGCGGCGACCAATATCGAACAGCTGTTCCAGATTGCGGATCCGCTCTCGGCGACCGGATTGCGCATCGGTGCCAGCACCACGATCGGCAGTTATCTGCTGCCGACGCTGTTTGCCCAGGCCTTCGGGCGCGCCGCCGCCGGCTATCCGCGTGTGACGATTGCCAACACCGCGCAGATCGTCGCGGCCATCGTCAACTTCGAGGTCGATGTGGGTTTGCTGGAAGGTCCGAGTACCGATCCCGACCTGATCATGCTGCCGTGGATCGACGATGAGCTGATCGTCGTGGCAGCACCGGATTATGCGATCTGGCCGGATGGCCCGGTGTCGCTGGCGCTGCTTGAGTGCGCCGGCTGGCTGTTGCGCGAACCAGGTTCCGGTACGCGCGAAACGGTTGATCAGGCCTTGCGTGTCCACTTGCCCGGCTTGCGCAGCGTCGGCGAATTCGGTAATTCGGAAGCCATCAAGCATGCTGCCGCGGCCGGACTCGGGCTGGCCTGTCTGTCGCGCTGCGTGGTCAGTGATCTGATCGGACTGGGAAGATTGATCGAGCTGAAGACCGCACTGCCGACCTTGCACCGGCAGTTTTATCTGGCCCACAGCAAGCACAAGAATCTATCACCGCGTTTGCGGCATTTTCTGGGATTGTGCCAGCACTGGACGCGGTGAGGGGCGATGGGCATGTGGTACGCATCGGTGCAATGCCCTGCGGTTATTGCACCCTGCATGTTGGCGGCTTGCGGTGGCGATCGTAGGGTGCAATAACCGAAGGGCATTGCACCAAATGCACCGCCCAGGCTCGCCAACGCCCGCTACCCGCCTTGCCTAAAACTGCATCACGACCCGATTGACCAGCGCCCCGCCAGCCACCAGCCACACAAACAGCATCGCCGCCAGCAGTAAAGGCCGCACACCCGCCTGGCGGATCGCCGACAAGCGGGTACCCAGTCCCAGCGCGGCCATCGCCATCGCCAGCAGGAAGGTGTCGATGTCGATCAGTACGGCGACCAGACCGGCGGGCAGCAATGCCAGCGAATTGAAGCCCACCACGGCGACGAAGATGAACGCAAACCACGGCACGGCGAGACGGCCCGGCGCGCTCGACCCGGCCGCGCAGTTCGCGCGCGGCCGGGTCGAGCGCGACACATAGGCCGACAACGCAATCAGAAATGGCGCGAGCATCATCACGCGGACCATCTTGGCGATCACCGCCGTGTTGGCCGCTTCATCACCGATGGAGCGCGCCGCAGCGACGACTTGCGCGACTTCATGGACCGTCGACCCGATGTAGATGCCAAAGGTTGCCGGCGCAATATCGAGCACCTGCCAGTACAGGTTGAGCCGGTACAGCAGCGGGTACAAGAAGATCGATAGCGTACCGAACACCACCACCGTCGAGATCGCCACCGTGACCTGTTCGCTACGCGCCCGCAAGACCGGCTCGGTCGCCAGCACCGCCGCCGCGCCGCAGATCGCGCTACCGGCACCGATCAGGATTGCGGTATCACGTTCGAGCCGGAACACCTTCACGCCCAGGAACAGCGCCATCCCGAAGGTCGAACACAGCATCAGCGCATCGATGACGATGCCGGCCACGCCGACTTCGCCGATCTGCTGCATCGTCAGGCGCAAGCCGTACAGGATGATGCCGATGCGCAGCAGGTTCTGCTTCGCACATTGCACGCCGGCTGCGCTGGTCAGCGCCACGCGCGGGTAGACGCTGTTGCCGAGCACAATGCCCAGCAGGATGGCCAGTGTCAGCGCACTCATGCCATTGGCCGCAAACACCGGCAGCTTGCCCAGCACCATCGCCACAAGCGCGATCGCCGCGCTCAACAACAAACCCGGCAACAGTGCCATACCGCGATCGATGCTCGAGGGTGGGATCAGTAGTCCGGTGGTGGTCATCAGCGTCTCCGTGCGCGGGACCGTAGCGGCCCCGATGTGATCGACTGTAGCGACCCGCCCGACCAAAAGAAAACGCATCCTCTGACTGATCGCTACCTGTAAAACGGGTAGCGCAATCCGCAGCGCAAAAATCATCAGCGGGCGACACCGTCGCGGCCGGTAGAATGCGGCATGACCGATCACCCCCCTCCTTCGCATCCACCCGCTGCGCTCAGCCTGCGCCACAAAATCAACCTGATCTTCGGGCTGATCAGCGTGCTCGTGCTGGGCTTGCTGGTGACGGTACAAATCCAGTCGGCACGCAACAGCGTGCGCGAGGAAATCGAAGCCTCGAACCGCATCGCGGCGCAACTGCTGAGCCGCATCACCTGGTTGTCGGCGATGGGCGGACTGGAACAGCTCGGCGGATTTTTGCAGGAAACCGGCCGCGTCCGCGCCAATGAAATCCGGCTGCAGGACCAGTCCGGCCGGTTGATCTACGCCTCGCCGCCCTCGACCTACAAGGCGGGCCGCGATGCGCCGGACTGGTACGAAACACTGGTCACGCCGCATCTGCCGGCCACCACCATCGTGCTGGCCGGCGGCAAGCTGACCGTCACGCCCAACCCGACCCGCTCCGTGCTCGATGCCTGGGATGACCTCAAGCGCATCGTGCTGGTCGAAGCCTTGCTGCTGCTGGTGGCCGACCTGCTGGTATTCATCATCCTCGGGCGCTGGCTGGCACCGCTGGACCGCATCCAGAATGGCTTGCGTGCCATCGAACGCGGCGACCATGCCGTGCGCCTGCCGCCACTGGGCGGACGCGAAGCGGGCGAACTGGGCCGTACCTTCAACCGGATGGCGCAGGCGGTCGAAGAAAATTTTCAGGTCCGCCAGGCCAGCGCCGATGCTCAGGCCAGGCTAGCCGCACAGCGTGAATTCACGACACTGCTGCATCAGCGCATCGAGGAAGAACGCACCGCGCTGGCGCGCGAACTGCACGACGAACTGGGCCAGTCGCTGACCGCGATGCGCAGCATCGCCAAGTCGCTGATGCAGCAACCGGCGCTGCGCGACGGCAGCTGTCAGCGCAGCGTGCAAATACTGTTCGATACGGCCGGCTCGACCGCCGATGCGCTGCACCGGATGATTCCGCGGCTGCGGCCTATTCAGCTCGACGGCATGGGCGTGGCCGATGCCTTGCGTGACCTGATCACCGAACTGCAGCTGAGTCATCCAGCCCTCAATCTCGCCTTCCGCGCCGACGACGACTTGCCGGCACTGTCCGACGCGACCGACATCACGCTGTATCGCATCGCCCAGGAAGCACTGACCAACGTGATCCGCCATGCCGGTGCCAGCCATGCGACGGTCTGGTTGCGCCAGCAAGGCCCCGACCTGTGCCTATCGATTGCCGATGATGGCAAAGGTGCGACCAGGACGCTGATCCGCGCCGGCCATTACGGCCTGCGCGGCATGCAGGAGCGCACCGAATCGCTGGGCGGCACGCTGCGCTTCCAGCCCGGTGCGCACGGCGGCCTGGTGGTCGACGTGACTATCCCGATGAAAGGCAATCACGCATGAACAAACCCGTGACAGTCATGCTGGTCGATGACCACATGGTGGTGCGTTTCGGTTTTCGCATGCTGCTCGATGCGACGCCGGATATCCGCGTCATCGCCGAAGCCGATTCGGCCGATGCCGCCTATCTGCAATTGCAGTCCTGCCAGCCGGATGTGGTGGTGATGGATATTTCATTTGGCGAGGGCAGCACCGGCGTCGATGCCACGCGCCGTTTGCTGGCCCGCGACAAGCATCTGAAGGTGCTCGGCCTGTCGTCACACGAAAACCCGAGTTACGTGCGCTTCATGCTCAAGGCCGGCGCGCTGGGATATCTGTCCAAGCGCAGCGCGCCGGACGAGCTGATCCATGCGATCCGGCAGGTCGCCAGCGGTCGCATGTACCTCGATGCGCATGTCTCGCAGCGGCTGGCACTGCAGGAATTCGATGGGGCCAAAAACCCGCTGGAGATCCTGTCCGAGCGCGAGTTCGGGGTCTTCATCCAGCTGGCCAAAGGCTTGTCGGTCAACCAGATCGCTATCGATCTGAACATCTCGCCGCGCACGGCCGGCACGCATCTGTATCACGTCAAGCAAAAGCTGGGCGCCGGCAATCAGGCCGAGCTGGCGCTGATCGCGGTGCGACACGGCTTGATCGAAGTCTGATCCGGCCGGACCACATGGAAATTTTCGACCGTATTCTCGGCATCATCCTGCCGGTGTTTTTCATCATCGCGATCGGCTACGGCTACGGCCGCGTGCGCGGTGCGGCCGTCAAGGCCGATATGATTGCGGTCAATACGGTGAGCATGGATGCACTCTGTCCGCTGCTGGTTTTTACGGCGCTGGCGGCACGGGATTTCAACCTCGCGGCCAACGCCAGCCTGATCGCCGGCGGCGCGCTGGTGGCGCTCGGATCGGGCTTGCTGGCCTGGCCGGTGGCGCGCCTGCTCGGCTATGACATGCGTACTTTTTTGCCGCCCATGATGTACAACAATTGCGGCAACATGGGCTTGCCGCTGGCGGTGCTGGCGTTCGGACCGGGCGGCTTGTCGGCGGCGGTGGCGATGTTCATGGCCTGCAATGTCGTGTACTTCACGCTGGGTATCAAGATCATCGAATCCGGCGGCAAGCAGCATGTTTCGCCCTGGGCCTTCCTGAAAAATCCGATGATGCTGGCGATGTTTGCCGGGCTGTTCTTCGCGCTGCTGCGCATTCCGATTCCGGCACCGCTTTTCCAGGCCATGAAGCTGCTGGGTGATGCCAGCATTCCGATCATGCTGTTCGCGCTCGGCGTACGGATGCTCGACATCCGTTTCGATAGCTGGAAAATCGGCGTGACCGGTGCCATCGTCTGTCCGGTGGCGGGTTTGCTGGTGGCACTCGGACTCGATCACGTGCTAGTCCTCAACGCCGCGCAGCGCGGACAGCTGTTCCTGTTCGCGTCGCTGCCGCCGGCCGTGTTCTGCTTCATGGTGGCGGAGCGCTATCAGCAGGAACCGGACAAGGTCGCGTCCATCGTCATGATCGGCAACCTGGCGGCGCTGCTGTTTGTGCCACTGGGATTGTGGCTGGGCCTGCGCTGATCAGGCCACCGACGACAGCTTGAGGCCGACCACGCCGGCGATGATCAATCCCAAACTGACCAGGCGGCCGGTACTGGCCGGCTCACCCAGAAAAAACATGCCGATCAAGGCCGTGCCCACGATACCAACGCCCACCCAGACCGCATAGGCGGTATCGACCGGCAGCGTCTTCATCGCGATCCCCAGCAAACCCAAACTGGCGGCCATGGCCAGCACGGTCAGCACCGAGGGCCACAAGCGCGTAAATCCTTCGGTATGTTTCAGGCCGACAGCCCAGCAGATTTCGAGCAGTCCGGCCAGTAGTAAAAGCATCCAATTCATCATCAACCTCGCAAGAACAAGAGGACGTCCCCGGATCGACATCGAGCAGCGGGGTCGTCCCCGCTTCCCGTGCAGGTGATGGCGACCAGCCTGGCGGCGGGCCTTCCTGGCACCGGGCGGACTGTAACAGATAACGTGGGCGATCCTGCGGGACTACTGTCCCGGCATGGCGAACCCGGGCGTCGTGAAATAAATCACCCGCAAGCCTTGACCTTCCCACGGTGGGAAGCCTGAAACTGATCGTCAACAGAATCATTCAAGGGGTAACTCAATGTCTTCCACTGCGCAACAAGGCACCCATCCATCCATGTCTTCAGTCCATCGTCTGAGCTTGCCGGTTGAAGACATGACGTGTGCATCCTGTGTGGGGCGTGTCGAGCGCGCGCTCAAAGAGGTCGCCGGTGTCCGCACTGCGGCGGTCAATCTCGCCACCGGGCGCGCCGACATCACCTTCACTGGCCTGGCAGATCCGCAGGCGGCTGTCCACGCCATCAAGCGCGCCGGCTACGCCGTTCCCGAAGAGACCACCGTGCTGGCGATCGACGACATGACCTGTGCGTCGTGTGTGGGCCGGGTGGAGAAGGCGCTCGCAACCATCCCGGGCGTGCTCGATGTCACCGTCAATCTGGCGACCGGGCGCGCACAGGTGCGCCACCTTGCTGGGGCCGTCGCGATGGCCGACCTTGAAGCGGCGGTCGAACAGGCGGGTTACACGTCGCGCCGCTTGTCCGCCGACACGGCGACTGCGGGCGATCAGGACGACAAGCGTCGTGACAGCGAGGCACGGTCGCTGCGGCGCGCTTTGCTGATCGCCTCGATCTTCACCCTGCCGGTGTTCATCCTCGAGATGGGCTCGCACCTCATTCCCGCCATGCACCATTGGGTGATGGGGGTGCTGGGCGAGCAGACAAGCTGGAGGATCCAGTTCGCACTCGCGACCCTGGTGCTGTTCGGTCCGGGCCTGCGCTTTTTTCGCAAGGGCGTACCGGCGTTGCTGCGTGGTGCTCCCGACATGAATTCGCTGGTCTCGCTCGGCACGACGGCAGCGTACGGTTACTCGGTGGTCGCGACCTTCGTTCCCGACGTGCTACCGCAGGGCACCGCCAACGTCTATTTCGAAGCCGCCGTGGTCATCGTTACCCTGATCCTGCTCGGACGCACGCTGGAGGCGCGCGCCAAGGGACGCACCTCGCAGGCGATCAAGCGGCTCGTCGGACTGCAGGCCAGGACCGCCCGCGTCCAGCGCAACGGCGTGACGCTCGAACTGGCGCTTGATCAGGTGAGCACCGGTGATGTCGTGCTCGTGCGTCCGGGCGAGAAGGTGCCGGTCGACGGCGAGGTGGTCGAAGGCAGTTCTTATGTGGACGAGAGCATGATCAGCGGTGAGCCGGTGCCGGTGGCGAAGGGAGCGGGTGCCGAAGTCATCGGCGGCACCATCAACAAAACCGGCGCTTTCAGTTTCCGCGTCACCAAGGTCGGCGCGAACACGGTGCTCGCGCAGATCATCCGCCTGGTCGAACAAGCGCAGGGTTCCAAGCTGCCGATCCAGGCGCTGGTCGACAAGGTGACCATGTGGTTCGTTCCGGCGGTGATGGCCGCAGCCGCGCTGACCTTCGTGGTCTGGATGATCTTTGGTCCGGCTCCGGCGCTGAGCTTCGCGCTGGTCAATGCGGTCGCGGTGTTGATCATCGCCTGCCCGTGCGCCATGGGACTGGCCACGCCGACCTCGATCATGGTCGGTACCGGCCGCGCGGCCGAGCTCGGCATTCTTTTCCGCAAGGGTGAAGCCTTGCAGGCGCTGCGCGATGTCAGCGTCATCGCGCTCGACAAGACCGGCACCCTGACCAAAGGACGCCCCGAGCTGACCGACCTCGTCCCTGCCGACGGCTTCGATTACAACGATGTTCTGGCGCTCGTGGCGGCGGTCGAGGCCCGCTCCGAGCATCCGATCGCCGCAGCGATTGTCGCCGCCGCACAGCAGCAGGACATCACGCTCGCTGCCGTCGAGAGCTTCGACGCAAGCCCGGGCTTGGGCGTGTCGGCCAAGGTCGCCGGCCGCACCGTCGCCATCGGCGCGGACCGGTTCATGACGCAGCTCGGTCTGGATGTGGCGCGCTTCCTGCCGACCGCCCGGCGTCTCGGCGAGCAAGGCAAAAGTCCGCTCTACGCCGCCATTGATGGCCGCCTGGCAGCCGTGATCGCGGTGGCTGATCCGATCCGGGAGACGACGCCCGCAGCGATCAAGGCGCTGCATGCGCTCGGACTGAAGGTCGCGATGATCACCGGCGACAATGCGGCTACGGCCGCAGCGATCGCCAGGCAGCTCGGCATCGATGAAGTCGTGGCCGAGGTTCTGCCCGACGGTAAGGTCGCAGCACTGAAGAAGTTGCGGATCAATGGCGCGCGGGTCGCCTTCGTGGGCGATGGCATCAACGACGCGCCGGCGCTCGCCGAAGCCGACGTCGGGCTGGCCATCGGTACGGGCACCGATGTGGCGATCGAGGCCGCCGACGTGGTGCTGATGTCGGGCGATCTGCGTGGCGTGCCGAATGCCATCGCGCTCAGCAAGGCGACGATCCGCAACATCAGGCAAAACCTGTTCTGGGCCTTCGCCTACAACGCCATGCTGATCCCGGTCGCGGCGGGCGCGCTCTATCCGGTAAACGGCAGCTTGCTGTCGCCGGTCTTCGCTGCGGCCGCGATGGCGCTGTCCAGTGTTTTCGTGCTTGGCAACGCGCTCCGGCTCAAGCGCTTCCAGGCCTCGATGACCGTCGACACCCGTAGCACTATCGCGGCAAATCGGACGACGTCGCCCGACGAACGCTGATGCCTGCCCGTCAAGGCACCGGCGCGTAGACTAGGCCACGGTCTTTCGGATGATATTGGATGCGTCTTTCAGGAGAAGAAAATGATGAACATCGGTCAGGCAGCCAAATTTTCAGGCGTCTCGGCGAAGATGATTCGCTACTACGAGCAGCTTGGGTTGATCCCGCAAGCGACCCGCTCTGATGCAGGCTATCGACAATACAGCCCGGCCGACGCACATAGCCTTCGCTTCATCCGTCGTTCACGCGACCTCGGTTTTTCTGTCGAACAGATCGCTGAACTGCTGGCCTTGTGGCGCGACCGTGGCCGCGCCAGCGCCGACGTCAAGACGATGGCGCTGGCGCATGTCGCCGGTCTGAAGGCGAAGATCGTCGAACTGCAATCGATGGCGCAGACGCTCGAGCACCTGGCTGATCATTGCCACGGCAATGACCGCCCGGATTGCCCGATCATTGCGGATCTGGCTGAGCCGACTGCCGCAGCGCAACAGCATTCACCAGCTCAAGATCGGACGCCGCGGTTTGGATCGGGGTCGATACGCCCGAGCCGCCCTGCCGTCGAGCCGCCACGGTAATTGCATCGTGCGCAACGTTAAACCCGATTGCGTCGGGCCTATTTATCAACCAGGAGATCAAGATGCTTCGTTTTACCATTCCAAACATGCATTGCGGCGGCTGCGCCAAGTCCGTCACCAAGGCGCTGCTGAGCGCCGACCCGCAAGCCCGCATCGAAACCGACCTTCCTGCGCATGAGGTCCGGGTCGATAGCACCTTGGACGGGAGCGTATTGCTCGCGGTGTTGAGCGAGGCCGGCTATCCGGCCAGCCAGTGACCCGGGCGACGATCATCTGACAGGTGCTGATGGGGCACACGTCGCAGCCAGCCTGTTAGAAAGGTACTAAGCGGTACTAAGCGGTACGACGCGGTACGACGCCTCGACGGATTGTCTGCGCCAACCGGTCAGGCGGGGTCTTCACCCGCATCAGCACCGAGCAATTGCTGCGCCTCGGCCGCCGGCAACGCTTCTACCGACTTGAGCTTGCGGGCCATCTGACGGCTGCGCACTTCGGCGTTTTCGATATTCTTGGCCGCGCGTTCGAGCGCCACCCGCGTGGCCGACAGCACGTCGCCGAACTTGCCGAATTCGGTCTTGACCGCGCCCAGCACCTGCCAGACTTCGGACGAGCGCTTCTCCAGCGCCAGTGTCCGAAACCCCATCTGCAGGCTGTTGAGCAGGGCCGACAGCGTCGATGGTCCGGCGATGCTGACGCGGTGCACGCGCTGCATGTCGTCGGCCAGTCCGGGCCGGCGCATGACTTCGGCATACAGGCCTTCGGTCGGCAGAAACAGGATCGCGAAGTCGGTGGTCAATGGTGGCGACAAGTACTTCTCAGCGATGGTCTTGGCCTCGCCCCGGATCACGCGTTCGAGCTCGCGCCCGGCGCTGGCGACACCGTCGGCATCGGCGCGGTCGGCCGCATCTGACAGGCGCTCGTACTGCTCCTTCGGAAACTTGGCGTCGATCGGCATCCAGACCGGCGTGGTGCCGTGGTCCTGTCCGGGTAACTTGATGGCGAACTCGACGCGCTCGCCGGTACCGGGCACGGTCTCGACATTCTTCGCATACTGCTCGGGCGTGAGCACTTGTTCGAGCAGCATTTCGAGTTGCACTTCGCCCCAGGTGCCGCGCGTCTTGACGTTGGTCAGCACACGCTTGAGGTCACCGACACCGATCGCCAATTGCTGCATTTCGCCCAGGCCCTGATGGACTTTGTCGAGCCGGTCGGAGACCAGCTTGAATGATTCGCCGAGGCGTTGTTCGAGCGTAGCGTGGAGTTTTTCGTCAACGGTCTTGCGCATCTCTTCGAGCCGCGCGCCGTTGTCGGTCTGCAGGTCCTTGATTTTTTCTTCGAGCGTGGCGCGCACTTCAAGCAGGCGCTGCGCGTTCGATTCGGTCAGCGTGGTCAGCGTTTGCTGCAGCGTGTCGCCGAAGCGTTTGAGTGCCAGCGATTGCTCGTCGCGGCCGCTGTGCGCCTGCTGGGCAATGGCGGTATTGAGCGTGGTCAGCTGCGCCGACAGGGTTTGCTGGAAGTGGGCAAAGTTACTGCCCAGCTCAACGCGGGTGGCTTGCGCCGAGGCTTGCACCTGGCGTTCGAGGCGCTCGGCGGCCAGCGCTTGAGGTGCGGAGTCGCCGCCGCGCGCGCGCATCAGCAACACGATTTGCAGCGCGATCACGACGACCAGCAAAAGTAAAACAGTCAGTTCGACAGGCGTCATTGGATCTTTTCAATAGGGGTTGTACGGGCTCGATCCCATGCTGGTGGTTCACCCTTCACGATTGCGCATCCAATCCGCGGTCTGATAAAACGACGCAATCAGCCGGTCACGCAAAGCTTCCTCGACGCCGATATCCTGCAACGCGAACGCCATGCATTGCATCCACTGGTCACGCACGCTGACACCGATCGGATACGGCAAATGGCGCGCCCGCAAACGCGGATGGCCAAAGCGTTCGATGTACATGTCAGGGCCACCGCTCCAGCCGCTGAGGAACCAGTACAGCTTGTCGCGCGAGCCATCCAGTGCGGCGGGATGCAATGCGCGCAGCTCGGCAAATTCCGGCTCCAGATCCATCAGGTCATAGAAACGGTCGACCAGTTCGCGCACCCGCGCATCGCCACCGATGAGGTCGTACAACAGAGTCGATTCAGTCGTCATCGTCAGGTTCCGCGCAAGGTTTGCAGTGGCGGCTGATTGAGCACATTGCGCAAGCCGGCCCAGCCACCGAAGACCGCGCAAGCAGCACCCACAACGAGTCCGGCGAGCCAGACCACCGGACTGAATTGCCACTCGAAATCGAACACGAAGGTGGCAAGCGACCAGCCGACTGCCGCTGCGCCAGAGGCCGCGAGCAAGCCCGACAAACCACCGACGAGCACGAACTCGATCCACTGCGCTTGCGACAATTGCTTGCGTGTTGCGCCCAGTGCGCGCAACAGGCCGGCCTCACGGGTGCGCTCGTCATGCGAACCGGCCAGTGCCGCGTACAGCACCAGCACGCCCGACACCAGCGTGAACAGGAACAGGAACTCGACCGCAGTAACGACCTGGTCGACCACCGCCTGGATCTGCTTGATGACGTTGCCGACATCGACCACGGTCAGGTTCGGAAAGTCGCGTGTGAGCTGGTTCACCAGTGCGACGTTTTGCGGCGGCAGATGGAATGCGGTGATCCAGGTTTGCGGCGTGCTGGCCATCACCGCCGGGTTCAGGATCACAAAGAAATTGACTTGCATCGAACCCCAGTCGAGCTTGCGCAGACTGGTCACCGGTGCTTCGACCAGCTGGCCGGCGATGTCGAACTTGAGGGTGTCACCGAGCTTCAGGCCGAGCGTCCTGGCCAGGCCTTCCTCGACCGAGGCTTCGGGTTTGCTGTTGTCGAACCAGCGGCCGGCAATGACCTGGTTTTGCGGCGGCAAGCCAGTCATGGTCGACAGATTGAACTCACGCTCGACCAGTCGCTTGGCGCGATCGTCGACATACGCATCGCCACCGATGGCCGCACCGTTGACGGCGATCAGGCGGCCGCGAATCATCGGATACAGGGTCGGGTCGATGACGCCGTTGGCAGTCAGTTCGCCGCGCACGCGCTGAGTCTGATCGGGTTGAATATTGATGACGAACTGGTTGGGCGCATCGGCGGGCGTGGCTTGGCGCCACGCACTGACCAGATCACCCCGCACGACGGTCAGCAAGAGCAGCGCCATCAGGCCGAGCGACAAGGCCACCACTTGCACCACCGTCGCTCCCGGACGGCGCTGCAAGGCCGTGATGGCGAAGCGCCAGCTGGCATGATTGATGAGGCCGCGCATGGCGCGCAGAGATTTCAGGCTGAGCCAGCCGAGCACGGCAAACAGCGCCAGCCCGCCGAGGAATCCACCGGCCGTCAGCAGACCGAGCTTGACGTTCCCGGCCTGCCACAGCAGCAAGCCCACAAAGGTCAGCAAACCAAGACCATACGTCGCCAGCGCAACCGGCTGCGGCGCATCCTGTTCGCGCCGGATCACGCGGTTGTGCGGCACATTGCGCAGCTGCAGCACCGGCGGCAACGCGAAACCGATCAGCAGCAGCAAGCCGGTCGCGATGCCTTGCAACGCCGGCAGAAAACTCGCTGCCGGCAAGTCGCTGGAGACCAGCTTGCCCAGCCATTCGAGCAGCACAAAATGCGCGCCAAATCCGACCACCGCACCGAGCGCACTGCCCACCAGACCAATGAGGAAAAATTCGACCAGATACAGCAGCGTGACCTGATTTTGCGTCATGCCGAGGCAGCGCAGCATCGCGCAGGAATCGACATGACGCAGCATGAAGCGGCGTGCGGCCATCGCGATGGCCACCGCTGCCAGCATCGCCGATAGCAGGCCGACCAGCGACAGGAATTGTTCGGCGCGTTCGAGCGTGGCGCGCATCTGCGGCTGGCCGCTGTCAAGTGACTCCAGGCGGATACCCTTGATCGCGTTCTTGTCGATGCTGCTCTCCACCCATTGCTGGAACGCGGTGGCAGTTTCGGGTGTACCGGCCACCAGCAGACGATAGGTAATCCGCGAGCCGTACTGGATCAGTTTGGTGCTCGCGAGATCGGTCTCCGCCAGCATCACGCGCGGCGCAAAATTCATGAAGCCGGCACCGCGATCCGGCTCGGAAGCGATCACGCGGGCTATCTTGAATTGCCTGTCACCGAGTTTCAGGGTGCTGCCAACCTGCAGATCAAGCGCCAGCAGCAGGGTCGGATCAACCCAGACTGTGCCGGCCGCCGGGATGTCGCGCGTCGTCACGCCATCGTCGGTACCGTTCGATGCGACCTTCAGATTGCCGCGCAGCGGATAACCGGTACTCACGGCTTTCACGGAGGCGAGTTTCGATTGCATGGCATCGCCTTCGCCGGCCAGCGCCATGCTCGGGAAGACGACGGTCTCGGCCAGCGTCAGCCCGCGTTTGCGGGCTTCGGATCGCCACAGTTCGCTAATCGGTGCATCACCACGGATCACCAGGTCGGCACCCAGCAATTGGTGGGCATCGCGGTTCAGGCCGGTGCGCATGCGGTCGACAAAAAAGCTCACCGAGGTTAGCGCCGATACCGCGACCACCAGCGCCACGAGAAGAAAGCGCAGTTCGCCGGCACGCCAGTCGCGCAGCGTCATGCGCAGCGATTGCACCAGGGTACGTAACATCAGGCGGGCTGCCCGTCAAAAAAGGTATCGACTTCGGCCAGGTATTTGTGCCGGGTCGCACCATCGAGGAAGGCAGCATCAAAGCTGTTGCGCGCCAGCACGCGGGCGTGCTCGCGCGTCAGTGGCAGCGCCTCGAAGGTGGCGATGAAGTTGTCGTTCATGTAACCGCCGAAATAGGCCGGATCATCCGAGTTGACGGTGACCACCAGGCCGGCATCCAGCAGCTGCAGCAGGTTGTGATTAGCCAGCTGGTCGACCACGCGCAGCTTCAGGTTCGACAGCGGACACACCGTCAGCGGAATGCGTTCATGCGCCAGCCGTGCCGTCAACGCGGCGTCTTCGAGGCAGCGCACGCCGTGGTCGATGCGTTCGACTTTCAGCACGTCGAGAGCCGAGGTGATGTAGGCCGGCGGGCCTTCTTCGCCGGCATGGGCAACCAGATGCAGGCCGAGCTGGCGGCACTTGGCAAATACGCGGGCAAATTTCTCCGGCGGATGACCGAGCTCGGATGAATCGAGTCCGACGCCGATGAATTTATCCCGCAGCGGCAGCGCCAGTTCAAGCGTATCGAACGCGTCGTCTTCGGACAGATGGCGCAGGAAGCACAGGATCAGCGCGCCGGTCATGCCCCATTCCTGTTGCGCATCCTGCAACGCGCGCCAAATCCCATTGATGACGAATTCCATCGGCACGCCGCGGGCGGTATGGGTTTGCGGATCGAAGAATAATTCGGTGTGCCGGACCTGGTCCTGCTGCGCGCGCAGCAGATAGGCGCGCGTCATGTCATAAAAATCCTGCTCGGTCAGCAGGACGCTGGCACCGGCGTAGTAAATATCGAGAAAAGACTGCAGATCGGTAAAGGCATATGCCGCACGCAACGCATCGACGGACTCGAAAGCCAATGCCACGTTGTTGCGTCGGGCCAGTGCAAAAATCAGTTCCGGTTCGAGTGAACCTTCGATGTGGATGTGCAGCTCTGCTTTTGGCATCTGCTGCAGGGTGTGGCGCAATGCATCATTCATGCGGATATCCTTGAAAGTAACGGGCCATGATAAAGGAATCGTCCAAAAAAAACCGCCGGCGCGATCGGCCGGCGGTTTTTGATTGACGCTACCGGGGCTTATTTCGGAATCGATCCGTCCACGCCTTTGACGTAATAGTTCAATCCCTTCATGTCCTTGATCGCCATGGTCTGACCGGCAGCGACCATTTCCTTGCCGGCCTGATCGACCACCGGTCCCTGGAACGGGGTCAGCGTGCCATCCTTGATCGCTGCGGTTTTCTGGTCCAGCAAGGTCCGCACATCGGCCGGCAGCGACGCATTGATGCTGGCCATCACGATGGCACCCTCCTTCACGCCCCACCAGCTATTGTCACTCTTGACCGGACCGGCCAGCGCCTCGGTCACCACCTTGGTGTAGTACGGGGCCCAGTCGATTGCGGCCGAAGCAAGGTGCGCTTTCGGACCGACCTTCGACATGTCCGAATCCCAGCCGAAGGCATACACGCCCTTCTCTTCGGCCGCCTGCAGTGTCGCCGGCGAATCGGTATTCTGGATCAGCACGTCGACGCCTTGGCCGATCAGGGCCAGCGCACCTTCGCGCTCCTTGCCGGGATCAAACCATTTGTTGATCCATACCACGCGCGTGGTGACCGCCGGATTACTGCTCTGCGCGCCTAGTGTGAAGGCATTGATGTTGCGGATAACTTCCGGGATCGGGATCGACGCAACTACGCCGAGCTTATTGGACTTCGTCATCTTGCCCGCGACGACACCGGCCAGATACGCTCCTTCATAGGTATGCGCGTCATAGACGCCCATGTTCCCGGCGGTCTTGTAGCCGGTCGCGTGCTGGAAACTTACCGCCGGAAAATCCTTGGCGACTTTCAGCATCGGCTCCATGTAGCCGAAGGTCGTTCCGAAAATCAGGGTGTTGCCTTGCGCGGCCAGGTCACGAAACACGCGCTCCGAATCGGCGCCTTCAGCGACGTTCTCGACAAACGTGGTTTTTACTTTGTCGCCGAACTTTTCTTCGATCGCTTTGCGGCCGAGGTCATGGGCATACGTCCAGCCGGCGTCACCGACCGGACCGACATACACGAAGCCGATTTTCAGCGGACCGCTACCGGCTGCCGGTGCGACTACCGGGGACGTTACGCTGGCGGTATCGCTTTTCGGACTGCAGCCCAGCAATGACACGGCTGCGGCTAAGGTCAGCAAGCGCAACGACATTCGTCGGTTCAAAAAGACAGCCATGGGTAATGCTCCTTGTCAGTGATGCAGTATCGTTCAGGAAATTTATAGGTGAACGAACAGTACAACATGTTGCCCCAACAAGCCTCATACAGGGACTTGCCCGGGTGCCCGGGCAGCATTGCCAGCCTCCGGCGTTTATGTGAGACTGCAGCCTCCCCGAAATACTCCATTGAACATAGCGAAAAAGGGCACCCGACGATGCTGAAAGTGGTAATCATTGATAGCAATTCAATCACGCGCAATTTATTGTCGACCCTGCTGGTCGCTGGCGGACATGACGTGATTGGCGACTCCAACACCAGCGATGCCGGTCTGGCTCGCGCCATCAAACTGCAACCGCAGATCGTCTGTATCGATGTCGGCGAGAGATCGGATCAGGGCTTCGGCATGCTCGACTTACTGCGTGAATCGTTGCCAAAAGCCCTGATCTTCCTGGTGTCCGGCAAGCTGGACCCGGCCATCGTTCAAGGTGCCTCCCAGCGCGGCATCCATGGCTTCATCGTCAAACCGTTCAATCCGGTAACCGTGCAGACCATCATCCGCAACGCCATCCTGAAAATAGCGCGTCAGCAGCAAGCCCGCGCCACGGCAGCCACCGCAGCCACTGAAGCCACCGCAAAACCAAGCGGCGACGCGCACTGATATCCCTGCTGCCAATCCGGTCCTGTCGATGTGACCGGACACGCCGTCATACAACAACCCGCTTTTCAGCTTGCCGTTCGCCACTTTTTTGACCGCCTCCCACTTGCCGAATTTGCGGGTGAGTTAATGACGTGGACAAAAAAGAACATTAGTTGTCTTGCAAAAACTTTTAGTTACAATCCAGTCAAACTAACGGTATATTGAACTCGCTTCATCTGTAACACCTCTCCAAATGGGTTTGGGCCCGCTTCACGGCGGGCCCTTTTTTTCACCTCTCTGGCAGGCCTGCGATGCATGCAATAGCGACTCTCACCGTAAGCCACCTGATGTCAGCGCACGTAGACCTGAGTGCACTGCCCGGCAGGAAAATCCATCTCCGTAATTTGATCTTCGAACCGCCGCATTCTTTGCAAACAGTAAAGCAGATGCAATTTCGCCAATATTTACAAAAAATCACGTAGAGTACGGTGCAGTTCAACCCTGTTGCCACAAGCGCTTTTCCGATACGAAAAGATCGCCTCGAGGAGAAATCAATGACCGATATCAGCACGCTGGACAACGTCGATTACGACCCCAATCGTCTGTTGGACTTTCTGATCGAAAAAATGCGTACCAAGAACGATGCCGGCCTGTCGCGCGAACTCGGCGTCGCCCCTCCGGTCATCAGCAAGATCCGGCATCGCCGCCTGCCGGTAGGGGCCTCAATGCTTATCCGCATGCATGAAGTCAGCGATCTGAGCATTCGCGAACTGCGCAATCTGATGGGTGACCGGCGTGAGAAACACCGGATCAGTCCGGAGCAGTTCAAGCCCAAAGCAGAATAAACCGCTGCGCCTGGAAGGCACCATCAAAGGTGCCTTCCGGCGGGATCATTTTGCCTTGCCGGCCGATGGTTCGAATTTTTTGATTTCGCCGGATTTCAATCGGGCAAAATACGACACCGCCTCGCGCTTGACCACCGGCATCAGGCAATAAAGCGCGGCAATATTGACGACTGCCATGGCAAAAATCATCGCATCCGAAAAATCGATGACCGCGCCAAGCTGCGCGGCGGCGCCGATGACCACGAAGGTGCAAAACACCAGCTTGTAGGCGAGCTCGCGTTTCTTGCCTTCGCCCACCAGATACGTCCAGGCCTTGAGTCCATAGTAAGACCACGAAATCATCGTCGACAACGCGAACATCAGCACCGCCGCAGCAAGGACGTACGGGAACCAGCTGATTCCCTGTGCGAACGCAATGGACGTCAACTCTACCCCCGAAGCCCCGCCTGTCGTGGCGATTTTTCCGTCAGCTATCATGTACATGCCGGTGACAGGATCGACCATCAGCACGCCGGTAATCACGATCACCAGCGCTGTCATCGTACAGATCACGACTGTATCAATGAATGGTTCAAGCAAAGAGACGAGGCCTTCGGTAACCGGCTCGTTGGTGCGCACCGCCGAGTGCGCAATCGCCGCGGAACCAACCCCGGCCTCGTTCGAAAATGCGGCGCGGCGAAATCCCTGAATCAGCGCACCAACGAAACCGCCGGCCACACCAAGGCCGGTGAAAGCACCGCTGAATATCTGCCCGAAAGCCCAACCGATCCGGTCGTAATTGACAAGGATGACGACCAGTGCCGCGCCGACGTACAGCAAAGCCATGAACGGGACAACTTTTTCAGTGACGGTAACAATCGACTTGATTCCCCCGATGATGACGGCGAAGACAATCGCGGCAAGAATCAATCCGGTAATCCAGCCATGCCCCGCCAGCACGCTGTTCGCGCCACCGGTGATATTGACCAGCTGGGCGTGCGCCTGGTTCGACTGAAACATGTTGCCGCCACCAAAACTGCCGCCGAGACAGAAAAGCGAGAACAATACCGCCATGAAGCGACCGCCCGGCAAGCCCCGCTCGCGGAACCCCTTCGACATGTAGTACATCGGTCCGCCCGACACCGACCCGTCCGGATATTCGTTGCGATACTTCACACCCAGCGTGCATTCGGTGAACTTGGTCGCCATGCCGAGCAAGCCGGCAAGAATCATCCAGAACGTCGCACCGGGTCCACCGATGCCGACGGCGACCGCCACCCCGGCGATATTGCCCAGACCGACGGTGCCGGACAAGGCTGTTGCAAGCGCCTGGAAATGACTGACTTCGCCCTTGTCCTTGGGACTCGAATAATCGCCCTTGACCAGCGCAAGCGCGTGACTAAATCCCCGCACCTGAATGAACTTGAAGTACAGCGTAAAGATCAGCGCGGCAACCACAAGCCAGAGCACGATCCACGGAAAATCCGTGCCGGGCAAGGGTGCAAAAATCAGGCTGACGAACCAGCCGGTCGAGGCCGCAAAAGCCGAGTTGATGCGGGCGTCGATGCCGACGACTTGCTGGGCAAGCGCCGATCCGGAAAGCAGGGCGAAAGCAAATGCGATCGGGATAAATTTCAGGTATCGCATGGTCACGCTCCCGTGTGGCGAATAACGCCGGTGGTCTCAATGGTGTACTGAATGATGGGTTATCAGCATCGAAGGAGCACGACAGGCTCTTCGGTGCCGAAGGCGTCGTGCCGGGAATGTTGCTGCTTCCGAGTGATGGTCGAGAATGGGCGGATCGAGGCTACCGGAGCTGCAAATAACTTCCTAGCAACATATGGTTGCGACCGGTAGTTTTTCGCCGGACGACAGCCCGCGCGCCCCATAAGAAACTGAAGGACCGGAACACACATCACGGCGTTAGTGCAGAAAGTGAACGAACAGGGAGGGAGAAACACGAACGCCAGACAGCAAAAATGGAAGCCGGACTGCGCTTCCATTGAGCTGGTACAAACTTCAGATATGCCAAATAAGTCTGACTGCATCGACCGCTGGCAAAACCAGCAGTCGGGAGTAGCGAATTTGGTAGGCACGATTGGACTCGAACCAACGACCCCTACCATGTCAAGGTAGTGCTCTAACCAGCTGAGCTACGCGCCTGAAGAGGCCAAAGTATAGCCAAGTATCTGCTGATATGCCAGCCTGTTTTTCCAGATTCTGTGAATCGACTGCTTTTTCTAGCGGAACACGCTGGTGGTCTGCAGCAAACTGGCTCAGGCGCGCCGCACTTCCATTACGCCATCGACTTCGCGGATCACGGCCAGGGCCTTCATCAGCTGCGCGGTCGAACCGATCTCGGCAGTGAAGGCCATGCGTGCGTGCCCTTTCGCACTTTGGGTACTGACGCCAACCACATTGATTTTCTCGCGCAAAAAGACTTCGGAAATATCCCGCAGCAAACCTTGCCGGTCAGCCGCCAGCACAAAAATATCGACCGGGTACACCGTGTCGGCGGCAGAGTTTCCCCAACTGGTCTGGATCACGCGCTCGGGGGTCTGGATCTGCATCTCTGCGAAATTCTTGCAGTCAGCACGATGGATGGAAATGCCCTTGCCGCGCGTGATAAAACCGACGATCGGATCCGGCGGTGCCGGTTTGCAGCATTTCGCCAGCTGGGTCAGCAAACCATCGGTGCCCACCACCAGCACGCCGGTCTTGGCACCCTTGACGACACTGGAAGCGCTATCGCGTTTCGGGACAACGACATGGGCAGGCGCGGTATTTTTCGGCGCGCTCTTGCCCGCCTCGTCGGCATGCAGGACTTGCTCGACATGACGCAGACTGAACTGGTCCTTGCCAACGGCCAGATACAGGTCATCAGGCTTCAGAAATCCCAGCTTGTGCGACAGCTCCTCGAGGTTGACCGCCGTCTTGCCTTCGCGCTGCAGGGTCTTTTCGATCAGGCCGCGGCCGCTCGCCAAGGTCTCTTCCTGCGCAATGGCATTGAACCAGGCCCGCACCTTGGCGCGGGTACGTGCACTGACCGCATAGCCCGGACTGAGCCAGTCACGCGATGGACCGGCTGCGCCGAGCGCCACGCTGGCGCCACGCGCGGTGATGATCTCGACCGTCTGGCCATTTTTGAGTGCGGTATTGAGCGGCACCATCGCGCCATCGACGCGCGCACCACGACAGCGGTGACCGACATCGCTGTGCAAGTGATACGCGAAATCGATCGGCGTGGCGCCGCTGGGCAATTCGATGACCCGCGCTTGCGGCGTGAGCACGTAGATCCGGTCGTCCAGCGTGGCAGACTTGAGCTTGTCGACCCATTCACGCCGCATGGCATCATCGTGGCCGACCACGCTGTCGGCGACGTCTGTTTTCCAGGCCAGCAACTGGCGCAACCAGGCGATTTTTTCATCGTATTTCCGGGCGGCGAAATTCGAACCACCACTTTCCTTGTAGCGCCAGTGCGCCGCCACGCCATATTCGGCAAAGTAGTGCATTTCTTTCGTACGGATCTGGATTTCCAGCGGGCGGCCATCCTCGGCCATCACGATCGTATGCAGCGACTGGTAGCCATTGGGCTTGGGCCGCGCGATGTAATCGTCGAATTCCTCCGGCACCGGTGCCCAGTTGTCATGCACGATGCCGAGCACCGCGTAGCAGGTTTTGACGTCATCGACGATGACGCGAAAAGCCCGCACGTCATTCAGCGATGAGAAATCGATGGCCTTGCCGCGCATCTTGTTCCAGATGCTGTAGATATGCTTGGGTCGGCCAAAGACTTCGGCTTCGATCCCGGCAGTGGCCAGTTCCGACTGCAGGCGCAGGATGGCCGACGCGACAAAGGTCTCGCGACCGACGCGCTTTTCTTCCAGCATGCGGGCAATCTGTTTGTAGGCAGCCGGCTCCAGGAATCGGAATGACAGGTCTTCCATTTCCCATTTGAGTTGCCAGACGCCGAGCCGGTTCGCCAGCGGCGCATACAGGTCCAGCGTTTCGCGGGCATAGCGATAGGTCTGTTCGGTATCGATGCGCCGCTCGGCAAAATAACGCAAGGTGGTGGTCCGCGACGCTAGTCGCACGAGCACGACACGCATGTCGGACGCCATCGCCAGCAACATCTTGCGCAAGGTTTCGAGCTGGACAGCGGCGTGCTGAGCGGCGTTTTTGCCGCGCCCGACTTCCTGCTGGCCGAAGGTCAGTTCATGCAGGCGCATCATCTGCCGCACATCCTCGACGAAGACAGCGACTTCCTTGCCGAAGCGCGCTTCGATCTGGCCGGCCAGCAGCGGATCGAGTACCGGCAGCTCGAACAGCAGAGCCGCAATGCGGGTGTCGGCATCGGTCTGCAACGCTGCCAGCGTCGTGGCTACGCCGAGCGAAAAATCGCACGCATCCTGGCCGGTCACGACGGTGCGGCCGGTGTACACCGGCGCGACAAATGCGAGCGCATCGACCACGCGCTGCGCGTCGGCCTCACTGAGGCCGGAGGCCAGTTCACGCTGCGCCGCGCCGGGTAATGCCAGAGAAGAAACCATCGAACTGCGCTGCCTTATTTTTGTGCTGCCGTCACAAGCACTTCGAGCCGCCATGCCGGATTAGCTAGTGCCGCCTGGACCGTCGCACGCGGCGGTGTCTGGCCTGGCGTGACCCAGTCATTCCAGACCGTATTCAACACGGCAAAGTCGGCCAGGTCAGGCAGGAATATCTGGCACATCAGGATGCGACTGCGGTCGCTGCCGGCTTCCTGCAACAACCGGTCGATGTGCGCCAGCACCTCGCGGGTCTGGCCGGCCATGTCGAGCGCAGTGTCATCGGCCACCTGCCCCGCCAGATAAATGGTGCCGCGATGGATTGCGACTTCGGACAGCGTCGGTCCGACATGCAAGCGTTGTATGGTCATGATCTGGAGTCCTTGTTGTGCTCACCTCGGGTAACTTCAGGCCGGCTGGCCAAGCAAAAATTCCCGCACCAGGGCGATCTGATCGGACTGCACGAAAGTCGGCGCATGGCCAATGCCGTCCAACTCGACGAGCCGTGCCTTCGGTCCACGCTGCGTCATTTCCCGGGCCGTAGCCGGCGTCAGCAAGTCCGATTGTGCGCCGCGCACCAGCAAGGTCGGGCAGCGCACCGCATCATACGCATGCCACAGCAGCGCCTCGCCTTGCAGGGTCGACTCCGCGGTGGCATTTTTGAACGGGACTGCCAGCGCCAGATCATAGTGCCGCACCCACTGGCCATCGGCATTCTGACGCAGTACGTCGCTGGCCAGCTTGTGCCATTGCGCGTCGCTGTGCGGACCAAACGACAGCGAAATAGATTTGATGTAGCTGGCCCCTTCCTCGAAGGTCGCGAAACGCATGTCCTGGCCGATGTAGTCACCGATGCGCGCCAGTGCAGCCGGATTGAGCGTCGGTCCGATGTCATTGAGAATCAGGCGATGCACCGGGTTGCCGGGCAGTCCCGCCAGCCCGAGGCCGATCAGTCCGCCCATCGACGTGCCGAACCAGTCAACGGTGCCGGCATCGAGGCGCGCCAGCAAGGTCACGATATCGGCGACGTATTGCGGCAGCTGATAATTGCGCGCATCGAGCAGACGACCGGAGCGGCCCCGGCCAACGATATCCGGACACACCACGCGCCACGTGTCGCTCAGTGCGGCAGCCAGCTCATCGAAGTCATCCGATACGCGTGTGACGCCATGCACGCACACCAGCACGCGAGGGTTCAGCGGATCGCCCCATTCCTTGTAAGCCATCCGGTGCAGCCCGGTAGGGGAAAGACATTGGACGTGTTTGATACTGGCTTCTTGCATGGCAGCTCCTGTGATGACAGTCACTCCATTTTACCGGTCGGGCGGATCATATGGGACGCGCGGATGCCGAAGAGTGACCTTGCCCAAATCAATCGTTCACAATTAACTTGCGCACAATTAAAAAAGCCCGGTTGCCCGGGCCTGCACAGCTATTTGCCTGAATTCAGGACACCGTACTGACATCCAGCGCCGCACCGGTTTTTTCCACCACTTCGGCGACTGTCACATCGGGTGCCAGCTCCATGAGCTTCAAGCCGTCTGGCGTGACATCGATGACGCACAGATCCGTAATGATGCGGTCGACCACGCCGACACCGGTCAGTGGCAAATCGCACTTTTTCAGAATCTTGTGCGAGGTCGTGCCGTCCTTGGCCTTGGCGACATGTTCCATCAGCAGTACCACGCGCTTGACACCGGCCACCAGATCCATTGCGCCGCCCATGCCCTTGACCATTTTGCCGGGGATCATCCAGTTTGCCAGGTCGCCCGTTTCGGACACCTGCATCGCACCCAGAATGGCGAGGTTGATCTTGCCGCCGCGAATCATCGCAAACGAGTCCGCCGAGCTGAAATACGACGAGCCCGGCAACGAGGTCACTGTTTGCTTGCCGGCGTTGATGACGTCAGCGTCGACCTGATCTTCGGTCGGAAACGGGCCGATACCGAGCAAGCCGTTTTCGGATTGCAGTGCGACTTCGATACCTGCCGGTACGTAGTTGGCGACCATCGTCGGCAAGCCGATTCCAAGGTTCACATAAAAGCCATCCTGCAGTTCCTGCGCTGCGCGCGCAGCCATCTGTTCACGAGTCCATGCCATGTTCGTTCTCCGCTTACTGTGCACGTACCGTGCGTTGTTCGATCCGTTTTTCGGGGGTGGCATTGACCACGATGCGGTGCACGAAGATGCTCGGCGTATGCACCTGGTCCGGATCGATCTCGCCGATCTCGACCAGTTCCTCGACTTCGACGATGGTGATCTTGCCGGCCATCGCGACGTTCGGGTTGAAGTTGCGGGCAGTCTTGCGATAGACCAGGTTGCCGGCGCGATCCGCTTTCCAGGCCTTGACCAGCGAGACGTCAGCCACCAGCGAGCGTTCCATCACGTATTGTTCGCCATCGAACTCACAGATATCCTTGCCGTCTGCGACGATGGTGCCGACGCCGGTCTTGGTAAAAAATGCCGGGATGCCGGCACCGCCGGCGCGCAGCTTTTCGGCCAGCGTGCCTTGCGGCGTGAATTCCAGTTCGAGTTCACCGGCCAGATATTGACGTTCGAATTCCTTGTTCTCGCCAACGTACGAGGCGATCATTTTTTTGATCTGGCGCGTCGCCAGCAACTGGCCGAGGCCGAAGCCGTCGACACCGGCATTATTCGAAATTGCGGTCAGGTTGGTGACGCCGGAATCGCGCAATGCAGCGATCAAGGCCTCGGGGATACCGCACAGACCGAAGCCGCCGACGGCAATGGTCTGGCCATCCTGGACCACGCCTGCCAGCGCGCTTGCCGCGTCGGGATAAACTTTTTTCATAACTCGCCTTTTCATGAACAATACGGACCAGCACACAAGTTACCGGGCTGACCAGCATATTGTGCGACTCTGTCGGGCACAATACCGTAAAAATACTTTACCGATTCAAAAATGCGATGACCCCATGAATGACCAACCCGCTCTCGATTACGCGCTGATCTTTCATCATGCGCCGGTAGGCCTGTGCGTTTCCAAGCGCCGCATCATTCACACTGCCAATCCTTCACTGGCAGCGATGTTCGGCTATCTGCCCGAGCAATTGGCCGAGCAGTCATTCCAGATTCTGTATCCGAGCGCCGATGAATTTGAACGCACCGGCCTGCGCATCGTGCCGATCATGAGCGAACGCGGCTCGTATTCGGACGAACGGATCATGAAACGCGCCAATGACGAATTGTTCTGGTGCCGCGTCAGTGGGCGCGGCCTGGTCGACGATGATCCACATGCGGCAGGCATCTGGACCTTCGAAGATCTCAGCGAAAAACGCAAGGTGACCGCCAAACTGACACCACGCGAACGTGAAATCGCGGCATTGCTGGTCGAAGGGAAAACCAGCAAGCTGATTGCCCGCCAGATCGGCATGAGCCCGCGCACTGTCGAAATGCATCGAGCTAAATTGATGAAGAAATTTTCGGCCGCGACCTCCGGAGAGCTAGTACATCATCTGCTTGGCACATCGTTCTGAACCGATCTCCGATACTGCATTCAGTGAACTCATATCAGCTATCACCAATCACAATTGGCCATTGGTCTATCGAACTCCTATAGTGATGTCGCACTGCAGCATTGCAGCGCCTTTTAATATTAAGGAGCTTTCCATGACCACCTTGCAACATACCCCTCACGCCGCCAACTTCGGCCGCTCCGTCATCGATTCCATTTCGGCACTTGGCCACGCTGCCGGCGAATCGATCGTCAGTCGCACCATGGCTGCCCTCAACGCCCTCTCCGAGAGCTTCGACGCACGCCAGCGCGCACTACAGGATGACTACCTGGCACAGTCCACATCGATTGCTGACCTCGAGCGCCGGATGCATGATCTGGAACGCCGCGACGGCCAGCCGAAGCTGAACATGATGACTGGAATGCATTGAATTTTATTGCACGAACAACCTGTGCTGCGAAGCAGCAAATTGACTTGCCGAGCATGAAGAAAAAGTCGCTATCCGGCATGAAGTCGGGATAGCGCAGGAACAAAACCTCACCTGCATCGGGCCGTGCGATCCTCCCGACACGGTCATCAAACACCTTCATCACGACGCGTGCCGGACCTGCCGGCACGAACGCCGGTATTACATCGCACTCATGCCGTCATCGGCAGTCATGATCGCGCCATTGATGAAATGCGACTCCTCCGAAGCCAGCAACAACAGCAAGCCATCGAGGTCTTGCGGTTTGCCAACGCGCTTGCGCGGCAGCGTTGCCAGCAGTTGCTGACCATGTTCGCCGCGAAAATGTTCTTCATTGATTTCGGTGCTGATGTAACCCGGGCAGATCGCGTTGACATTGATGCCGTAGCGCCCCCATTCAACCGCCATTGACTTGGTCATGTGCACGACTGCCGATTTGCTCATGCAATAGATGCCAATCTGCGGCAGCACGCGCAAGCCGGCCACCGAGGCGATGTTGATGATCCGGTGCTGTAATTTGGGATCACCCTTGGCGCGCGCAATCATCCGCTTGGCCGCTTCCTGCGCCACAAAAAAAGCGCCGCGCTGGTTGGTATCCATCACATAGGCATAGTCTTCCGGCGTGACATCAACGAGCCGTTGAGTCGTCGAGACGCCTGAATTATTCACCAGAATATCGATCGGACCGGCTTCGGTTTCGGCATGGGCAATGGCAGACTTGATGCTGGCGTAATCGGTGACGTCGAGTGCGACCACATGGGCGGCACCGCCGTCGGCTTCGATTTCGGCGCGCAATTCTTTGAGGCGATCAATGCGGCGCGATGCCAGTACTACCTGTGCGCCAGCCTGTGCGAGGACCTTGGCAAAACGTGCTCCCAAACCGCTGGAAGCACCGGTGACCAGGGCAATCTTGCCTTCAAAATTAACTTCAATGCCCACGAATTTCTCCTTGTTAAGCAGGTTCCTGCATTAGAGCCGTTATCATTGCATGAATGCTGCATGATTTGAGTGCGCGAGAAGCCATTCCCGTGCAAAATGCTGGGCAATAAGCACGTTCGTTCGATTACAACTTTACGGTGACTCCATGATGCACAACCAGAACCAGACTCTGCTCGATCAATACGGCCCGCGCGAAGCCATGGAGTACGACGTCGTCGTCATCGGCGGCGGACCTGCAGGCCTGTCGGCCGCGATCCGGCTCAAGCAACTGGCAGCGGCCAAGGGAACCGAAGTCACGGTGTGCGTGCTTGAAAAAGGAGCAGAGCTGGGTGCCCACATCCTGTCCGGCGCGGTGATGGACCCTATCGCAATGAACGAACTGCTGCCGAACTGGAAGGAACTGGGTGCGCCGCTACTCACGCCAGTGACCGAAGACCGCTTCCTGTTCCTGACCGAAACCAAGGCCATCAAGACACCGACCTGGATGCTGCCGGGCTGCTTCCAGAATCACGGCAACTACGTGATCTCGCTGGCGAATGTGGTGCGGTGGCTGGGTCAGCAGGCAGAAGCCCTGGGCGTTGAAATATTCCCCGGCTTTCCCGCTGCAGAAATCCTCTACAACGACGATGGTTCGGTCAAGGGTGTCGCTACCGGCAACCTAGGTGTCGACCGTCATGGTCAGGCCGGCACGTCGTTCCAGCTGGGCATGGAGCTGCATGCGAAGTACACCTTCTTTGCCGAAGGCGCACGCGGCCATCTCGGCAAACAGCTGATGGAAAAATACCAGCTCAACAAAGGCAAGGATCCGCAAACCTACGGCCTGGGCCTCAAGGAATTGTGGGAGATCGATCCAAAGCTGCACCAGCCTGGCCTGGTGGTGCACACCGCCGGCTGGCCGCTGGACAACGACACCTACGGCGGCTCCTTCCTGTATCACCTCGAAAACAATCAGGTTGCTGTCGGCTACGTGGTCGGCCTCGGCTACGCCAATCCGTACCTGTCGCCGTATGAAGAATTCCAGCGCTACAAGACGCATCCTGAAATCAGCAAATTCTTCGTTGGCGCCAAGCGCATTTCCTACGGCGCCCGCGCAATCACTGCCGGCGGCCTGCAATCGCTGCCCAAGCTGACCTTCCCGGGCGGCGTGCTGATCGGTTGCGATGCCGGCTTCCTCAATACCAGCCGTATCAAAGGCAGCCACACCGCCATGAAAACCGGCATGCTGGCTGCCGATGCTGCTTTCGAAGCACTGGGCCTGGGTCGCCAGTTCGACGAGCTGACCAGCTACACGACCACATTCGAGCAATCCTGGCTGCATGAAGAATTGCACGTCGCGCGCAACTTCAAACCGTGGATGAGCAAGGGTTTACTAACCGGTACGCTGATGGTCGGCATCGACCAGATCGTTTTCCGCGGCAAAGCACCGTGGACCCTGCGACACAAGCATGCCGATCACGAATGCCTGAAACCGGCGGCCAATTACACGCCTATCGTGTATCCGAAACCGGATGGCAAGCTGACCTTCGACCGCTTGTCGTCGGTGTTCATTTCGAACACGAATCACGCCGAAGACCAGCCTATTCATCTGACGCTGAAAGACGCGGCGGTACCGGTCAATGTGAATCTGGCGCGCTATGCCGGACCGGAGGCGCGCTACTGTCCGGCGGGTGTGTACGAGTACGTCAAGACCGACGCCGGTGCCGACCGCTTGCAGATCAACGCGCAAAACTGCGTGCATTGCAAAACCTGCGACATCAAGGATCCGACACAAAACATCGTGTGGGTCACGCCTGAAGGTGGTGGTGGACCGGGCTATCCGAACATGTAGTACGGCCAAAAAAAACCCGCTGAAAAGCGGGTTTTTTTATGTCGGGCGGATGAGCCCGGGCTGCGTTGAAATGTTAGCTACCGCACGCTACCTGGATGCGGATGACGACCAACTACCAGACAGTATTTTCTCCAACCAAAACGTCCCTATCACTGTCTTCACATCCGTAATCTTTCCTTCGCGAACCCATTCCAGCAACTCCGGCAAGGTCGCCGTGAAGGTGTCGAGGAATTCGCCGTCATCGAGCTGATCAGGGCCCGCTGTCAGGCCGCGCGCAAGGTAGATCTCGAGATGTTCGTCCGAGTAAGCAATTGCATTGTGGATGGTGCTGACGTGCTGCCAGTGGCTGGCGGTGTAGCCGGTTTCTTCCTGCAATTCGCGCTTGGCGCAGGCCAGTGTGTCTTCGCCTGCATCAATTTTTCCGGCGGGATATTCGATGAACACCTGATCGAGCGGGTAGCGGAACTGCCGTTCGAGCAGGATACGGCCATCGTCAAACACAGGCAGGATCACTACGGCTCCCGGATGGAGGATGTATTCGCGTCCGGTTAATCTACCGTCCGGCAGACTGACGGTGTCTTTCATGACCTTCAGGAAATGGCCGTCATAGACCAGCCGGCTATCGATGCGCTTTTCTTTGAGGTGCTCGTCCATCAGATACCGCTGTTGCGCTTGCGCAGGTAGCAATACGCAAAACCGGGATAAGCCAACACGATGAATGCCACTGCCGCGATCGCATAAAATTCCCAGGTCTGCGTGAACACGTCACCCGTGCGGCCTTCGACCAGGCGACCGGCAAACCCGACCACGAAGTACAGCACCAGCAATTCCAGCAGACGCCACCACATCGACTTGTCGGTCGGTGCCGTCTTCGGCGACAGCGCGATGATGCCGAATAAGCGGTCGGTCAGGAACGGTAGATTGGCGGCGGCCAAGGCCAGGATAACGACAAACCAGCTAGCGAGCGAGATATCCAAATCAGTACAAGGTCCGTACGAACGCGCGCAACGACAAGCCCATGGCTGTTTCGCATGCTGTCATCAGCGCACCCGGCATCAGGCCTAGCGCCACCACGGCAATCCCATTGAGACTGAGGATGACGCGCATGTCCGTACTGGCCACGATTTTTTCGGTACTGGCCGGCTCGTCGAAATACATGACCTTGATCACGCGCAAGTAATAGTAAGCACCGATGAGCGAGAAGAACACCGCCAGCACGGCCAACCAGATATGGCCTGTACCGAGCACTGCCTGCAGTACCGACAACTTGGCGTAAAAACCCATCATCGGCGGAATACCCGCCAGCGACAGCATGAACAACAGCATCACCAGCGCGAACCATGGGCTGCGTTGATTGAGGCCTTTCAGGTCGTCGATGTTCTCTGCCTCGAAGCCCTTGCGTGACAGCAGCAACATGATGCCGAAGGTACCCAGCGTAGTCATGACGTAAGTGATCGTGTAGAACATGGCGGAGCTGTACGCATTGACGGCGGAGTAGCCATTGCCATCGGTGACACCCGACGCCAGCCCAAGCAAGACAAAGCCCATTTGGGCAATCGTCGAATACGCCAGCATGCGCTTGAGATTGGTCTGGACGATCGCTGTGATGTTGCCGATCGCCAGCGAGGCAACCGCCAGCACCAGCAACATCTGTTGCCAGTCGAAGGCTAGCGGTAGCAAGCCTTCAACCAGCAGGCGCAGCGTAATGACGAAGGTCGCCAATTTGGGTGCGCCACCCAGCAACAAGGTCACGGCGGTTGGTGCGCCCTGATAAACGTCCGGCACCCACATGTGGAATGGCACGACACCTAGCTTGAATGCAAGACCGGCGACGAGAAAGACGATACCGAAAACCAGAATCGTGCGATTGGCCGTGCCGGACATGCTGACCTTGACGATGTCGCTCAGGTCCAGCGAACCAGTCGCGCCGTACAGCATCGACATGCCGTACAGCAGGAAACCTGAAGCCAGCGCACCGAGGATGAAGTACTTCATCGCCGCTTCGGTGGACTGCGAATGATCGCGCCGCAAGGCCACCAGCGCATACAGCGACAGCGACATCAGTTCGAGGCCCAGATAAATGATCAGCAGATTGCTGGCTGAAATCATCACCAGTTGTCCAAGCAGCGAGAACAGCGCCAGCACATAAAATTCGCCACCCAGGCGGTCATTGACGATGCCGCGCGACGCCACGTAATGACGCGAATACACCAGGGTCACCGCGACTGCCAGGTAACTGAACAGCTTCATCATGTTGGCCATCGGATCGACGACCACCATATTGTCGAACAGGTAGATGGTTTCACCGCTCATCAGATACGCATAACTGAACACGGCGCAGACGCCGAGCGTGATCAGCGACAACACGTACGTGACATTGCGCTGTTTGTCCGACAGGAACATATCGATTAGCAGGATCAGCGATGTCGCGACCAGCAAGATGACTTCAGGGAGGAGCGGGATCAGATTCATGTTGTTCATTTTTGTGCCGCAACCGGCTGTCCACTAGAAATGTTGGAGGTTGGATTCATCAGTTGGCTTTGGAAATAGAAACATGTTGCAGCAGGTCGGCCACGGAAGTCTGCATCGCATCGGTAATTGGTGCCGGGTACACACCCATGACGATCACGGCGATGGCCAGCACGCCAAGCATGCCGAACTCGCGCACGCTCAGGTCTTTCAGCTTGGCCACCTGCGGGTTGGCCACCGCACCGAAGATGACGCGCTTGACCAGCCACAGCGAATACGCTGCGCCGAAAATCAGCGCCGTTCCTGCCAGCAAACCAATCCAGAAATTGAACTTGATCGCGCCAAGGATCACCATGAATTCACCAACGAAACCGGAGGTTGCCGGCAAGCCGCAATTGGCCAGCGAGAACAGTACGAAGAACGCCGCAAATTTCGGCATCGTGTTGACGACGCCGCCGTAGTCGGCGATGGCACGGGTATGCATGCGGTCGTACAGCACGCCGATACACAGGAACATCGCCGCCGACACAAAGCCATGCGACACCATTTGCACGATACCGCCCTGCACCGCCATGTCATTGAAAGCAAAGAAGCCCAGCGTGACGAAGCCCATGTGTGCGATCGACGAATACGCAACCAGCTTTTTCATATCGGTCTGGACCAATGCGACCAGGCCGATGTAGATGACGGCAATCAGCGACAGCGTGATCATCATTGGTGCCAGGTAATGGCTGGCGTCCGGCGTGATCGGCAGCGAAAAACGCAGGAAGCCGTAGGCACCCAGCTTAAGCATGACTGCCGCCAGGACGACCGACCCGCCGGTTGGCGCTTCGACGTGGGCATCCGGCAGCCACGTATGCACCGGCCACATCGGCACCTTGACGGCAAACGCCATCAGGAAAGCCAGGAACAACGGGATCTGCACATTCAGCGGCAGTGGCAAGTCATGCCAATACGTAATGTCAAACGAACCGCCCGACGCGAAGTACAGATACAGCAGCGCCACCAGCATCAGCAGCGAACCGAAGAAGGTATACAGAAAGAATTTTATCGCGGCATAGACGCGATTACCGCCACCCCAGACACCGATGATGATGAACATCGGAATCAGCGTGGCCTCGAAGAAAACGTAGAACAGCATGCCATCGAGCGCGCAAAACACGCCGACCATCAAGCCCGACAGGATCAGAAATGCGCCCATGTACTGCGCGACTTTTTTCTGGATCACTTCCCACGCCGAGACGACGACGATGATCGTGATGAACGAAGTCAGCACCACCAGCCACAGCGAAATGCCGTCGATGCCAACAAAGTACTGAATATTGAAGCGCTCGATCCACGGCATTTTTTCGGCGAACTGCATGCCGTGAGCGGCATTGTCGAAGCGCTGTATCAGCGGCAGCGTGACCAGAAAACTGACGACGGAACCGATCAGTGCGGCAATACGTACCAGGCCGGGATTATCATCGCGGCCAAAGGCCAGGATCAGTACACCAAAGGCAATCGGGCACCAGATAGCCAGACTAAGTAAAGAAAATGAAGCGGAGAAAGTGGACTGAATCATGTGTAGGGAGTGACCTTGGCCAGCTTATTGGTTAAACGGAAACCGTGGGAATGGCAGGAACACCATCATGAAACCCAGCACGCCAAGAATCATCACAAAGGCGTAATGATAGATGTAGCCGGACTGCAGCTTGCGCACGATGGTCGACAACCAGCCGATCACCTTTGCGCTGCCATTGACCGCAAAGCCATCGATCAGCGCACGGTCACCAAAGCGCGAGAAGCCGGAACCGATCATCCGTGCGCCATCGGCGAACACCACCTGATTGATCTTGTCGAGGTAGTACTTGTTCTCGAGCAGTGCATACACGGGGCCGAAGTTGCGCTTGATCATGGCCGGCACTTTATCGTTGACGAGGTAGAAGTACCAGGCAGTCACCACGCCGGCCAGTGCCAGCCAGAACGGTGCCGCTGTCAGGCCGTGAATCGCCATTTGCAGCGGACCGTGGAATTCCTCGCGCAGCTCTTCCATCGCATGGTGGGCTTCATTGACGAAGATCACGCCCTTGAAGAAGTCACCGAACAGCATCGGCTCGATGGCGATAAAGCCGATGACCGCCGAAGGAATCGCCAGCAGCACCAGTGGCAGCGTGATGACCCATGGCGACTCGTGCGGCTTCTGGCCGGGCGCAAGACCGTGGTGTTCGTCGTGACCGTGTGCGTCATCCTTGGCATGGTGATGATCGTCGTGCCCATGCTGCGGTTTGCCGAAGCGTTCCTTGCCATGAAAGACCAGGAAGTACATCCGGAACGAATAGAACGCCGTCACGAAGACACTGACCAGTACCGCAAAATACGCAAAACCGGAGCCGGTCAGGTTGGTCGCAGCGACCGCCTCGATGATGCTGTCTTTCGAATAGAAACCGGAGAACAGCGGTGTCCCGATCAGCGCCAGCGAACCGACCAGCGACGTGATCCAGGTGATCGGCATGTACTTGCGCAAGCCGCCCATGTTGCGGATGTCCTGGTCATGATGCATACCGACGATGACCGAACCGGCACCGAGGAACAGCAGCGCCTTGAAGAACGCGTGCGTCATCAAATGGAACACGGCAACCGAGTAAGCGGAACAACCCAGCGCCACCGTCATGTAACCGAGCTGCGACAGCGTCGAATAGGCGACTACCCGCTTGATATCGTTCTGGATCATGCCCAGGAAACCCATGAACAGTGCGGTGATCGCACCGATCACAAGAATGAATGACAGCGCCGCATCGGACAACTCGAACAGCGGCGACATCCGCGCCACCATGAAAATACCGGCGGTAACCATCGTCGCGGCATGGATCAGTGCCGAGATCGGCGTCGGGCCTTCCATCGAATCAGGCAGCCACACATGCAGCGGGAACTGCGCCGACTTGCCCATCGCGCCGATGAACAGGCAGATGCAGGCAGTGGTGATCAGCAGCCAGCTGGTGCCGGGCAAGGTCAATGTCGCCAGTGCTTCTTTTTGTGCAAAGACTTCCTGGTAGTTCATCGAACCGGCATACGCCATCAGCAAGCCAATGCCGAGAATGAAACCAAAATCGCCGACGCGGTTGACCAGGAAGGCCTTCATGTTGGCGGCGATCGCGGTCGGCTTCGTGTAGTAGAAACCAATCAGCAGATACGACACCAGGCCGACCGCTTCCCAACCAAAGAACAGTTGCAAGAAGTTGTTGCTCATGACCAGCATCAACATCGAGAACGTGAACAACGAGATGTACGAGAAGAAGCGGTTATAGCCTTCGTCTTCGCGCATGTAGCCGACCGAATAAATATGCACCATCAACGATACGAAGGTGACCACGCACATCATCATCGCGGTCAGGCTGTCGATCATGAAACCAATTTCCATCTTCATGCTGCCGACAGTCAGCCAGGTGTAGAGCGTCTCGTTGAAGCTTGCGCCGTCGAGCACTGCCAGCAGTGTCTGTATCGAAATCAGCAGCGCGATAAACACGCCCAGTATCGTCACCGTGTGAGAGACCTTGCGGCCGATCACATTGCCAAAAAAACGCGTACCGAACAGGCCAGCAATGGCTGAGCCGATTAGCGGCGCCAAGGGCACCGCGAGCAAAAGAGTGGAATTCAGTTGGCCTGCCATGTCTAGACCTTATCGTTGTTTTTGGTACGCGTGTTCGTGGTGGTGGTGGTGTGCAGGAAGCGCTTCATGATTACCCCTTCAGGCTATCGAGGTCTTCGACATTGATGGTGTCGAGGTTACGGAACATCACCACGAGGATAGCCAGTCCGATCGCGGCTTCTGCAGCGGCCACGGTCAGGATGAAGAAGACGAAGATCTGTCCGGCCGCATCACCGAGGTAATGCGAGAACGCGATGAAGTTGGTATTGACTGCCAGCAGCATCAGTTCAATGGCCATCAGCAAAATGATGATGTTCTTGCGGTTCAGAAAAATGCCGACGATGGAAATCGAAAACAGGATCGCGCCAAGGATCAGGTAATGAGCGAGAGTAACGGTCACGTGCGCCCCTTATTTTTGTTCTGCTGCCGGGGCAGCGGGTGTGGAGGGAGCAGCATCAGCATTGCCATCAGCAACGATGCGCGTCGATTCGGATTTCATTTTGACGATGCGTACGCGGTCGCTGGCCTTGACCTTGACGGCTTCTGCCGGATCAAAATACTTGCTATCCTTGCGCTTCCGCAGTGTCAGCGCGACCGCCGAGACGATGGCCAGCAACAGGATGGCGGCGGCGATTTCAAATGCGTACACGTATTCGGTGTAGATCAGTTTGCCCAGTTCTTTGGTGGTGCCTATCGTGGATGCGGCTGACGGCACTTGTGCATCAGGGGCCCAGAATGCCTGCAACAGGACGGCTGACATCTCGAGCACGATCAGTACGCCAATGAATGCCGCAAAGGGTAGATAGCCCCAGAACCCTTCCCGCATTTTGTCGACATTGATATCGAGCATCATCACGACGAACAGGAACAGCACCATCACTGCACCGACGTACACCAGTACCAGAACGATGGCGAGAAATTCGGCTTGCAGCAGCAGCCAGATCGCCGCTGCAGAGAAGAAGGCCAGCACCAGGAACAGTGCGGAGTGGACTGGATTGCGGTCGGTAATGACTTTAAGTGCAGCCATCACGAGGATGGCCGAGAACGCGTAGAACAGGGCAGTTTTAAATTCCATGATGGACCAGAAGAGTCGGCATGCAGACAGCCAGGTTAGTGTGGAGCACTGAAGCGTTCATCAGCGATAAGGCGCATCGGCGGCACGGGCGGCAGCGATGTCATTCTCGTAGCGGTCACCGACGGCTAGCAGCATTTCCTTGGTGTAGTACAGGTCGCCGCGTTTTTCGCCGTGGTATTCGAGGATGCTGGTTTCGACGATGGAATCGACCGGGCAGGATTCTTCGCAGAAGCCGCAGAAAATGCATTTGGTCAGGTCAATGTCATAGCGTGTGGTGCGGCGTGAACCGTCATCGCGCTGTTCGGATTCGATCGTGATCGCCATCGCCGGGCAGACTGCTTCGCACAGCTTGCAGGCGATGCAGCGTTCTTCGCCATTCGGGTAGCGACGCAAGGCATGCAGTCCCCGGAATCGTGGCGACTGCGGCGTTTTTTCTTCCGGAAATTGCACCGTGATCTTGCGGGCAAACATGTAGCGGCCGGTCAGGGCCATGCCCTTGAACAGCTCGCGCAGCATCAGACTGCTGAAAAAATCCTTGATGGCTTCCATCGTGTGTACGCCCTTTTCTTTACTTCCAAATATTCCATGAGGTCTGCATCCATGCAGCCACGATGACCAGATAGCCCAGCGTCAGCGGGATGAAAATCTTCCAGCCCAGACGCATGATCTGGTCATACCGGTAGCGCGGAAACGAAGCCCGCACCCAGATGAAGATCGAGACAATCAGGAAGGTCTTGATGCCGAGCCAGATCCAGCCAGGCAGATACGACAGCAAACCCAGCACCGGTACCTGTGCACCTATCGGTGAATCCCAGCCGCCCAGGAACATCAACGCGGCGAGTATCGAGATCAGGATCATGTTGGCGTATTCGGCCAGGAAGAACATCGCGAACGACATGCCCGAATATTCAACC
This sequence comes from Actimicrobium sp. CCC2.4, assembly GCF_034347385.1. Lineage (NCBI taxonomy): Bacteria > Pseudomonadati > Pseudomonadota > Betaproteobacteria > Burkholderiales > Oxalobacteraceae > Actimicrobium > Actimicrobium sp. CCC2.4. Next base: position 1,789,383 of record NZ_CP133777.1, on the reverse strand, counting down.
ATGTGACCGGCGACAATTTCCGATTCGCCCTCGACCACGTCGAACGGATGACGGCTGGTCTCGGCAATGCCGGCAATGATGAAGACACCAAACATCGGCAGCAGCGGCAGCCAGTTCCAGGACAGGAAGTTCAAGCCCATGCTGGCCATCCGGCCTTCGGTTTGCGCCAGCACGATGTCGGTGAAGTTCAGGCTGCCCGTGACCATCAGTACGATCACCAGCACGAAGCCCATCGAGATTTCATACGAAATCATTTGCGCCGAAGCGCGCATCGCACCGAGAAACGCATACTTGGAGTTGGATGCCCAGCCGGCGATGATCACGCCATACACTTCGAGCGACATGATCGCCATCGCGAACAACAGGCCGGCATTCAGATTGGCCAGCGCGACTTCGGGTCCGAACGGGATCACGACCCACGCTGCCAGTGCCGGCATGATGGTCATGATCGGTGCGATCACGAACAAGGCCTTGTTGGACTTGGCCGGGATGATGATTTCTTTGAGCAGCAGCTTGAGTGCGTCGGCGATCGGTTGCAGCAAACCGGCAGGGCCTACCCGGTTCGGACCGATACGCACGTGCATCCAGCCGATCATCTTGCGTTCCCACAATGTGAGGTAGGCGACGCACGCCATGATCGGCAGCACCAGCGCAATGATCTTGACCAGGTTCCATACCAGCGGCCAGAAGTAACCGAACCAGCTACTGCCGGTGGCCTGTATGTTCACAAGCAACTGATCCATCAGACTTTCTCCACACTGATCGGGCCGAACATGGCGCCCAGCATTGACGTTGCCTTGTGCGCGGCAGCGATGCGCACCGCATTATCAGGCAAGCCGGCCTCGATGACTACCTCGAGTACCGCATTGCCGCTGCCTTGCGTGACCCTGACGGTGGCGCCGTCAACAACGCCGAGTTGGCGCGCCAGTGCAGCAGACAATCGTGCCGCCGGTGCGCGCGCGTCACTGGTTTCCTGCAAAGCCGGTGCGCGGCGCACGATCGCGTCGGTCCAGTAGATCGGCACTTCGGCGATCCGCTCAAGGCCACCATTGGCAGCAGTGAACGGCGCTTGCGGCGCGAACGTGGTGTGGTTATTGAGGCGTGTGCTCAAGTCGAGGGCGACAATCGACGGCGCCCCCAGCACTTCGTTGCGGATCGCTTCGGAGGTGTCGTAATCAAATCCGGACAGACCCAGCAAGTTACCCAGTACACGCAGGACTTTCCAGCCCGGACGCGTGTCACCAAGTGGTTTGACGGTGCCATTGAAGCTTTGCGCGCGGCCTTCGCAACTGACGAAAGTGCCCGCGGTTTCGGTGAACGGTGCGATCGGCAACAACACATCGGCGTAATCGGTGCCGTGCTTGAACGGTGACAGCACGACGACCATCTCGGCCTGATCAAGCGCCGCGCGGGCGACTTGCGGATTAGCGCTGTCGAGCAGGGGTTCGGCATTGAACAGCAGATAGGCTTTGCGCGGCACGGCAAAGGCACTTGCTGCGTTCGCGCCTGCACCTGGTATGGCGTTGGCGAGGTACCCGCCAACGGAATTCGCGGCTTCGGTCAGGAAGCCAAGTCGGGTGCCCGTTGCTTCGGCAATCCATTGTGCGGCAGCGTGCAACTGGGCTGCCTGAGGATGCTGTGCAGCGGCGTTGCCAAGCATGACGGCACCCGGTTCGGCTGACATCAAGCTGCCTGCAATTTGCTGTGCCGCCGACGAGGCAATGACGCCCTCGAAACCGGCGGGCACCGTCAGGGATTTGGCTTGAGCAACGGCAACGATCACTTCGCCGAGCACGCTCAACCAGGCCGACGGTGCCGCGATGATCTTGTTAGCCACCGGCATCAGCAAATCGTCGTCGGTCGCGTGCAGCAAGCTGAGCTTCGCGCCGCTCTTGACCGACTGGCGCAAACGCGCTGTCAGCAGTGGATGATCCTTACGCAGGAACGAGCCGATCACGAAGACACGATCAAGCAGACCGAAGTCGGTAATCGACATTCCCAGCCACGGCGTAACCGCACCATCGAGCGCGAAGTTCGATTGACGCAGGCGGAAATCAACATTCTCGGAACCAATGCCACGCACGACCTTTTGCAGTAGCGTCAGTTCTTCGAGTGTGGAGCTTGGTGTGCCGAGTGCGGCGATCGCATCGGCACCGTGTTCGTGTTTGATGTTGCACAGACCATGGGCAACGTATTCGAGCGCAGTCTGCCAGCTGACTTCCTGCCATTTGCCGTCCTGCTTGAGCATCGGTGCGCTCAGGCGTTCGTCGCTATTGAGACCCTCGTAAGAAAAGCGGTCCTTGTCCGACAGCCAGCATTCGTTGATCGCCTCGTTTTCGAGTGGCAGCACGCGCATCACGCGGTTACCCTTGACTTGCACGACGAGGTTGGTACCGAGGCCGTCATGGGCGCTGACTGATTTGCGACGCGACAATTCCCAGGTGCGGGCGCTGTAGCGGAAAGGCTTGGAGGTCAGTGCGCCGACCGGGCACAGGTCGATCATGTTGCCGGACAATTCGGAGTCGACGGTCTTGCCGACGAACGAAGTGATCTCGGCGTGTTCGCCGCGACCGAGCATGCCGAATTCCATCACGCCGCCGATTTCCTGGCCGAAGCGTACGCAGCGGGTGCAATGGATGCAGCGCGTCATCTCTTTCATCGAGATCAGCGGACCGGCATCTTTTTGGACAACGATGCGTTTTTCTTCTTCGTACCGCGATGAGGATTTACCGTAGCCGACCGCCAGATCCTGCAACTGGCATTCACCGCCCTGATCACAGATCGGGCAATCCAGCGGATGGTTGATCAGCAGGAATTCCATCACGCCCTTCTGGGCCTGCACGGCTTTCTCGCTGTTCGAGCGCACGATCATGCCGGCGGAGACGGGCGTCGCGCAGGCCGGCAAGGGCTTTGGTGCTTTCTCGACTTCAACGAGACACATGCGGCAGTTCGCCGCGATCGTCAATTTCTTGTGGTAGCAGAAGTGCGGAATGTAGGTGCCAAGCTTGTTGGCTGCATCCATCACCATGCTGCCTGCGGGTACTTCGACTTTTTTGCCGTCTATTTCAATTTCAACCATGGCCATCTTTTTTTGCCCAAGTAAGTGCGGCTGCGCTGGGCAGCCCGCACGGTGCAAATTGATCGAGTCAACCGACCCGGACCAGCCTAAATGTAGGCTGGCACCAGGCAGTGCTTGTGCTCGATGTGGTATTCGAATTCTTCGCGGAAGTTCTTGATCATCGCCCGCACCGGCATCGCTGCCGCATCACCGAGCGCACAGATCGTGCGGCCCTGGATGTTATCGGCAATCGAGTTCAGCATGTCGAGGTCATCCGCCCTGCCCTGGCCGTGTTCGATCCGGTGGACCATCCGATACAGCCAGCCCGTGCCTTCGCGGCATGGCGTGCATTGGCCGCAGGATTCTTCGTAATAGAAGTACGACAGGCGCAGCAGCGACTTGACCATGCAGCGGGTCTCGTCCATCACGATGACAGCGCCGGATCCGAGCATCGAGCCGGCTTTGGCGATCGAGTCGTAGTCCATGTCGGTGGCCATCATGACGTCACCGGTCAGCACCGGCATCGACGATCCGCCGGGGATCACTGCCTTGATCTTCTTGCCATCGCGCATGCCACCGGCCAGTTCAAGCAGGGTCGCAAACGGCGTTCCGAGCGGCACTTCGTAATTACCCGGTTTGGCGACATCGCCTGACACGGAGAAAATTTTGGTGCCGCCATTGTTGGGTTTGCCAAGGCCGGCATACGCTTCGCCGCCCATCGCAAAGACGAAGGGCACCGCCGCGAACGTCTCGGTGTTGTTGATCGTGGTCGGCTTGCCGTACAAACCAAAACTGGCAGGGAAAGGCGGCTTGAAGCGCGGTTGGCCTTTCTTGCCTTCCATCGATTCGAGCAAGGCGGTTTCTTCGCCGCAGATGTAGGCACCATAACCATGGAATGCATGCAACTGAAAAGTGAAATCGCTGCCGGCAATCCGATCGCCGAGCATGCCGGCGGCGCGGGCTTCTTCGATCGCTTCTTCGAAGCGTTCGTAATCGGCCCAGATCTCGCCGTGGATGTAGTTGTAGCCGACCGTGATACCCATTGCGTAGGCACCGATGGCCATGCCTTCGATGAGCGCATGCGGGTTGTAACGCATGATGTCACGATCCTTGAAGGTGCCCGGTTCGCCTTCGTCTGAATTGCAGACGAGGTATTTCTGGCCCGGGAACTGGCGCGGCATAAAGCTCCACTTCAGGCCGGTCGGGAAACCCGCACCGCCACGACCGCGCAAGGACGACGCCTTCAGTTCGGCGATGACTTGCTCGGGGGTGATCTTGTCGTTGAGGATGCGTTTGAGTTGGGCGTAACCGCCGCGTGCCACGTAGTCTTCAAGATGCCAGTTCTTGCCATCCAGACCGGCGAGGATCAGGGGCTTGATGTGTCGGGTATGCAGGCTCGTCATTTCTTCAACTCCTCTACCAGGGCATCGATCTTGTCGTTGGACATCCAGCTACACATACGCTTGTTGTTCACCAGCATGACCGGTGCATCACCGCAGGCACCCATGCATTCGCCTTCACGCAAGGTGAACTGGCCATCGGCCGAGGTCTCACGGTAATCGATGCCGAGTTTTTGCTTCAGGTACTGGGCCGCTTTTTCGCCGCCCGACAAAGCGCAAGGCAAGTTGGTGCAGACGGTGATCTTGAACTTGCCGGTCGGCGTGGTGTTGTACATCTCATAGAAAGCCGCGACTTCCTGCACGGCGATAGGTGCCATGCCGAGATAGTCGGCGATTTCCTGCATCAACGGCGGCGAGAGCCAGCCGGCTTCATCCTGGGCAATCGCCAGTGCGCCCATCACCGCCGACTGCTTTTGGTCGGCGGGGAATTTACTTACTTCACGATCAATTTTTTTATACGCTAGTTCTGATAACAGCATGCTATGTGCCTCAATAACCTATCGCGAATCAGCGATCAATTTCACCAAAGACAATGTCTTGCGTACCGATGATGGTGACAGCATCGGCAATCATGTGGCCCTTGGCCATTTCGTTCAAACCTTGCAGATGAGCGAATCCCGGTGCGCGGATTTTCAGGCGGTATGGCTTGTTGGCCCCGTCCGAAATCAGATACACGCCGAACTCGCCTTTCGGATGCTCGACCGCGGCATAGGCTTCGCCCGGTGGCACGTGGAAACCTTCAGTGAACAGCTTGAAGTGATGGATCAGTTCTTCCATGTTCGACTTCATGTTCACGCGCGATGGCGGTGCCACCTTGTGGTTGTCAGTCATCACCGGACCCGGATTGTTGCGCAGCCATTCGACGCATTGCTTGATGATCTTGTTGGACTGGCGCATCTCTTCGACACGCACCAGATAACGATCGTAGCAATCACCGTTGACACCCACCGGAATATCGAAGTCGAGCAAGTCATAGACTTCGTACGGCTGCTTCTTGCGCAGATCCCATTCGATGCCGGAACCGCGCAACATCGGGCCGGTAAAGCCCATGGCCAGAGCCCGCTCCGGCGAGACCACGCCGACACCGACCAGACGCTGTTTCCAGATCCGGTTATCGGTCAGTAAGGTTTCATACTCGTCGACATAGCGCGGGAAACGGTTCGTGAAATCCTCGATGAAGTCGAGCAACGAACCCTGGCGGTTTTCATTGAGCTGGCCGATCGCCTTGGCGTTGCGCAGGATCGATGCACTGTACTTCGGCATCACTTCCGGCAAATCGCGGTAGACGCCACCCGGACGGTAATACGCGGCATGCAAGCGCGCGCCAGAGACCGCTTCATAGCAGTCCATCAGGTCTTCGCGTTCACGGAATGCGTACAGGAACACGCCCATTGCGCCGACGTCGAGCGCATGCGCACCCAGCCACAACAGATGGTTCAGCAGGCGCGTGATTTCGTCGAACATCACGCGGATGTACTGGGCCCGCAGCGGCACTTCCAGACCGAGCAACTTCTCGATGGACATCACGTAGCCGTGCTCGTTGCACATCATCGACACGTAGTCGAGCCTGTCCATGTACGGCACTGATTGCAGGTAGGTTTTTTGTTCCGCGAGTTTTTCGGTGGCACGGTGCAGCAGACCGATATGCGGATCGGCGCGCTGGATGACTTCACCGTCGAGCTCCAGCACCAGGCGCAACACGCCATGTGCAGCAGGATGCTGCGGCCCGAAATTGAGCGTGTAGTTTTTAATCTCAGCCATTATTTGATTCCGTATTGTTCTTCGCGAATCACGCGTGGCACTACCTCGCGCGGCTCAATGGTGACCGGTTGGTAGATCACCCGTTTTTGTTCCGGATCGTAGCGCATCTCGACATAGCCGGAGACCGGGAAATCCTTGCGGAACGGATGGCCAATGAAGCCATAGTCGGTGAGGATGCGGCGCAAGTCGTCATGGCCTTCGAACAGGATGCCGAAGAAGTCGAACGCTTCGCGCTCGTACCAGTTGGCAGTCGACCAGATGTCAATGAGCGACGCCACCACCGGCACTTCGTCATCACTGGCGAACACGCGTACGCGGACACGCCAGTTGTGCGTCAGTGACAGCAGGTGCGAAACCACTGCAAAGCGACGACCGTCCCAGGCACCGTCACCGTAGGTCGAAAAGTCGACACCGGCGAGATCCAGCAATTGCTCGAATCGTGTATCCGGATGGTCCCGCAGTACGCGCATCGCTGACAGGTAGTTGCTACTCTTGATGACGAGCGTTATTTCACCAAGCGCGTTGGTCAGACTGACGATGTGATCGCCCAGCGCACTGTGCAGCGCGGCTTGGAGGTTATCGAGTTTGGTTGTCATCGGCTTATCGGGCGATCGTATTGGTACGCTTGATTTTGTTTTGCAATTGCATGATGCCGTACAACAGCGCCTCGGCTGTCGGCGGGCAACCCGGCACGTAGATATCGACCGGGACGATGCGGTCGCAACCGCGCACGACCGAGTACGAGTAGTGATAGTAGCCGCCGCCATTGGCGCACGAGCCCATCGAAATCACCCAGCGCGGCTCGGCCATCTGGTCGTATACCTTACGCAATGCCGGCGCCATCTTGTTGCACAGTGTGCCGGCCACGATCATCACGTCGGACTGACGCGGAGATGGGCGGAATACGACACCGAAGCGGTCCATGTCGTAGCGCGACGCCCCGGCATGCATCATCTCGACCGCGCAACACGCCAGGCCGAATGTCATTGGCCACATCGATCCGGTGCGGGTCCAGTTGATTAATTTGTCAGCCGTGGTGGTGACAAAACCTTCGTTTAGTACGCCTTCTATTGCCATGATTTATTCCCAGTCAAGGGCACCTTTCTTCCAGATGTACCAGAACCCGACTGCGAACTCGGCGATGAACACCAGCATCGTGACGAATCCGGCCCAGCCAAGGTCACGCATGGCAACGCCCCACGGGAAGAAAAATGCCGTTTCAAGATCGAACAAAATGAAGAGGATGGCGACCAGATAATAGCGAACGTCGAACTTCATTCGCGCATCTTCGAAGGCTTCGAAGCCGCATTCGTAAGGTGAGTTTTTCTGGGAGTCAGGTTTGAATGGTGCGAGCACGCGACCAAGTAATTGAGGGACGACACCGACACCGATGCCGACCAGGATGAAGAGTAGTACAGGGAAGTATGTTTCGAGGTTCACGATTCGCGCAATCAGGTTGAAAAGTTAAACTGATTCCGAGGAATTTGTTGCGTCCCTCGTTAAAAAGCCAGCTCGGTATTGTACCTCGCTGGCTTCTTTTTCGTTTGGTGCCGACGGCGAGACTCGAACTCGCACAGCTTTCGCCACTACCCCCTCAAGATAGCGTGTCTACCAATTTCACCACGTCGGCGTGAGGCCCGTATTCTAACTGCATTTACCCTTTTTGTTCAATGCACAAATGCATCTATCAGAGAGAGAAACGGACTTTTTTTAACTTATTTTGGAATCTGTCCTGATTGACCAGCCGGCGTTGCCGGCGCTGGAGCAGGTGCAACCGGTGCAGCCGGGGTGCCAGGTATTGCAGCGGCCGGTGCGGTCGTCATCGTATCGGTAACGCTGCCTGTCGAGACGGTACGCCCCGTACCCAAATACGCCAGCGCCAATGTCGAGCCGAAAAATACGGCAGCAGCAACACCGGTCATTTTGGAAAGAAAGTTCGAGGATCCGGTCGCGCCAAACAGGCTGCCCGAGGCACCCGAACCGAACGCGGCACCCATGTCGGCACCCTTTCCATGCTGCATCAGCACAAGTCCGATAATGGTCAGCGCAGTGACGACCTGGATGACGACGATGATGGTGAGAGCTGTGTTCATTACTAGGTTTCCAATTCAGGTGGTGTGCGGTTGTCGTACTGTGTTGATGAGCGCTGCAAAAGCAGCGGAACGGGTTGTTGATTATTTTTTAGTGGTTGCTGCTGGCTGCGATGATGGCCAGGAAATCGGCCGACTTCAGTGCGGCTCCACCGATGAGACCACCATCGATATCGGCCATCGCCATCAGCTCGCGGGCATTGTCCGGCTTCATGCTGCCACCGTACAAAATGCAGATGCCTGCAGCGGCAAGCGCATCCTGCGCGGCGAGCAATTGGCGCAGGCCGGCATGGACTTCCTGCGCCATGTCCGGCGTGGCGGTCTTGCCGGTACCGATGGCCCAGACGGGCTCGTAAGCCACGACGATGCGGGTCAGGTCGGCCGGTTCCAGCAAGGCCAGTACCGCATTGAGTTGATCGCCGACTACCTGCATGGTCCGGCCGGCTTCGCGCTCGGATAGAGTTTCGCCGACACAGACGATGGGGACCAGACCAGCACGCAAGGCACGCACGGTTTTCTGGGCGACCAGTGCATTATTTTCGCCGTGCATCGCACGCCGCTCCGAATGACCGACCACCACGTAATGACTACGGAAATCGGTCAGCATCGTCGCCGATACTTCGCCGGTGTAGGCACCGGCTTCGTGCGCCGACAGGTCCTGACCACCCCAGGCAATGGCGGTGTTGGTCAGTTGCTGCTGGCACAAAGCAAGGTAAGGCGCGGGAACACAGACAGCAATATCGCAGGGTGCGGCATGACCGATAGCAGCGACCAGCTCATAGAGCAACGCGCTGTTGGCAGCGAGATTGCCATTCATTTTCCAGTTGCCGGCAACGAGCTTGCGACGCATAAGTGAACCCCGATTTTAATAACCCGCCATTCTATCCTCACGAGCTGTCACGGGTCAAACCTGGAGCATGATCTTGCCGATATGCGTACTCGATTCCATCAGCGTATGCGCATCTGCGGCCTGCTCCAGCGGGAAGCTGCGGAAGATCACCGGTTTGATTCTTTTTTGCGCAAACAGCGGCCATACCGTGTTGAGCAAATGGTGGGCGACAGCGGCCTTGAATGCCAGCGGGCGCGGGCGTAATGTCGAGCCGGAAATGGTGAGCCGGCGCCGCAGGACCTGACCCAGATCGACTTCAGCCTTGGCGCCGCCGAGCAAGGCGATCAGCGCAATGCGACCGTCATCGGCCAGACAATTGATTTCGCGCGGCAGGTAGTCGCCGCCGACCATGTCGAGAATCACGTCGACGCCTTTGCCGGCGGTCTTGTCCTTGATGATGGCCGCGAAATCCTGTGTGCGATAGTTAATCCCCAACTCGGCGCCCAGCGCTTCGCACGCCCGGCATTTTTCGTCCGAGCCGGCGGTCGCAAATACGCGGTGACCCAGTGCCACCGCCATCTGGATGGCGGTCACGCCGATGCCGGATGTGCCGCCCTGCACCAGCAAGGTTTCTTTGCCCGACAAGTGCGCCCGATCGAACACATTGCTCCAGACCGTAAAAAAAGTCTCCGGCAGCGACGCCGCTTCGAGGGCACTCAATCCCAGTGGCACCGGCAGGCATTGGCCGACCGGTGCGACGCAATACTCGGCATAGCCGCCGCCCTGCACCAGTGCACAAACGAGGTCACCCTGCAGGAATGGCTGGCCGGTGAGGTCACCGCCAACAATTTCGCCGGCGACTTCAAGACCCGGCAAATCCGATGCCCCCGGCGGTACCGGATAGTTGCCGGTACGCTGGAAGACATCGGGGCGATTGATCCCCGCCGCATGCACCCGGATCAGCACTTCGCCACTCTTCGGTACCGGTATCGGCCGTTCGCAAAGCTGGAGTACTTCCGGTCCACCGAACCGGGTAATTTCGATTGCGCGCATGGGATCGTCTTTCGTGACAAAAATGGCATTGTACGGTGCGAGTCTTACAGAGGCATCGACAAAAAAAAACCGCCCGCAGCTTGCGCCACGGACGGTTTTCAAGAGCCGGAAATAACTGGCTTATTCTGCTGCCGGCGCTGCCACCGGAGCGGCGGCTCCTTCTTCGCTGGCGGCTGCTTTCATCGACAGTTTAAGACGGCCGCGGTCATCGGTTTCGAGAACCTTGACGCGCACTTGCTGGCCTTCTTTCAGGTAGTCAGCGACCGCATTGACGCGCTCGTTGGCGATCTGGCTGATGTGCAGCAAACCATCTTTGCCTGGCATGACCTGGACGATTGCGCCGAAGTCGAGCAGTTTCAGGACCGTGCCTTCGTAGATCTTGCCAACTTCGACCGACGCGGTCAGTTCTTCGATGCGGCGCTTGGCTTCGAGGCCGGCGGTGGCATCGACGGAAGCGATCGTGACGACGCCTTCATCGCTGATGTCGATCTGGGTGCCGGTCTCTTCGGTCAGCGCGCGAATGACTGCGCCGCCCTTGCCGATGACGTCACGGATTTTTTCCGGGTTGATCTTGATCGTGATCAGGCGCGGTGCGAAATCCGACAGTTCGGTATGACCGATCGGGACGGCTTCCTGCATCTTGTCGAGGATGTGCATGCGGCCTTCTTTGGCCTGCGCCAATGCGACTTGCATGATTTCCTTGGTGATGCCCTGGATCTTGATGTCCATCTGCAGCGCAGTAATACCCTTGGCGGTACCGGCTACCTTGAAGTCCATGTCGCCGAGGTGATCTTCGTCGCCGAGGATGTCGGTCAGAACCGCGAACTTGCCGCCATCCTTGATCAGGCCCATCGCGATACCGGCAACGTGTGCTTGCATCGGCACGCCCGCATCCATCAGTGCCAGGCAACCGCCGCAGACCGACGCCATCGATGACGAACCGTTGGACTCGGTGATTTCCGACACCAGACGCACCGAATAGCTGAATTCTTCGACCGGTGGCAGTGCTGCCAGCAACGCGCGCTTGGCCAGACGACCGTGACCGATTTCACGACGCTTCGGGGTACCGACGCGGCCGGTTTCGCCGGTGGCGAACGGAGGCATATTGTAATGAAGCATGAAGCGATCGCTGTACTCACCCATCAGCGCATCGATCTTCTGTTCGTCACGGGCGGTGCCCAGCGTGGCGATAACCAGCGCTTGCGTTTCGCCGCGGGTGAACAGGGCCGAACCGTGGGTGCGTGGCAGCACGCCGGTACGAATCGAGATCGGACGCACGGTGCGGGTATCGCGACCGTCGATGCGCGGCTCGCCTTCAAGGATCTGCGAACGGACGATCTTCGCTTCGAGGTCGAACAGGATGTTGTTGACATCGGCGCTGTCCGGTGCAACGCCAGCGATCGAGGCGGCTTCTGCCTTCAACGCGTCCATCACTTCCGATGTGGCCGTCTTCAGCTTGGCAGTACGGGCTTGCTTGTCTTTGGTCTGGTAGGCATCACGCAGCTTGGCTTCGCCGAAATGGGCGACGCGCGAAATCAGCGCTTCATTTTTGGCAGCAGGTGCCCATTCGATTTCCGGCTTGCCACCGTCGCGCACCAGTTCATGGATCGCATCGATGACGGCTTTCATTTGCTCGTGACCGAACACGACGGCGCCGAGCATGACTTCTTCGGACAGCTGCTTGGCTTCCGATTCGACCATCAGGACGGCCGCTTCGGTGCCGGCAACGACGAGGTCGAGGTCCGATGATTTCAGCTGGGTCGTGGTCGGGTTGAGCACGTACTGGCCGTTGATGTAGCCAACGCGCGCCGCGCCGACCGGGCCGCTGAATGGCACGCCGGAGACCGACAAGGCGGCCGATGCACCGATCATCGCTGCGATGTCAGGATCGATTTCAGGATTGACTGACAACACATGAATGATGATCTGTACTTCATTCATGTAGCCTTCAGGGAACAGCGGACGGACCGGACGGTCGATCAGGCGCGATGTCAGGGTTTCTTTTTCGGAAGGACGGCCTTCGCGCTTGAAGAAACCGCCCGGGATACGACCGGCAGCATAGGTTTTTTCGACGTAGTCGACGGTCAGCGGAAAGAAGTCCTGACCTGGCTTCGCATCCTTGCGGGCGACCACGGTCGCGAGCACGACGGTATCTTCGATCGAGACCAGGACGGCACCTGAAGCCTGACGGGCGATCTCGCCGGTCTCCAGCGTCACTTGATGCTGGCCATACTGGAAAGTCTTGGTTACTTTATTGAACACGGTGATTCCTTTCTATTTTGCCGACAGATTTTCAGGAGCTGTCGTTCACCTCACCACCACCAGAGAGCGTCTGGCTTATTGCAAACTTGCTGAATTCTTCAAAAACAAAATGCCCGCATCGACAGAGCCGATGCGGGCATTTCAGCGATCAGTAAGCGGGGAAGAAATGCAATTCCCTGATTACTTACGCAGACCGAGTTTTTCGATCAGTGAACGATAGCGCGTCGCGTCTTTACCCTTGAGGTAGGACAGCAGGCTTTTGCGACGATTGACCATCATGATCAAACCACGGCGTGAATGGTGATCCTTGGCGTGCGCCTTGAAGTGACCATTGAGTTCATTGATACGGGCTGTCAGCAGTGCAACTTGCACTTCCGGGGAGCCGGTATCGTTCAGACCGCGCGCATTGTCCGCAATGATGGCGGCTTTGCTGGATTTTTCCATCGACATGAGTGTTACCTTTCACAGGCGGTGAGCGGAGTTGTCACCCCAGACACCGTGAACTACGATTAACGAACCGGCCAAAATGACCGGTGTCGCAGTGTACAGCAAAGCCGCAGGCAGTTCAAAGGTTGGATGGCTCTTTTTACAGCTGCGGGTTGAGCTTTTCGACCTTCGAGTGCAGCTTGTTAAGCGCTGACAAATACGCCTTGGCCGACGCCACGACGATGTCGAGATCAGCACCGACGCCATTGACAATGCGACCCGCCTTCGACAGGCGCATCGTGACTTCGCCTTGCGACTGCGTACCGGTCGTGATCGCATTCACCGAAAACAGCAGCAGCTCGGCACCGCTGGCGGTCTTCGATTCAATGGCATTGACGATGGCATCGACCGGACCGTTCCCTTCGCCGGTGCAACTGGCTTCCTTGCCGGCGATCGAAAAAACGACTTTTGCGCTCGGCTTTTCGCCGGTTTCGGAATGCTGTGACAGCGACACGAACTGGTAGTGCTCGTTCTCGTGCGACTGCGCTTCATCCGACACCAGTGCCATGATGTCCTCGTCGAAAATCTCGGATTTGCGGTCGGCCAGTTCCTTGAAGCGGGCGAAGGCGGCGTTGACTTCGCCTTCGGATCCCAGCGCAATACCGAGCTCTTCGAGTCGCTGCTTGAACGCGTTGCGACCTGACAGCTTGCCCAGCACGATCTTATTGGCAGCCCAACCGACATCTTCGGCACGCATGATCTCGTAGGTATCGCGCGCCTTAAGCACACCGTCCTGATGAATGCCGGAGGCATGTGCGAATGCATTCGCACCCACCACCGATTTGTTCGGCTGTACCGCAAACCCGGTGATCTGCGAGACCAGCCGCGAGGTTGCCACGATCTGGCTGATGTCGATACCGACGTCGAGCTTGAAGTGATCATGCCGGGTACGCAGCGCCATCACGACTTCTTCGAGCGCCGTATTGCCGGCGCGCTCGCCAAGGCCATTGATCGTGCATTCGATCTGGCGGGCACCGCCGACCATCACGCCGGCCAGCGAGTTGGCTACTGCCATGCCGAGGTCGTTGTGGCAGTGCACTGACCAGACTGCCTTGTCCGAGTTTGGAATCCGTTCGCGCAAGGTGCGCAGCATCTGGCCGTACAGTTCGGGCACGCCATAGCCGACGGTGTCGGCGAAGTTGATCGTGGTGGCACCTTCCTTGATGACCGATTCGATCACGCGGCACAGAAAGTCGACATCGGAACGGCTACCGTCTTCGGGACTGAATTCAACGTCATCGGTAAAGTTGCGGGCAAAGCGCACGGCATGCGTGGCCTGTTCGAAGACCTGATCCGGCGTCATCCGCAATTTCTTTTCCATGTGCAGCGGCGAGGTCGCAATGAAGGTGTGGATGCGCTTGCGCTGTGCCGGTGCCAGCGCTTCGGCGGCACGGGAAATATCGCGGTCATTGGCACGCGACAACGAACAGACGGTGGCGTCCTTGATGATGCCGGCGATGGCATGGATGGATTCAAAATCGCCCTGGGAGGCGGCCGCAAAACCGGCTTCGATGACATCGACCTTGAGCCGTTCGAGTTGCCGCGCGATACGGATTTTTTCATCTTTGGTCATCGATGCGCCGGGAGACTGTTCGCCGTCGCGCAGCGTGGTGTCGAAAATGATGAGCTTGTTTGATGCGGACATGCGGGACTCCCTGAAACGTAGATGGGACTGACTGAACTAGCGTGCCAGCATTATCGCCTGTCACGGCAGCAGACTGTGTATGGGCTCAATGATGTGCAGCGAGGGCCATCGACCCCGCCCTTACCGGAGAAAAACTATAAGTCGGATCGAATGAAAGCGCAACGCCTTGATCAGGCCGGCAGGCGCAACGTCAATCCGGGATAGACCTGTGCGGGGTCGGACAGCATCGGCTGGTTGGCCTCGAAAATGCGCCGGTATTGACTGGCATCGCCGTACACGCAGACCGCAATCGAGGCCAAGGTATCGCCGGCCTGGACCGTGTAAAGCCGGGAGCGCCGCGTGCGCATCGATAGCGGCGCATCGAGCAGGTCGACCACTTGACAAACACCTTGCACATTGCCGCAGCTGAGGATTATTTTTTCGCGCAGGATCTGGTCGGCAACCGGACCTGCCAGGGTCACGGTTGCGGTTCCCGCGTCGAAGGCAACGACCAGACCGGCTGACGCTAGCTGCCGGCGCTGCAGAAGATCGATCAACGCCTGTTCCACCTCCCGCTCCAGCCGGTGGAAGTCATCCTGCATGGCAACCGCAGCACTGGCCGGGTCCACCAGCTGCTCGCCGGCGTCACCGCGAAATGAAATCAGGCGCATGGAAGGCTCCGTCATGAAGCGTTCATCAGCGTCAAAGGCTAGCGGTCCCGCTCCTGCATAACCTGATCACGAACAAGAACCGGTGAAGTTTATTTGCGATCGAGCGGGTCGGTGCTGGTATCGACAATGCTGACAGGCTTGCCCTTGAACAGCCGCCAGAAATACACCACGTACCCCGACAAGCCGTACGACACGAACAGACCGAACAGCCATTTCGGCGGATCACTCGACACCGCGACCATCCCCAGCATGATCAGGAACGCGACGATGAACGGCACCGACTTACGGAAATGGATGTCCTTGAAACTGTAGAACGGCACGTTGCTGACCATCGTCAAACCGCCATACAAAGTAATGGCCCAGGCGAACCAGGACAGGTCGGGGCCAGCGAAACCGAGGTCGTCCATGAGCCAGACAAAACCGGCCACCATGGCCGCCGCGGCCGGGCTGGGCAAGCCCTGAAAGTAACGCTTGTCGACTACCGCAATGTTGGTATTGAAGCGTGCCAGACGCAACGCACCGCCTGCGCAATAGACGAATGCCGCCAGCCAGCCGAGCTTGCCCATGCCGCGCAAGGACCATTCGTAGACCACCAGCGCCGGCGCCGCACCGAACGACACCATGTCGGAAAGGCTGTCGTACTGCGCGCCGAATTCGCTCTGGGTATTGGTCATGCGCGCGACGCGACCGTCGATGCTGTCGAGGATCATCGCGGCGAAGATCGCAATCGCGGCGTTCTCGAAGTTCTGGTTCATCGCCATCACGATGGCGTAGAAGCCGCAGAACAACGCAGCGGTCGTGAAGGCATTAGGTAGCAGGTAGACGCCGCGCCGACGCAGCGACTGGCGCACGTGGGCCGCATCGACCTGCTGTTGCGGGGTGGACGTTGGACGCTTGAAGCGCAGCATTTTGGCCAGCGATGAGCCACCCCGCTTGGGTTTGCGACGATTGAAAGATGCCATGCGAATTCCGTTTCGATTTACAGCAGCGTAAAGAGTGGCCAGGCACGTCTCCTCTTGGGGAACCGCGCCTGCCGCTGCGCCGCTATTTTAGTCGAAGCATCCTTACTTGAACCGGATCTTGCCGATCAGTTGCATGTGCAGTGTCGTTTCGCCCGGCTCGAAACTTGGCTCGGCAACTGCCACGTCGGCTGCCATGCCGCGCATCGTCTTCATCGCCATCGGTGCATTTTCCATTGACGTCATCGCACCGGCACCATCGAAATCCATGCTCTCGATGACCGCATCGGCAGGATTGCGGCCCATTGCCCGCGCCACTGAAGCGATGCGTTCGGTGAGGTGTCGGGTTGCTGCGACGATGCGTTCGTCATCGAGCTGGCGTGTCGCCTTGTCACTGAGCGAAAATACCAGCCCGTTAAGCGCCAGCACGCCTTGCGCGGCCGCGACGGTCTTTGGTAAGGCAGCGAGGTTGGTCGTCAGGACATCAAGGGTCTGGCCGACCCGCCAGCCGACTGGCTGACGCGACTTCGCCGGGGCTTTCTGCGGCTCATCGGCATAGATCGCGTAGGTGTAATAGCCGCGTGTCGTCAGGACGGCCTGCGGATCGGTGCGTTTGACGATCGCGGTACCCTGCGTCATTTTGAGGTTCACGCGGGAGGCGGCGACGGTCTTGTCCTTGTCCTGCTCTTCGATCGTTAGCGTGGCCAGTGCCTGGTCGTTGGCGCGCTTGACATCGCCTTGCGCCGGCAGCAGCACCAGCGTGCCTGCCGAGGGCAGGACGGCCTGGGCCTGCACGCTCATGGCCATGGCCGACAGGGCCAGGCCCAACATTGCTTTACGCAGCTGCGACATCGTCATTCTCCAGAAATCAGGTAAGGACAAAACTATACGCCCGCAATTTGATACTCCATTGCAGCGGGACGCCTGCTTACAAATGAACCGGCGCAGCACGAAAAAAAACCGTGCAGGGCACGGTTTCCATTGGTCGCTAACAGGCGATTACTCTTCCAGCAGGCTGCGCAGCATCCATGCATTTTTTTCGTGGATCTGCATGCGCTGGGTCAGCAAGTCACAAGTTGGCTGGTCATTGGCTTTCTCGGCGATCGGGAAGACGGCGCGTGCGGTACGTGCCACGGCTTCCTGGCCTTCGACCAGTTCACGGATCATCTCTTGCGCCTTTGGCAGACCGACGCTCGACTTGATGACGGTCAGAGCAGCAAACTGCTCATAGGTGCCCGGTGCCGGCTCGCCCATCGAACGGATACGCTCGGCCACCAGATCCACTGCGGCCCACTGTTCGGTGTACATGCCCATGAACATCAGGTGCAGGGTCTGGAACATCGGCCCGGTGACGTTCCAGTGGAAATTATGTGTCTTCAGATACAGCGTGTAGGTATCGGCCAGCAGATGGGACAAGCCATCGACGATCTTGGCGCGGTCCTTATCGTTGATACCGAAGTCGAGTGTGGGTACGGCTACTTTTTTTGCGCTCATTGATTAACTCCTGAAATGGGGAAAAGAGGGATTCATGACGATGTGCAGCGTGCCACGACAACGCCAAACTGACCCGATAGTACCCCGCCCTATCAAAGCCTGTCTGCGCGCCGGCTCACACAGCGGACAGACAAAAAAACCGCGCCGTAGCGCGGTTCATGGTCAGCAGGTGCCGATCAGTTCTTCGATTGATCGACCAGCTTGTTCTTGGCAATCCACGGCATCATTGCGCGCAGCTTGGCACCGACTTCTTCGATCTGGTGCTCGGAGGTCAGGCGACGACGCGAGATCAGGGTTGGCGCACCAGCCTTGTTTTCAAGGATGAAACTCTTGGCGTATTCGCCGGTCTGGATGTCCTTCAAACACTGACGCATCGCGTTCTTGGTGTCTTCGGTCACGATCTTCGGACCCGTGACATATTCACCGTATTCGGCGTTGTTCGAGATCGAGTAATTCATGTTGGCGATACCGCCTTCATAAATCAGATCGACGATCAGTTTCAGTTCGTGCAGGCATTCGAAATACGCCATTTCAGGCGCGTAACCCGCTTCGGTTAGCGTCTCGAAACCGGCCTTGATCAGCTCGACTGCACCACCGCACAGGACGGCTTGCTCGCCGAACAGGTCGGTCTCGGTCTCTTCGCGGAAGTTGGTTTCGATGATGCCGGCACGACCGCCACCATTGGCCATCGCATACGACAGCGCGATGTCACGGGCGATGCCCGACTGATCCTGGTAGACAGCGATCAGGTGAGGCACGCCGCCGCCCTGGGCGTAGGTCGAACGCACGGTGTGGCCTGGTGCTTTCGGCGCGATCATGATGACGTCGAGGTCGGCGCGTGGCACGACTTGACCGTAGTGCACATTGAAGCCGTGCGCAAACGCCAGGACGGCGCCTTGCTTGGCATGTGGTGCGACGTTTTCGTTGTAGACCTGGGCGATGTTCTCGTCCGGCAGCAGGATCATGATGATGTCAGCGGCTTTGACGGCATCGTTGACTTCAGCAACCTTCAGGCCGGCGTTGACAACCTTGTCCCACGACGCGCCACCCTTGCGCAGACCGACCGTCACGGTGATGCCGGAATCGTTCAGGTTTTGTGCATGGGCATGGCCTTGCGAACCGTAGCCGATGATGGCAACGTTTTTGCCTTTGAGCAGGGACAGATCGCAATCTTTATCGTAAAAAACGTTCATGGTATTTCCTTGAATTATTTGTTGGTCTGAAATTGTGTGGAACAGGACTGCTTACACTTTGAGGATGCGCTCGCCACGGCCGATACCCGAGCCGCCGGTGCGTACCGTCTCCAGTATCGAGGCATGATCGATCGACTCAATGAACGCGTCGAGCTTGATCTTGTTGCCGGTCAGCTCGATCGTGTAGGTTTTTTCGGTCACGTCAATGATGCGACCACGGAAGATATCGGCGGTACGCTTCATTTCTTCGCGCTCCTTGCCCACTGCCCTGACCTTGATGAGCATCAGTTCGCGTTCGATGTGCGCGCCTTCGGTCAGGTCGACCACTTTCACGACTTCGATCAGGCGGTTCAGATGCTTGGTGATCTGTTCGATCACGTCATCCGAGCCATTGGTGACGATGGTCATCCGCGACAGCGTGGCGTCTTCGGTCGGTGCGACCGTCAGCGTTTCGATGTTGTAGCCGCGTGCCGAGAACAGACCGACGACGCGGGACAGTGCACCGGCTTCATTTTCCAGAAGTACGGAAACTATGTGGCGCATGATTACAAATCCTCCGATCCGAGCAGCATTTCAGTGAGGCCTTTTCCGGCTTTCACCATCGGCCAGACATTTTCGGTTTGATCCGTAATGAAGTTCATGAACACCAGCCGGTCCTTCATCGCAAACGCCTCTTTGAGTGCGCCATCAATATCCTTGGGATCTTCGATCTTCATGCCGACATGGCCATACGATTCGGCCAGCATCGTGAAGTCCGGCAGCGAATCCATGTACGACTCGGAATAGCGGCCGTTGTAATCGATCTTCTGCCACTGCTGCACCATACCGAGCACGCGATTGTTAAGCAGGATGATCTTCGGCGTCAGGTGGTATTGCTTGCAGGTGGCGAGTTCCTGGATACACATCTGGATCGAGGCTTCGCCGGTGATGCAGGCGACCGTCGCATCCGGATTGGCCATCTGCACACCCATCGCATACGGCAAGCCGACACCCATCGTGCCGAGACCGCCGGAGTTAATCCAGCGACGCGGCTTGTCGAAACCGTAGTACTGCGCCGCCCACATCTGATGCTGGCCGACGTCAGAGGTGACGAACGCATCGCCCTTGGTGATCTCCCATACTTTCTGGACCACCGATTGCGGCTTGATGACGATATCGGAATTAGTGAACTTCAGGCATTCCTTGCCGCGCCATACATTGATCTGTTTCCACCAGCTGGCCAATGCAACCTGACTTGGCTTTTGTGCTGCGGCGTCGGCGGCATCGAGTTGCGCCAGCATTTCCTGGAGTACTTCGCGCACGTTGCCGACGATAGGAATATCGACCTTGACACGCTTGGAAATCGACGATGGATCGATGTCGATATGAATGATCTTGCGTGGCACCGATGAAAAGTGTTTTGGATTGCCGATCACACGGTCATCGAAACGCGCACCGATGGCGATGAGCACATCGCAGTGCTGCATGGCCATGTTGGCTTCGTACGTGCCGTGCATGCCAGGCATGCCGACGAAATTTTCGCTGGTCGAGCGGTACGCACCCAAGCCCATCAACGTATTGGTGCAAGGGTAGCCGAGCTTGTCGACCAGCTTGTTCAATTCGGGTGAGGCATTGGCGAGGATAACGCCACCGCCGGTGTAGATCATCGGACGTTCGGCATTGAGCAGCAGCTGGACTGCCTTGCGGATTTGCCCCGAATGGCCTTTGTCGACCGGCTTGTACGAGCGCATCTCGATTTCCTTCGGATAGTCATACACGCACTTGTGCATGCTGATGTCCTTCGGAATATCGACCAGTACCGGACCCGGACGGCCGGTCGTGGCAATGAAAAACGCTTTTTTCATTGTCAATGCCAGGTCCTTGACGTCCTTGACCAGGAAGTTGTGCTTGACGCAAGGCCGGGTGATCCCGACCGTATCGCATTCCTGGAAAGCATCCTGACCGATTGCGTGGGACGGTACCTGGCCGGAAATGATCACCATCGGGATCGAATCCATGTAGGCGGTCGCCAGGCCGGTGACGGCATTGGTCACGCCAGGGCCGGAGGTAACCAGCGCCACACCAACTTTATTGGAACTGCGGGAATAGGCATCGGCTGCGTGGATCGCAGCTTGCTCGTGCCGGACCAGGATGTGTTGAAACTTTTCCTGGTTGTAGATGGCGTCGTAGATGTACAGCACTGCGCCGCCCGGATAGCCGAACACGTGTTCGACACCTTCTTCAGCAAGACAGCGCACGACGATTTCGGCACCGGTCATTTCCTTGCCGGCGTCATTCGATGTGTCGGTATTGATTTTGGTACTCATGCAACATTCCTTTCAAGGTCCATTGGAGATTGATCGGATGCTTTTTCCTGGCGAACCCGGTGTGACGGTGGCGGGACTCGGGCTTTCCTTTATTGTGCGGTCCCGTGGTCGTCGACATCTTCCCAGGAAGATGCCTCAAACACGGTTAGCGCGACTCGTTCGGCCAGAGGGTCAATCACTTCAGTACGGGGCTCTCGCGCTTGTGGCACGGGTCAAAGCAAACAGCCTTAATGGTAAAGCGCGTCTTGCCGCCGGGCCATGTTTTGCAGGGCATGCGACCAGACCATAATCCTCTGCGGTGCGAGAGGGAGACACAAGGTAATGCGTTGCACCATGAAGGTCAAGTTAAAACCGCCACCAAAGCCAGTGTTTTCAGGTTCCGCCCCTAAATACCATGCGCTGGTCAGCGAATTTTGCTAGCATGCGCACAGTTTCCGGCAGGCCAGCAACTGGCTACCGAACGCATTCACACTCACTGACTATTCTGGCGACGCCGGTAACGGCGCGCCTGCTTGCATGGCAACTGACAAAGAACTTTCCGACTTTCTTGAAAATGTAGAGCGACGCGCCTTCAAACAGGCCATCTATGCGGTCCGCAAAGAAGAGTCGGCGCTCGACATCGTTCAGGATGCGATGATCAAATTGTCACAAAGTTACGGCGACAAACCGCCGGCCGAGTTACCGCTGCTGTTCCAGCGCATTCTACAAAATACAATCCACGATTACTTCCGGCGTGAAAAAGTCCGCAACACGTGGGTCACGCTGTTCTCCAGCATGACCGGAAACGGCGACGCGGGCGACGAATTTGAACTGCTCGACCATTACAACGCCGACGACAATGTGCAGGCGTCGGAG
Source organism: Actimicrobium sp. CCC2.4 (assembly GCF_034347385.1). Classification (NCBI taxonomy): domain Bacteria; kingdom Pseudomonadati; phylum Pseudomonadota; class Betaproteobacteria; order Burkholderiales; family Oxalobacteraceae; genus Actimicrobium; species Actimicrobium sp. CCC2.4. Next base: position 1,767,342 of record NZ_CP133777.1, on the reverse strand, counting down.
TCCGGTGCCGACAAGCTGCAGCGGGAACAGACGCTCAGTGCCATCGATCACGAGGTACAAAAACTTCCAGCTCGTCAACGCGAAGCATTTCTGATGCGTTACTGGCAGGACCTCGACGTAGCCGAAACGGCTGCTGCCATGGGGTGTTCCGAAGGGAGCGTTAAAACGCACTGTTCACGCGCTACCCACACCCTGGCCCAAGCGCTAAAAGCCAAAGGAATTACGTTATGAATACCCGGGAATTAAACTTCGCCTACAAAGTTCGGCACGCCCTGAATGAAAATCTTGACAACCTGCCAATGGCAACCACAGACCGGCTTGCCGCCGCGCGCAAGAAAGCGCTTGCCGTAAAACGCCAGGACTCACCGTTGAAGGTACTCGCCGCTCGACACGTTCTGGCCGGACCCGCTGCTGGATTTTTCAGTACGACACCATCCTGGTTTAACCGGGTCGGTCTGATTATCCCGCTGCTGGCATTGGTCGCTGGCCTGTCGGGCATGTACCAATTTGAAAAACAGCAGCGTATTAGCGATACGGCCGATATTGATGCGGCAGTCTTGTCCGACGAACTGCCCTTGTCGGCATATCTGGATTATGGTTTTAGCGCCTATCTGGCAAGGCAGACAGACTGATCATGAGCAGCCGCATGACCATGTCCAATGGAAAACGCTGGCTGGTGACCGGCCTGCTGGCGTGCGCTACGCTGGCAGGATTGGCCGCTGTTGCCGTCCCGCTGGTAGCCAAACAACCTGAGGCAACCAGCCTCAATCCAGGCCCGGCGACACCTGCCGCAAAATCCGTTGAACCTGATACCCGTCCCCGATGGAATGAGCTGACGCCAACCCAGCAAAACGCGCTCGCGCCGCTGGCCGCTGACTGGAACAAGATCGAAATATTTCGCAAAAAAAAATGGATGGAGATAGGCAACCGCTTCAACGGGATGAATCCTGATGAACAAGGCCGTGTCCAGGAGCGCATGCGCGAATGGGCCAAGCTGACACCGGACGAACGCCGGGTTGCACGCGAAATTTATGTCCGCACCAAAAAACTTGACGCTACCCAGAAATCCGCCCAGTGGCAGGAATATCAGCAGTTGACCGAAGATCAAAAGAAAAAACTGGCCGCCGATGTCCCCGCAAAAAAACGCGTGTCGAACTTGCCGATATCGGCTCCCGGCAGTACGCCGGCCGCCGCACCGAAGCGCTACGAAAAAGCGGTTACTAACAAACCTGCCATGACGCCATCATCTGCCGCCGAAGTGGCCCCATTGGCCGTTCCCCAGACTCCCGCGCCCGCCGCCGCAACAACCCGATAAGCCCGATGCCGGATACCTCCCCTGTTCCTGTAGCACCTCCGTCCGTACTGCGCCGCCTTGCCGTCATGCTCTATGAGGGCATGCTGCTGTTCGGCGTGTTATTCATTGCCGGCTGGCTGTTCGGCACATTGCTGCAGCAACGCCATGCACTGTACCTGCGCGGCATCCTCCAGTACTGGCTCTTCTTTGTGATGGGTGCCTACTTCATCTGGTTTTGGAGTCACGGTGGCCAGACGCTGGCCATGAAAACCTGGCGGGTACGGCTGGTCGCCGCCGATGGCTCTGCTGTTTCGGTACTGCAGGCTGCGGCGCGTTTCCTGTTGAGCTGGCTGTGGGTGGTACCAGGATTAATACTGGCCTGGCGCTTCCAGGCGCAGGGCTGGATGCTGATCCTGATTCCAGCAGCCAATGTGGTGATCCTGGCAAGCTTGTGCTGGCTCGATCCGTCCCGGCGATTTCTCCATGATCGTCTGGCGCGCACCAAGCTGATCGGGGTTCCGGAGCTAAAAAAGAAGTAGCTGCTGTCATCAGATCAGAGCCCAGGTCCGCTGGCGATTGCTCCCGATACCTACAAAACGGACTGACACCATGACCCACTTCCCGCCGTCTTTTTTGCCCTTGGAAAGCTATCCGGTCACGGCGACTCATGCCACGTGCAGCCTCATATGTGCAACCGGTGTCGAAGACGGCCAACATCGCTGCAACGGCAGGACCGGATGATACGGCGACTGACTCGCTGGCTGCTCGCCCTCCAGGGTTTGGCCGTCGCCGGTGTTGCCTGGGCACTGCTGCAACTGGCACACCTGCAGTCGCCTGCGCTGGCCCTCGCGCTCGGTGTCGGATTGGTAGTCGCCATCAGGTTATCCATCACAGCCAGTGGCTTTTACCTGGCCTGGCGCTATCGCAGCGAAACACCCGCGCCGTATCGCATTAACCGGCGCATGGCGGCGCGATTGTTTTGCACCGAGTTCAGCGCCAGCATGATCAGTGCGAGCTGGAGCATGCCTTTTTTCAGGGTAGGCAAACGTCCGGCGGCGCAGCCCGAAGGATTGCCGGTATTGCTAATCCACGGTTATGGCTGCAACAGCGGTTACTGGCGCTCCATGAGCCGGCGGCTTAGCGCTGCCAACATCACGCACCATGGAATCGATCTTGAACCGCCACTGGCCGGTATCGACAGCTACGTACCAGCGATCGCCCGGGCGGTCGACACGCTGGCCCGCGACAGCCACTGCCGCCAGGTCATCCTGGTCGTCCACAGCATGGGAGGATTGATCAGCCGTGCTTACTTGCGCGAGCACGGCTGCGACCGACTCGCTGCGGTCATCACTTTAGGCACGCCGCATCACGGCACCGCACTGGCACGGGGAGGTATCGGTATCAACTCGCAGCAGATGTGCTGCAGTGCCGACAACACGCCCAGCGCATGGCTACAGCAACTGGCGGGCAGCGAGACAACACAGACACGCGGGCTCTTCACAACGATCTATTCGCATCATGACAATATCGTCTCGCCGCAATGTTCGGCCCATCTTGAGGGTGCGACCAACCTCGCCGTTGCCGGCATTGGTCACGTCGCACTCGGCATGGACAGCGGCATACAGGAGCGTGTGATCGCCCGGATCAGGCAGGTAGTGGCATCCCGGCCAGTCCGCCAAAACAGGTCGTCAGCATGAAATCGACGATTTGTGCGTCGCTATGAACGCCCATCATTTTCAGATAATCAACACTTGGATCGCACGAGCGTGCATAAACCGTCAGCAGGATGACTTCGACCGGCAAATCCTGACGTAGTACGCCAGCCGCACGGGCGGTCTCGATCAATCCGGCCAGCAACTCGTTGAGATCCATGACGCGACTGATGTACTTCGGATTGTCGAGCAACGATTCACGCAGGAATTTATTGTCAGAAGGCAGCATCGGCAAGCCACCTTCCAGCCGGACTTCGAGCGCCCAGCGCAAGATGCCGCGCAACTGGTCGATCGCTGACATACCGGACGGCAATGCTCGCACGTGGGCAAGCGTATTTTCAATCAGGCTGATCATCGCGGCTGCCGCCAGCGACTCCTTCGACGCAAAATGCTTGTACAGACTGGCCTTCGCGATGCCGACCTCGGCAGCCACCTCATCCATCGTCATCAAATCGTATCCCTTGCGGGCGAGCAAACCATGAACGGCTTCGATGATGGCAGCTTCCCTGACCAGAAGTTGCTGCTGCTTGAAGGTAAGTTTTTGAACAGGAATCATCGGCAGATTTTCGGAAAAAGACAGCGGTAAATTGAACTTTCACGATTATATGACACCTCAACTAGTGTGAATCCGGATTGCCGCTGGCACCGGACAGAGTGCATTCTCTGCAAATTATTATTTGACTTTAAAGGGATCCCATGAAACCACGCTCACACCCTGCGCTACTCTTCGCCGCCATGCTGGCCCTGTCAGCGGGCACTGCCAGTGCAAGCGACCTGGTCGACACGGCCGACACCTCCGGCGGATTCAAGATGTTCCTGGCGACGGTGAAGGCGGCTGGCATGACCGATTCGCTACGTCATCAGGGCCCTTTCACCGTGTTCGCGCCCAGTGACGAAGCCTTTGCAAAACTGCCCGACGGTGAAGTTGAGTCGCTCATGAAAGACAAAGCCAAGCTGGCCCGGGTGCTGTCCCGCCATATCGTCCCGGGCAAACTACTGGTCGCCGAGGTCAAGCCAGGGCCCGTGAAAACCATTCAGGGCGACTCGATCAAACTGACTTCCGACAACGGCATGATTACCGTTGACGGCGCGCGCGTCACGCAAAGTGACCTGAAGGCCGACAACGGCGTGATCCAGGTCATCGACAAGGTAATCCTGCCCTGATCGCCGCGGTATGACCGCGATAGCAGCCATCGGCAAATGGCATGTTCGATGGTATGCTTGCCGCCAAATTCTTACGGCGAACTTCCATGACGACGCAACTCAAAGCACCGCGCCGCACCCGCGAGCGGATCCTCGATCTGTCACTGCTGCTGTTCAACGAATTCGGCGAACCTAATATCACAACCACGGTGATCGCCGACCAGATGAAAATTTCTCCCGGCAACCTGTATTACCATTTTCGGAACAAGGACGACATCGTCAATTCCATTTTCGTCCAGTTCGAGGGCGAGATTTCTCATATGTTGACGGTGCCGGAAAGTCGCCATCCGACCATCGAGGATGTCTGGCATTACCTGCACCTGATGTTCGAGCTGGTCTGGCGCTATCGTTTTTTCTATCGCGACCTGAGTGACCTGCTGTCACGCAATCGCAAAGTCGAGGTCGACTTCAAGAAAATCCTGGTGCACAAAACCCATGTCGCGCGCCACCTGTGTATCGGCTTGCGCAACGACCAGGCGCTGGAAGCCGGCGACGTCGAAATTGATGCACTGGCCACCAACATGGTGGTCGTCGCGACCTACTGGCTGTCCTACGAATACGTCAACAATCCCCGCAAATACAGCGAACAGCAGGCCAGCGCGGATGCACTGGTACGTGGCTGCTACCAGGTCCTGTCGCTGATCCGGCCCTATCTGCGCGGCGAGACCCAGGTGCGCTTCGACAAACTGGCTGAAGACCACCGAAAGAAACTGACATGACTTCCGCTATCCACTCCCTGTGCGTCTATTGCGGCGCATCCAGCGGCAATTCCGCGCCCTATGTTGATGCTGCCCGCTTGATGGGCAAGGCGCTCGTCGAGCACGATATCGCGCTGGTCTATGGTGGTGGACAGATCGGTCTGATGGGTGCGATCGCTGACGAAGTATTACGACTTGGCGGCAGCGCTACAGGCGTCATCCCGCATGCATTACTCGGCAAGGAAGTCGGCCACCCCGGCCTGACCAAACTCCATGTCGTCAAGGACATGCATGAGCGCAAGGCGATGATGGCGGAGTTATCCGATGGCTTCATTGCGATGCCTGGCGGCATGGGAACCATGGAAGAGCTGTTTGAAATGCTGACCTGGTCCCAGCTAGGCTTCCATGACAAACCGATTGGCTTGCTCAATGTGATGGGGTTCTATGATGGCCTGATCGGCTTCGTCGATCACATGGTGACCGAAGGCTTTCTGCGAGCGCATCATCGGCAACTGCTGATGCAGGATACTGTCGCAGCCAGCCTGGTCGGCAAGCTGCGCAGCTATCGGCCCGGGCAGATCGCCAAGCTGCTCAATGACAATGCGGCCCGCACCCTCGTATCCTAGCTCGCCTGCGTGTCCTGTCCGAGCGCCTGCCGGAAATCTTCCACCAGGTCGACGGTATCTTCGATACCCACCGAGACCCTGATCAATGATTCAGCGATCCCCATCGACGCGCGTCGCTCGGCACCCATTTCGAAAAAGATCGTGTGCGCCACAGGGATCACCAGCGTACGCGTATCGCCTAAATTGCTAGCGGGAATGGCCAGACGAAGACGATTCAGATAATCGAAGCAATCGACATCCGCACGCAACTCAAAACTGAACAGACTGCCAAAAGCGCGGAACAATTCACCGGCCAGCGCATGCTGCGGATGCGAGGGCAAGCCGGGATAGTGCACCGCCGCCACGCGTGGATCGGCTTCCAGCATCTGCGCAACAGCTAGCGCATTCGTACACTCCCTGTCAAGGCGCAACGCCATGGTTTCGGACCCGACCGACAAGTGATGCGCCGCTTCCGGACCGAGCGAACCGCCAAAATCACGCAAGGCCTTGGCCCGGATCTGCGCCAATCCCCACTGCCGTGCCGGAGCACGCTTGTAATTGTCGAAGATATTCGGATAGGCGCTCCAGTCAAACAAACCCGTATCGGTCAGGCTGCCGCCCAGCGCATTGCCATGACCGCCAATCGACTTGGTCAGTGCATTGACGACCAGGCTGGCACCAACCGATTTGGGACGAAACAGATAGGGCGACGTCATCGTGTTATCGACGACGTAAATGATTCCACGCGCCGCGCACAACGCGCCGATGCGCTTGAGGTCGGCAACCTGCGTGCGTGGATTGGCGATGGTTTCCACGAAGACCACACGTGTCGCCGGCGTCAACGCCGCCTCGACCAGCGCGACATCGGTCGCATCAACAAAACTGACCTCGGCACCCTGCCCTGCCACGGTCTGCCACAAGCTATTGGTGTTACCGAACAAGAACGCCGACGACACCACATGATCGCCTTCGCGCAGCAAGGATTGCACGATCGCAGCAATGGCCGCCATGCCAGTGGCGAAGCAGATGCTGCCCTGGCCATCTTCCATCAACGTGATCTTGTCTTCCAGTGCCGAGACCGTCGGATTGCCTTGACGGCCATAGCGGTAGCCCGGTTGCTTGCCCTGAAACACTGCCGCAAGCTCACGCGCATCCTTGTAGCCGAAAGCGACGGACGTATGGATAGGCTTGTGCAGGGCACCGTGCTCGATCGGCTTTTGGCGGTCGCTGTGCAGGATCGTGGTGGTAAAGCCGTAGTTGCAGGTGTCTGTCATGATAGGGAAAAAATGGACTGCTAAAAAAGCGGGTACCCGGAAGTCGCTGTTCGAACCGGGTCCGAACAGCGCTCAGATACCAAGGACCTTAATCGACCTGCGCGAGATTGAGGTTGAGTTGCGAACGGACAGCGTCCTCGCTCTCGGGCAAGGGATTGTTGCGGGCGAATTCGATGCGATCAAGATAATCGCGCGAGATGTCGCCGGTGACGTAGACACCATCAAAACAGGACGCCTCGAAATTGCGCAGCGCCGGATTGGTATCGGTAATCGAGCGTTTCAGGGCGTCGATATCCTGGTACACCAGCGCGTCAGCGGTGATCTCGCGGCAGATTTCATCGTTGCTGCGACCGTAGGCAATCAACTCGTTGCGGGTCGGCATGTCGATACCGTAGACATTCGGGAACTTGACCGGTGGTGCCGCCGAGGCAAAAATCACCCGTTTGGCACCGGAGTCGCGCGCCATCTGGACGATCTCGCGGCTGGTGGTGCCACGCACGATCGAATCATCGACCAGCAGCACGCTCTTGCCCTTGAATTCGGAACCGATCGCATTGAGCTTCTGGCGTACCGACTTGCTGCGAATTGCCTGTCCCGGCATCAGGAAAGTCCGACCGATGTAGCGATTCTTGATAAAGCCTTCGCGATAATCGAGGTTCAGCTTCATTGCAAGTTCCATCGCCGCAGGGCGGGACGAATCCGGGATAGGCATCACCACATCGATGTCGCCAGCGGTAAATTCACGCTTGATTTTTTCGGCCAGGTATTCGCCCATTTTCAGGCGCGCGGCATAGACCGAAGCACCATCGATGACCGAATCCGGACGGGCAAAATACACAAACTCGAACGCACACGGATTGAGGGTCGGATTCTCTGCACATTGCTGGTTGTAGAGCTGGCCATCGTTGTCGATAAAGATCGCTTCGCCCGGCATTACGTCACGCAGGAAACGGAAACCCAGGCCTTCGAGCGCCACCGATTCGCTGGCAACAACGTATTCGTTGCCCTTTGGCGTTTCGTTGATACCGATGCACAGCGGACGGATACCGTACGGATCGCGGAACGCCAGCAAACCGTAACCGGAAATTTGTGCGACCACGGCATAGGAGCCGCGCACACGCTGATGCAGCACCGCGACCGCCTTGAACAGGGCGGCCGGGTCCAGCGAGTAGCCACTGGTGGCTTGCTGGATTTCATGTGCCAGCACATTGAGCAGCACTTCCGAATCCGACGACGTATTGATGTGACGGCGATCGTTCTTGAACATCTCGATCTTCAACTGTTCCCAGTTGGTCAGATTGCCGTTATGCGCCAGCGTGATGCCGAACGGCGCATTGACATAAAACGGCTGGGCTTCTTCGGCACTGGCGGAACCGGCGGTCGGATAGCGGCACTGGCCGATACCGATATTGCCTTGCAAGGAGCGCATATTGCGCGTGCGAAAAACATCACGCACGAGACCATTGGCCTTGTGCATGTAGAACATGTTTGCATGACTGGTTGCGATACCTGCTGCATCCTGACCGCGATGCTGCAACAGCAGCAGTGCATCGTAGATCAGTTGATTGACAGGACTTTGGGAAACGACGCCGACGATGCCACACATGGTGGACTCCTAACTAAGACAATTCAAAAATGTACGTGCCGCGCGAAATCGCCCGGCAGAAAAGCTTGGGCAGTACGCGCGGCGGTTTCCGCCAGCGGACTCAATAGGGCCCCGGTCCAGAATGCCTGCTGCGGTATCGCCGTGGTCCCGCATACCAGCACCACCGCCAGGACAATGACCAGACCCCGCGCCAGGCCGAACAGACCGCCAAGGCCCCGATCGACCAGCGTCAAACCACTGGCCTTGATAATTCCTTCCAGCGCCATCGTCAGCAAACCCATCAGCAAGCGCACCCCGATAAACAGGACGACAAAGGCAACGATCAGCCGCGTGGTGCTGCCCGGGATCATTTGCGGCAGTAACTGCGCCAGTGGGTCGCCATATTGATTGGCGACCATCAGCGCAACAATCCAGCTGGCCAGCGACAGTACTTCCTTGACCAGTCCCCGCAGCGTGCTGATCACCACCGAACAGATCAGCACAAACATCACCAGATAATCAAAAACAGTCACGCTCCTGTCCCTGCTCAGGATGGCACCACGGTGCCGGACAAACCGATCTTGTTCAATCGCGCACGCACCTTGTCTGCCTCTTCCTGGCTGGAGAACGGACCAATCCGGACACGAATACGCTGACCCGCATCGGTCGAGATCGTTTGTGTGTATGAGTTGATACCGGCTGTCTTCAGTTTGTCTTGTAACTCATCGACTTTTTCTTTTGTTGCCAGCGCCGCCACTTGCACGACGAGCCGCACTGATTTCTTGTCAGCCGGTTTTGCCCGCGCGGCACTGCCGTCTAGTATCGCCATTGCACGCGCACTGTCGGCAGCTTTTTCTTCGGCCGGTGTCGGTTCTGGCTTGGCTTCGGGTTTTGGTTCAGGCTCGGGCCTCACTTCCGGCTTCGGTTCGGGCTTCGGTTCGGGCTTGGCTTGAGACTTGGATTCGGGCGTGGCACTCAGGTCCGCACTCGCCATTGGCTTGGCTTGATCAACCGGAGCGGGCCTCTTGCCGGCACTGGCTTGCGGCACGGAAGCGGGTTCGACGACCTCTTCGGATTTGTCGAGCGCGGCCTCCTGCGCAATGGCGGCAGGCGGCGTTACCGCGGCAGTCTTCGGCTGCGAAGGACGTGCCGGCAAATCCTTGGAAGGCATCTGCACCAGCACATCGTCGCCCAACGGCGGGGGTTCGGAATCGAGCACCATTGGCAAACCTATTACCGCTGCCAGCACCAGTGTGACGGCACCCACCAGCCGGCGGCGTGCACGCTTTTTTTCCGGCAGCACCGGATCCACGGGTTCGGATGCCGTCTTGCCTGGCTTGGCCTTGGCACGGCCCCGCACGGCCCCCGACTCTTCTTCGGAACGGGAATAAAACGCCCCTTCGGCAGCGTCAGGTTCTGGCGGTTTCTTGCGGAAAAACGATGACAAGCCCATGCGGTCGAATGTGAGTAGTTCAGTGAATAGTTCAGTGATTAGCAGCGGCGCGGAACGCCATGACACCGGCGACGGTGACGAACGATCCGAAAACCGCAATTCTATCATTCTCGCCTGCCCTGCCCGTTGCATTTGCGAATGCTTCAGCAGGTGTCGCGAAGCATTGAATCGTGCATTCCGCATCGGCCTTGTCCGTCGGCGTGACGCCAGCGGCGAGCAATTTTTCGCGTATCTGCGCGGCCGTTGCGCCGCGCGGCAAAGGTAAATCAGTGAGGCACCAGTGGTCCACTTGTCCCTTGAGCTGGGCAATCACGCCATCGATATCCTTGTCGTGCATCGCACCGAAAACCGCATACGTGTACGGATGAAAACCCATATTGCCGAAGTTTTGCGATAGCGTCGCGGCGGCGTGCGGATTGTGGGCGACGTCGAGGATCACCGTCGGACGGCCGGGCAGCACCTGGAACCGTCCCGGCAAATCGACCAGCACCAGTCCGGTCCGAACTTCCTGCGCGCCGACGGGCAGCCGGTTACGCAACACTTCCAGCGCCGCCAGCGCGGCCGACGCATTGAGCAACTGATTCGCACCGCGCAGGCTCGGATAACCGAGCGAATTGCGGCGCTGCTCGCGCCCGCCATAATTCCATTGCAACTGGTCGCCCATGTAATTGAAGTCCCGCCCGAGCAGCCACAGATCGGCACCGACCGCGGCAGCGTGATCAAGCAGCGATTGCGGTGGCACCGGATCGCTGCAAATAGCAGCCCTGCCGGCGCGGAAAATGCCGGCCTTTTCAAAACCGATTGCTTCGCGTGTATGGCCCAGGTATTCGGTGTGATCGATATCGACGCTGGTGATGATGGCGACATCGGCATCGATGATGTTCATTGCATCGAGTCGCCCGCCGAGACCGACCTCGAGGATCACGACATCGAGGCGGGCATCGACGAATAACTGCAGGATCGCCAGCGTCGTGAACTCGAAGTAGCTCAGCGAAATGGTGCCACGGGCCTGCTCGACCACGCCAAAGTAGCGCACCAGTTCGGCATCGGACGCCGATTCGCCGGCTACGCGCGCCCGCTCATTGAAATCGATCAGATGCGGCGAAGTCGACAGGCCGACGCGGTAACCGGCTTGCAGCAGGATCGCTTCGAGCATGGCGCAAGTCGATCCTTTGCCGTTGGTGCCGCCGACCGTAATGACGGGGCAGTCGAAACGGATACCCATCCGTACGGCGACCGCCGACACGCGATCGAGGCCCATGTCGATGGTGATCGGATGTTGGGATTCAAGGCGTGCCAGCCAGCCAGCTAGCGTATCGGGAAGTGTGTGCATGAGACTCAAGATGGGTTAGCTCGGAAAAATAAAAAGCCCGAACGGATCGCACGGGCTTTCGGGTAGCGCGCCGGACTCAGGCAATGACGTCGGCAGCCTGGTTTTGCAACAGCGCCAGCAAGCGGGCGATTTCTTCACGCATCTTGCGGCGATCAACAATCATGTCGACTGCGCCCTTGGTGACCAGGAATTCGGCACGCTGGAAACCTTCGGGCAGTTTTTCGCGGACTGTGTTTTCGATCACGCGCGGACCGGCAAATCCGATCAGTGCTTTCGGTTCGGCAATGACGACATCGCCCATGAACGCGAACGAGGCCGAGACACCGCCCATGGTCGGATCGGTCAGTACCGAGATGAATGGCAGCTTTTTTTCGGACAGCTTGGTGAGCATCGATGTGGTCTTGGCCATCTGCATCAGCGACAGCAAGCCTTCCTGCATCCGTGCGCCACCGGTGGCGGTGATGCAGATGAACGGCACCATTTGCTCGAGTGCGTTTTGGGCCCCGCGTACAAAGCGCTCGCCAACCACCGAGCCCATCGAGCCGCCCATGAATTCGAATTCGAAACAGGCCACCACGACCGGCAGCGACATGATGGTGCCACCCAGGACGATGAGCGCATCGGTTTCGCCGGTGGCTTCCATCGCGGCTTTCAGGCGATCCGGATATTTTTTGCTGTCCTTGAACTTGAGCGTATCGACCGGCAGGGTTTCCTGGCCGATTTCATAGCGGCCACCGGCGTCAAGCAAAGAATCAAGCCGCTCGCGCGCACGGATGCGCATGTGATGATTACACTTCGGACAAACCCGGATGTTCGACTCGAGATCGGTGCGGTACAGCACCGCTTCGCAGGAGGGACATTTGACCCACAAACCTTCAGGCACCGATTTGCGGGTGGCTGATTCGGAGCGCTGTATGCGCGGGGGTAGCAGTTTCTCAAGCCAGCTCATGGTATTCCTCTTAATTTTTTACTTGGGCGATTGTACCTTCTGCCCGTGCGCGCCAACCAAAACGATGCTGCCGGATCAGGCCGGTGCATCCAGTGCCGCCCGGATACCGGCAACAAAGTTGTGCGCCGTCTCGACGGCCTTTTCGTGCGGCGTGGTCTCTAACTCCTGAATGATGCGACTACCGATTACGACCGCATCGGCGACACTGGCGATGGCCCGGGCAGTCGCGCCGTCACGAATACCGAAGCCGACTGCAATCGGCAATTTGACATGCTGGCGGATCGCGGCAATGCGTTCGGACACGTCGGCAATGTCGATGTTGCCGGCACCGGTGACGCCTTTGAGCGAAACGTAATAGCAAAACCCGCGTCCGGCAGCGGCGACCTGATGGATACGTGCCTCCGTCGAGGTCGGCGCCAGCAGGAAGATCGAATCAAGGCCTTCCGCCTGCATGCCGGCAGCGAACTCCTCGCATTCCTCGGGCGGGTAGTCGACCACGATGGTGCCATCGACACCGGCCGCCGCAGCCGCAGCGATGAAGACCTGCTGGCCCATGCGCTCAATCGGATTGGCATAGCCCATCAGTACAACCGGCGTCGTCGCGTCGGTTTCGCGGAACTCGCGAACGAATTCGAGGACATCACGCAGACCGACGCCATACTTGAGCGCCCGTTCGCAGGCACGCTGGATGACCGGACCTTCGGCCATCGGATCGGAAAACGGCACGCCGAGTTCGAGGATATTGGCACCACCCGCGACCATCGCATGCATCAGCGGCACGGTCAGTTGTGGCGACGGATCGCCGGCGGTAATGAATGGAATCAATCCGGTTTTGTGGCTGGCGGCAAGCGCTGCCATCGTTGCTTGGATTCTGGACATGGTCTTTACGGAGTAATGGTATTCGAAGGCTGCGCCCGGCCAACGGCCAGGCGCATGCCGGCTGCGTCTTACTTATGCAGAGTGATGACTTTGACCGCGTTGGCGGCCTCGACCGCAGCGGCGCCGACAGCGCAGGATTCACGGCAGTAGAAGTTCATGCCCATGCGTTCGGCCACGGTATGCATGTCCTTGTCGCCACGCCCGGACAGGTTGACCAGGATGGTCTTGTCTTTGGGCAGGGTGGCTGCCAGCTTCGCTGCATACGCCAGCGCATGAGCTGATTCGAGTGCCGGAATGATGCCCTCGATCAGGCAGCAGTCATGGAATGCCTGCAGTGCTTCGTCATCGGTGATACCGACATATTGCGCGCGGCCGATGTCTTTCAACCACGCGTGCTCGGGACCGACGCCCGGATAGTCGAGACCGGCCGAGACCGAATGGGTTTCCGTGACCTGGCCGTTTTCATCCTGCAGCAAATACGTCCGATTACCATGCAAGACACCCGGCGTACCCAGTTGCAGCGACGCCGAATGCTTGCCGCTCTCCATGCCTTCGCCGGCCGCCTCGACACCGATCAACTGGACGTCGTGGTGATCGATGTATGGATAAAAAATACCCATCGCGTTGGATCCGCCACCCACGCAGGCCATCACGTAGTCCGGTTGGCGACCGGTCATCACCGGCATCTGTTCAAGGCATTCGTTACCGATCACCGATTGAAAATCACGCACCATCATCGGATACGGATGCGGACCGGCGACGGTGCCGATGATGTAGAAGGTGTTTTCGATGTTGGTGACCCAGTCGCGCATCGCTTCGTTGAGTGCGTCTTTCAGGGTTTTCGAACCGGACTCGACCGGCACCACGGTGGCACCCAGCAACTTCATCCGGTACACATTCTGGGCTTGGCGCTTGATGTCCTCGCTACCCATGTAGACGATGCATTCAAGGCCGAAGCGGGCGCAGATCGTCGCGGTGGCGACGCCGTGCTGACCGGCACCGGTCTCGGCGATGATGCGCGGCTTGCCCATGCGTTTTGCGAGCAGCGCCTGGCCGATCACGTTGTTGATCTTGTGTGCGCCGGTATGGTTGAGGTCTTCGCGCTTGAAATAAATCTGCGCGCCGCCCATTTTTTCGGACCAGCGCTTGGCGTGATAGATCGGGCTTGGACGCCCGACAAAATGGTTCAGGTCGTCTTCGAATTCAGCCAGGAATTCAGGATCGTTGCTGTAGCGCGCATAGGCCGCTTTCAGCTCATCGAGTGCATGGGTCAGTGTTTCGGAGACGAAGCTGCCACCGTACGGGCCGAAGTGGCCCCGGACATCCGGCAGGTTGTAGGCTTCGGCCGGATGGGCGGCTTGTTGTGCGGCAAGTGTAGTGAGTGTCATGGGTATTCCCGGGTAAGGCGTTGTCTGGTGCGTCGTGCTCAGGCCGGCATGGTGTCGGCGAGTCGCACGGCGGCGATAAAGCGGTGGATTGCGGCGGCGTCCTTGATGCCCTTGGCGACTTCGACGCCACTGCTGACATCGACTGCAAAGGGACGGACGCGAACGACCGCATCAGTGGCGTTGTGCGCGCTCAAGCCACCACTTAAAACGACCCGAGGTGCGAGCTCTTCTGGGATGAGAGACCAATCGAAAACCTTTCCAGTACCACCATAAGCATCTGCCAGGGTATCGAGCAACAAGCCGGAATACAGCGCACCGGTGGCTCGATAGGACTGCTCGCATTCTAGCAAATCTTCGGCAATTGTTTGCGCGCCGACCCGGAGTGCCCGGAGGTAAGGGCGATTGACGGCAGCGGCGATCTCGGCGCACTGCCCGGGGGTCTCGTCACCGTGAAATTGCAGCAGCGACAGCGGCGTTACCCGCAGCACTTGCTGAACCTCTGCGACGGTCGCATTGACGAACAGGCCAACCGTGGTAATAAACGGAGGCACATGACGCAACAGCATCGCGGCCTGCGCTGCAGTGACGTGACGGGGGCTGGGCGGATAGAACACGAGGCCAATCGCATCGGCACCGGCGGCAATCGCGGCAGTCACATCGTCGTCGCGGGTCAAGCCGCAAATTTTGATTCGGGTACGGTGATTCATTGAGAGCGGTTTCTTTTCAAAATGACCCGCGGCAGAGTAGCCGGCGCAACACCGACGGGTCGGTCGGGTCAATAGTGCGCGAATGCCTAAGCGGGTGTCTGTGGCAATTCCCACTTCGGATCGTAATCGATTTTAGCCAGGTACAAGCCATGCGGGCTGAAAGTCGGTGCCGCAAGATGGCGGTCCTTTTGCAGGATCAATTCCGACAGCCAATCCACCGGCTGGCGTCCCGTGCCGACATAGATCAGAGAACCCACCAGATTGCGCACCATGTGATGCAAAAACGCATTCGCATGCAGCTTGATGACAATCAGATCGTCGCGCCGCGTCAGGGCAACTTCGTGCATCATTTTTACGGGTGATTTCGCCTGGCAATCCGCTGAACGGAAGGCCGTAAAGTCGTGCGTCCCGATCAGTGACTGCGCAGCCTCGCGCATCCGGTCGAGATCAAGTGGTCGAAATACCCAGCCGGCCTTGTCGTTCCACAGTGGCGACCGGATCGGGTTGTTGTACAGCAGGTAGTGGTAGGTGCGCGATCGTGCACTGAAGCGGGCATGGAATTCGTGTTGCGGATCCAGCCTGGCGACGGTGGCCCAACGCACCGCAATCGATGGCGGCAAATGGGTATTGAGACCCCGCACCCAGGACGATATCGGCCTATCCAGCGGCGTATCGAAATGCACCACTTGCTCGATCGCATGGACGCCGGTATCAGTACGTCCGGCGCAATGCGTCGTGATATCGGATTGCGTGAACTTGAACAATGCCTGTTGCAGGCGGTCTTGCACGGTGTTACCGCTCAACTGGGTTTGCCAGCCATGCCATGGCGTGCCGTCGTACTGTACCCCGAGAACCAGTCGTTTCAAATTCATGTCCGCTTCATGCCCGCACACCGCCTTGGCGGCAAAACCTGTCAGTTAAAAAACAAACGGGCGCAAACGCGATGCGTTGCGCCCGTCAGCATAGCGCGTTGCGTCAGCCGAGCTTGGCGCGCATCGCTGTCGCCTGGCGGACCTGCTCGTTGGAACCGCCGCTGATGACTTCGTCCAGCAACTCGCGGGCACCTTCCTTGTCGCCAATTTCTTCATAGGCAATTGCGAGGTCGAGCTTGGTTGCCATCTCGGGTTCGTTCAGCAGGTTATCTTCGGACCCCGCAACAGAGACGGAAGCGTCATTGCCTGGTAGAGCCGCGGATCCGCTTAAAGCCTCCATTGACTTGTCCGGATCAAGATCGAGACTGATGCCCGACAAATCGAAATCGAGCGGATCAGGCGCGTCCGCTGACAGCCGACGGTCTTCCTTAAAGGGTGCATCGCCAAGCATCTCTGATGCAGGAGATACCACTCCGGTCAATGCCGGATCGGGCGTTCCCGGAACGTCGACATCTGCATCGGGAAAATCAATCACATCGGTCGTCCCCGAATCAATCGACATGCGCTCGTTTGACGCCAGCTCAGGCACATCAAAATCCATCGAGAGCTCGTCGTACTTGTCCGACTGTTTATCCGCCACTTTGGCGGCGGGCTCGTCAATTACAGCTTTGGACGAGTCAGCAGACATGCCTTCAGATCCAAGGGGAGAAAGGTCGAAACCAGCGAGGTCAAAATCGAGCCCGTCATCAACCACAGGTGGGGTCTCGGTTGCCCGCGCCGGAGGAACAGAGTCCTCAGGCACCGCAACCGGCTCCGGTGCCTCACTACCGAACGGATCCGTCATGTTGGTCTGCGTTGCTGCCAGCAAGGCCTCGAGGTCCAGATCTTCCATAGGCCGCGTCGGCGCACCAAGATCAGCCGCCAGCAATGTCGAGGATGCTTCGGGAGCCTTGCCCCCCGCATACATCGGATTGTTCGGATCCAGCGCAATACCCAGCGAAGCGGCCTGCGCCCAGTCCTCACCTTCCCCCTTGGTTCTCCCGAACAGCTCGGTAGCCATCAACTCGAAAGCGGCAACGTCCTTGCGGTTCGAATAAATTTCCAGCAGCTTGAGTCGTACCGCATCGCGCTCAGGCTGGTTGCGCAAAGCTTCTTTCAGAATTTCTTCCGCCTGCGCATCCCTTCCGTAAGCGATATACACATCGGCTTCCGCGACAGGATCTACCTCGTTCGCGTCGAGTTGGCTGAATGTAGGCGCAAAGTTCGAATTGAAAACACTGTTGTTCGTGTCGACGCTCGCACCACCGGTCGAGCCGAACATAGAGTTTGTTTTCAGGTTCGAATCCGTCAGCAGGCTGTTTTCAAATTGCTGGTTCTTTTTCTTTCTACGCGAGCTGAGTATGCCGAATCCCCCCAGCGCGACCAACAGCAGGCCCAGTCCCGGCAGCAGATAGGTATTGCTGACGAGGCGATCAATCAGACTGGCCTCCAAAACGGCAGGAACGATAACCGGAGGAACGGGCGTGGCCGGCTTCGCAACAGCTTCTTCCACCGGAGCTGCGACGATAGGCGGCGTTACGCTGATCGGCGACTCGATTTTCTTCTCTTCCACGATCGTCGGTGGTGGCACAGCGACAGGTGTGACGCCTGTTGGTGTCACAGGCACGACCTCCGCTGGTGGCACTGTTTGCAGCACGGGCTTCGCAGCGAGATCCGCCTTTTTTTGCTGCTCGGCCAAATCTTTGTTCTTCAACTCCAGCAGCTTTTGCAGATCCGCGACATTTTTTTCAAGGTCACGCACCCGACTGTTCGCTTCGACCAGCGCTTTGTCTTTGGCGATGCTGTCTTCAGGGTTACCGACACTGGCATTTTTTGGCAACACTACGCCAGCCACACCGGCCTTCGACAATTTCAGCTTGTCCCTGGATTCGGCAGCCGCATTGTTGGCTTCTTCGACCTTCGAGGAGATTTTGCCTGCGGCGCTTTGCTTTGCTTCGGACTCCCTTTGGGGTACCGATGTCGCCACCTGACCCGCAAGCTTGCTACGGTAACTATTAAAATCCTGCGTTTGCGCAACCACGACACCCCGCGCGTCCTCCACGTCGGTCCCGCGCGAGGCATCGGCTGTCGGGATGGTCAGTATCTCGCCTGTCCGCATCCGGTTCATGTTCTCGCCGGCAAAAGCTGCCGGGTTAGCGCGATACAGCGCAACGAGCATCTGGTCGAGTGACACGCCCGCTGGACGTGTCTGGAGGGCAATCTGCGTAAGCGAGTCGCCGCGTTTGATCTGGTAAGTCGTTTTCGGTGCTGCCGGAGCGGCCGCAGGCCGGGATCTGCCTGGAGCCGGTGAGGCGCCAGCACCAGCACCAGCACCAGCACCAACCGTGCTTGTCGCTGCCGGCGCGGAAGTTGGTGCCACTGGCACGGAGGATGGCACCCGGCCCTGCACCGAACTTGCCGCATTGACTTGCGCACTGCGCAGATTGGCCGGATCGAGCAGGAACGTGTACTCGCGCACCAGACGTCCATTGGCACCTTCGAGCTCAAGCAGCAGATCCACGTACGGCTCGTTGATCGACTGCGCCGACGTCACCCGAATGAACTGACGCCCACCGCTTTGCTCGACGGCGAACCGCATCGCCAGAACAGCAGGATTGAGCTCGATGCCGGCTTGCCGGAATGCCTCGGCGCTTGCCAGTTTTGCGACCAGCGTACCGGCCTCTTCCTTGTTGACCGAGGTCAGTTCGATCTCAGCACTCAGTGGCTGACCTAGCGCTGACAGTACTGTCAGACGCCCCAACCCGGCCGCATTAGCGCCTGATAAAAGCGTTGTCGCCAGGACTGCCGCACAAAGTGTCTTGAGGGCATACGTGGCCAGATGAGAGGAGGACGAGGATGTGTCGCAGTTACGGGCGTGCGGTGAAGGCATTTTGGCTAACATAGGTTGGCGTTCCCTTGGCGCAGTCGATGCTGTACACCAACTGTCATTCATTATCATTTTTCTTGAGCAACTTTTAACATAGCATCACGACTAGGGTCACGCAAGCGCAACCATGTCATCTGCAAAAGCAAACATCCGCCGCCCTAAAACGTTTGGGCAGCCAAACAACACGCAGCCAGGGAAAATCCCGGTCAATGCTCCAGAACAATCCGCAACATCCGACGCAATGGTTCCGCAGCCCCCCACAACAATTGATCTCCGACCGTAAATGCAGATAGGTATTCCGGGCCCATCTCCATCTTGCGCAACCGTCCGACGGGAATCGTCAGACTACCCGTGACGGCTGCCGGCGTCAGATCAGCCATCGATGCTTCGCGCGTATTCGGCACCACTTTGACCCACTGATTATTGCTGGCGATCAGCTCACTGATCTCATCCAGCGGAACATTCTTCTTAAGCTTGATCGTTAGTGCCTGTGAATGGCAACGCATGGCACCAACCCGGACACACAAACCGTCCATTGGAATCACCGGTTGCGCAGCAGCACCGAACGCAATGCCACGACCGAGTATCTTGTTGGTCTCGGCAGCAGACTTCCACTCTTCCTTCGACACGCCATTACCAAGATCCTTGTCGATCCAGGGAATCAGGTTACCTGCCAGCGGAACACCAAAATGCTTTGTTTCGTCGGCAGTCATTGCATGCTGCTTCGCCAGTACCTTACGATCAATTTCGAGGATCGCCGCTGCCGGATTGTCGAGCAATGACCTGACTTCGGCATTGATTGCGCCAAACTGGGTCAACAGCTCACGCATATGCTGCGCACCGCCACCGGATGCTGCCTGATACGTCATCGAACTCACCCAGTCAATCAGGTCATGCCGGAACAAGCCGCCAAGGCCCATCAACATGCAGGACACCGTGCAATTGCCTCCGACATAATTCTTGATGCCATGCTGCAGTCCGGCCTTGATCACATCGAGGTTGACCGGATCAAGCACAATGATCGCGTCGTTTTGCATGCGCAGTGTCGAAGCCGCATCAATCCAATACCCGTTCCAGCCGGCAGCACGCAGCTTCGGAAAAATTTCGCTGGTGTAATCGCCACCCTGGCACGTCAGGATGATGTCGCATTTTTTCAGGGCATCGATGTCACTGGCGTCTTTCAGCGTTGTTTCGTTGCGTGCCAATGCCGGCGCTTTGCCGCCCGCATTCGAGGTCGAAAAAAATACCGGTTCGATATGTGCGAAATCGTCTTCCTCCTGCATGCGTTGCAAAAGTACCGAACCAACCATCCCGCGCCAACCTACCAAGCCTACAAGTTTCATTGTCATTTCCTAAACGTAAGGCGGAACATGCCCGCCGTATTTGACCGATATCAATTAAGTGCTTTGACCACTGCATCGCCCATCGCCTGTGTACCCACCAGCGTAGTGCCTGCCTCGTGAATGTCGGCAGTACGCAACCCTTGCGCCAGCACCGATTTCACTGCCGCGTCGATCCGGTCCGCCTGCGCCGGCATATTCAACGAGAAGCGCAGCATCATTGCCGCCGACAGGATAGTAGCCAGCGGATTGGCGATCCCCTTGCCGGCGATATCCGGTGCCGAACCGTGGGATGGCTCGTACAAGCCTTTGTTATTCGCATCCAGCGATGCCGAGGGCAGCATGCCGATCGATCCGGTCAGCATTGCTGCTGCATCGGACAGGATGTCGCCAAACATGTTGCCGGTGACTAGCACATCGAATTTTTTCGGGGCACGTACCAGTTGCATCGCTGCGTTATCGACATACATGTGATCGAGTGCAACGGCAGGGTATTCACGATGCACGTCGGTGACGATATCGCGCCAGAACTGGCCGGTTTCGAGCACGTTGGCCTTGTCAACACTGGTCAGGCGCTTGTCGCGTTTGAGTGCAGCCTGGAACGCCACGTGGGCGATCCGGCGGATCTCGGTCTCGGCGTAGCGCATCGTGTCAAAACCTTCACGCTCGCCCTTGAATGCGCCGTCAGGAGCCGTCCTTACACCGCGCGGATGGCCGAAATAGATGTCACCGGTGAGTTCACGAATGATCAGGATATCCAACCCGGATACCACTTCCGGCTTCAACGTCGAGGCGCCTGCAAGTTCCGGATACAGGATCGCCGGACGGAAATTGGCGAACAGGCCCAAGGTCTTGCGCAGACCAAGGATGGCCTGCTCGGGACGCAGTGCGCGTTCCAGCTTGTCGTATTTCCAGTCGCCGACCGCGCCGAACAGGATCGCATCGGCGTCCTTGGCCAGCTGCAACGTTGCATCCGGCAACGGATGACCGTGCGCTTCATAACCAGCGCCGCCGACCGGTGCCGTTTCCATCTCGAACTGTTCGCCCAGCACATTGAGGACGCGCACGGCTTCTGCGACGATTTCCGGGCCGATACCATCGCCCGGCAGGATTGCAATTTTCATAGTGTGCCTGGTAAAAATAGGCAACCGGAGTGCCTCCGGCTGCAAAAAGAAAGCGTCAGATCGCGTTGGTGAGCCAGGGCTTGTCAGCCAGATGACGCTCTTCGAACGCGCGGATCTTGTCGGCTTGTTGCAGCGTCAGGCCGATGTCATCGAGACCGTTTTGCAAGCAATACTTCCGGAAGGTATCGACCTCGAATGGAAAGCTTTCGCTGCCGTTCGTGGTGCTGACAAGCTGGAGCTCAAGATCAATAACAAGACGAAAGCCCGGAAAAGCACGCACTTCGTCAAACAGGTGATCGATCTGCGCTTCGGTCAGCACGATCGGCAGCAGGCCGTTCTTGAAGCAATTATTGAAGAAGATGTCAGCGTAACTTGGCGCAATGATGGCGCGAAAGCCGTACTGGTCGAGCGCCCACGGCGCGTGCTCGCGCGAGGAACCGCAACCGAAGTTCTTGCGGGTCAGCAGGATAGAGGCGCCGGCGTATCGCGACTGGTTCAGCACGAAATCCGGATTCAGCGGGCGGCGCGAGTTGTCGCGACCTGGCTCACCGTGGTCAAGATAACGCCACTCATCGAACAGGTTCGGGCCGAAACCGGTGCGCTGGATCGATTTCAGGAATTGTTTGGGAATGATGGCGTCGGTATCGACATTGGCGCGGTCCAGCGGAGCAACCAGGCCGTCATGCAAGTTAAATTTATTCATGTGAAGTCAGCAATCAATGACGTTCAGGCGTGCAACTGGGTTGAGGCAATCAGCATGGCACCATCCGGCACCATGCCGACCACTGGAAACAGCGTGTCTTAACGGGACGCGCCTTGTACTTTTTCACCAACGCGCTCGACATCCTTGCCCAGCCCGTTGATCGTATTGCAACCAGACAGCATGAAGCTGGCAAGCACCAGCATCAGTGCAATGGTTTTGCTCGTTTTATGCATTCCCTGCTCCCCGTCTTTTTTAACTGCGAACTATAAGGTGCGAACGTCAACAAAATGTCCTGCAATGCCTGCCGCTGCAGCCATGGCGGGACTGACAAGATGGGTACGTCCACCCGCACCTTGCCGGCCTTCAAAATTACGATTCGACGTCGATGCACAGCGCTCGCCAGGTTCGAGCCGGTCGGCATTCATGGCCAGGCACATCGAGCAACCCGGCTCACGCCATTCGAAACCGGCAGCGCGGAATATCTTGTCGAGACCTTCGCGCTCGGCTTGCTCCTTGACCAGACCGGAGCCCGGCACCACCATCGCCAGCCGGACATTGGAGGCGCGAAACTTGCCGCGCACGACCGCTGCCGCGGCCCGCAAATCTTCGATACGCGAATTGGTACATGATCCGATGAATACCTTGTCGATGCGGATATCAGCGATTGCGGTATTGGGTTTCAAAGCCATGTAGGCCAGCGCTTTTTCCATCGAGTCGCGCTTGGTCGGGTCTTTTTCTTTGTCCGGATCCGGCACCCGGTCATCGATCGCGACCACCATTTCCGGTGATGTGCCCCAGGTCACCTGCGGCTTGACCTGATTGGCGTCAAGCGTCACGACCAGGTCGAAGCGCGAACCGGCATCGCTGTGCAGCGTGCGCCACCACGTGACGGCGCGCTCCCAGTGCGGTCCGACCGGCGACAACGGCCGCCCCTTGACATAGTCAATCGTGGTGTCATCGACGGCGATCATGCCGGCGCGGGCGCCAGCTTCAATGGCCATGTTGCAGACCGTCATGCGACCTTCCATCGACAGCGACCGGATCGTACTACCGGCAAATTCGATCGCGTAGCCATTGCCGCCGGCCGTGCCGATCTGGCCGATCACAGCCAGCACAATGTCCTTTGCCGTGACGCCCCGTGGCAGCGCGCCATCAATCTGGACCAGCATCGAGCGCGATTTTTTGGTCAGGAGGGTCTGGGTAGCCAGCACATGCTCGACTTCAGAGGTGCCGATGCCGTGCGCCAGACAACCGAAAGCGCCATGGGTCGAGGTGTGCGAATCGCCGCATACGACGGTCATGCCGGGCAAGGTCGCGCCTTGCTCGGGACCGATCACGTGGACGATACCCTGACGCTTGTCGGCCATGTTGAAATAGGTCAGACCGTAGGTCTTGGCATTGGCATCGAGGGTCTCGACTTGCAGGCGCGAGGTCGGATCGGCGATACCCTGGGCACGGTCGGTGGTCGGTACATTGTGGTCAGCGACTGCCAGATTGGCGGAGAGTCGCCATGGCTGGCGACCGGCCATTTTCAGGCCATCGAAGGCTTGCGGACTGGTGACTTCATGAACCAGATGGCGGTCGATATAAAGGATCGTCGTACCGTCGCTGGCCGTGTCGACCACATGAGAATCCCAGAGTTTGTCGTAGAGTGTTTGAGCCATGGCGCGCTACGCACCGTTTTCGGGTGCGGCTTCAGCGAAGAAAATCGGATCCCGATTATGCCATAGTTGCGTAGCGAAATTCGCGCAAAACCGCCTCCCCCGGCCGGCTACTACGCCCCTTTTGCGCCGGTATCAGCCCGGCGCTGCGGATGCCGGAATCGCCGCCAGCGTCACCTGCACATCGCCACACTGGGCACGATGGCGCAAAGCGTGGTCCATCAGCACCAGCGCCAGCATCGCTTCGGCAATCGGCGTGGCACGGATGCCAACGCAGGGATCATGGCGACCAAAAGTTTCGACCTTGATCGGCTGTCCGTTCTTGTCGATTGAATCGCGCGGGCTGCGGATAGACGATGTCGGCTTGATCGCGATCGATGCCGTGATCGCCTGGCCGGTCGAAATCCCGCCCAGCACGCCACCCGCATTGTTGCTGCGAAACCCTTGTGGTGTCAGCTCGTCGCCATGTTCGGTGCCTTTCTGGACGACCGATTTAAAGCCGGCGCCAATCTCCACACCCTTGACGGCGTTGATGCCCATCAAGGCATACGCAATCTCGGCATCTAGCTTGTCGTAGATCGGTTCGCCCAGTCCGACCGGGACGTTATCTGCAACGACATCGATGCGCGCTCCGCAGGAATCGCCATCCTTGCGCAGGGCATCCATATACGCCTCGAGCTGCGGCAGCACGCTGGTGTTCGCAGCAAAAAACGGGTTCCGGTCGACATGTTCCCAGGATTCGAACGGAATCACGATGTCGCCCAACTGGCTCATGCAACCGCGAAACGTTGTGCCGTATTGTTCGAACAGCCATTTTCTGGCGATCGCCGCAGCACCCACCACGGGCGCGGTCAGGCGTGCCGACGAGCGGCCACCACCCCGCGGGTCACGGATGCCGTATTTCTGGAAATAGGCGTAGTCGGCATGACCGGGACGAAAGGTCTCGGTGATGTTGCCGTAATCCTTGCTGCGCTGGTCTTCGTTGCGGATCAACAAGGCGATCGGGGTGCCGGTTGTACGGCCTTCGAAAACACCCGACAGGATTTCGACGGTATCGGACTCCTGCCGTTGCGTTACGTGCCGCGAGGTGCCCGGCTTGCGCCGGTCGAGTTCGGGCTGGATGTCCGCCTCCGACAACAACATGCCGGGAGGACAGCCATCAATGACGCAGCCAATGGCCGGACCGT
Organism: Actimicrobium sp. CCC2.4; assembly: GCF_034347385.1. Taxonomy (NCBI): domain Bacteria; kingdom Pseudomonadati; phylum Pseudomonadota; class Betaproteobacteria; order Burkholderiales; family Oxalobacteraceae; genus Actimicrobium; species Actimicrobium sp. CCC2.4. The sequence goes on along the minus strand of NZ_CP133777.1, from coordinate 1,742,449 downwards.
GGGATTCGCCAAACGTAGTGACGGTAAATAAAGTGCCGAAGGTATTGCCGGACATAGTCTGTGGGCGAGAAAAAAAGGAAGCCCCAATTTTAGCAGTCCGTCACCGGATTCCCGGATGGATTTTCAGCGCGCTGCCACCATGTTCAACTCAGCGGCTCCTGACTGACCAACACGCCGTCGGCATCGGCATAAATCCAGTCGCCGGGCCGCACCATCACACCGGCGATCGCAACAGTCAGGCCGGCGTCGCCCAGCCCCTTGCGCGCACTACGTTGCGGGTGTAAGCCAAGTGCGCGGATACCGACCGCACCGGCATTGAGTTCATCAACGTCACGCACACAACCAAAGACGATGATGCCGTTCCAGCCGTTGGTATCGGCCAGCGCTGCGAGCTTGCCACCGACCATGCCGCAGCGCAGACTGCCACCACCGTCGACGACCAGAACCTGGCCCAGGCCGGGCTGCTCGAGCGCGGAACGCACCAGGGCATTGTCCTCGAAGACCTTTAATGTGAAGGCTGGTCCGCTGAACGCCGGTGCCTGTCCGTAGCGTTGAAAGACGGGAGGCAGCACTTGCAATGTGCCAAGCCGGAGCAAGTCTTCATGGGCATCACACAGGTCGCAACTGGAAAATTTCATCATCATCTTTCGTTGGGTAAGATGCCGCCCAGCATACCCGTGTCGCCGTGCCGACCGCATTATTGAGACACCGCGAAATCATTGTTTTGCTGAACAAACCTGGAGCATTTCCAAAATTTCTCGGCATCAATATCAATCTTCGTTACTATAAGCGCACAATTTTCTGGAACAACCCGACCCAGGGCATCACCGCGACGACGGTCAGTCCAAAGGTAGATCACAGTGCAGTTGCCATCAGGAGTGGTGCCGGTGTCTGACAACGAACAACTCGACAAGCCCGAGATTGATCGGCTCAACCGCCAGGCTTTATCGTGCCTGGCCTCGAATCGCAACGAAACGAACCGGCTGGCCGGTATATCGCTTGCCCATTCCGAGCGCATTGGCTATCAGCGCGGCAGTGCCCATGCCCGACTGAATTTGCTGTCAGTGTTATTCCATGCCGGCGAATTCGAACAGTCCGAGGCAATGTGCAAGCCCCTGCCCGCCCTGTTCCAGAGCCTCAATGATGCCGAAGGCGGGATGACTGCCTCGGTCTGTCTGGGTGCCATCGCGACGCGGCGCGGCGACTTCGTGCGCTCTGCCAGATATCTGGATAACGCGCGCAGGCTGGCCAGTCAGATTCCCGATTCGCTCAATAAATTCTCGCTCTACAACCGGCTCGGTATCGACGCGCTCAGTCGTGGCGACATCAGCGCCGGTCCACGCAATTTTTTGCTGGCACTCGATATTGCCGAACGCTTCGGCACCGCCTCGCACCGGGTCAACATGCTGTCGAATCTGGCATCCTGCCAGCATGATCTGAGCAATGACGAGGACGCCATTCCGCTGCTGGGCGAAGCGCTAGATATCATCCGCAACGAAGGACTGTATTCGCAGCAACCGCTGGTCTCGGGCAATCTGGCCATGTGTTTGCTGGCCACCGGAAAGGCACAAGAAGCATTGCAGGAAATCACGCCATTTTTCGACATCGCCGAGATTGATCCGGCCGACAAGGCGTTTATCCATAGCCTGGGCGCGCACGCCTCCATCCTGCTACTCAAACTCGATGACGCCGAGACCTTGCTGAACCAGGCCCAGCAATTTGCGCTGATCAACGACGATCATGAAGAACAGATGCATGCCTGGCTGGTACGCGGCATGCTCGACATGGCGGCAGGTCGCACCCGCGCAGCGCTGGCAGCGCTGGAAAACGCGCGCAGTCTGCTCAATACGACGCGCAACCCGTTTTACCAGCAACAGATTTACAAGGGCCTGGCCGGCATCCATGCCAAGCTCGGCAAATGGCAAAACGCCTATGGTTACCTCGAGCAGTATCAGTCGCATGCCGAAGCCAGCAGCAAGTCCGCGCGCGACTCGCGCCTGCTGATGCGCCATCTCGAAACCGAGATGAAAGACCTCAAGGAAGAGCGCGACAGCGCGCTGGCCAAACAGGCGGCGCGCGAAGCTGATAACCAGAAACTGGAAGACCTCAACAAGGAACTGACGCATCAGATCCACCACGTCAATTCGCTGCAAAGCTCGTTGCAGGAACAGGCGATCCGCGATCATCTGACGGGCCTGTACAACCGGCGGCATTTTGAAACCTGCCTCAATGCCGTGCTGCACGAATCAAGCGGTCGTTTTCCGATCGCCGTCGTCATCGTCGATCTCGATCTGTTCAAGCGCGTCAATGATACGTATGGCCATCCGTTCGGCGACGAAGTGCTGATCCGTTTTGCACGGCTGGTCGAGGCCAACCTGCGCGGCAGCGACATGCTGTGCCGCTACGGCGGGGAAGAATTCTGCATACTGCTGCGCGATGCCGATGGCGAGACTGCCCTCAACAAGATCGCGACAATTGCCGCAGCGTACCGCAGTCTAGTGATCAGCCACGGCACCCACACGCTGACAGGCTGCACGTTTTCAGCCGGCGTGGCCGAATATCCGCATCACGGGATAACCCGCAACGAGCTGCTGATGCGCGCCGACACGGCCCTGTATGCGGCCAAGATAGCCGGCCGCAACCGCGCGCTGGTGGCGATCAGCGACTGACGAACTGCCTGAACTCACCGCCCCGTCACGACGGCGATGTGTTCGTCAAGACGGTAGACCAGCTCGACCAGCAGACGTGATGCGACAGGACGTCCCCCGCGCATGGCCGGATCAAAGTGCATGCCGTCAAATGCCGTCAGGGCCGAGGCCGCAAATCCGGGTGTTGCCGCCAGGATGCGCAGTACGTCGATGCCGCCCTGCTCGCTGATCAGAATTTCTACCAGCACCCGGCCGTGTTCGCGCAGCTTGAAAGCTGACGGCGGATAAACGGGCTGCAGGTCGGCCAGTGCGCGAACACGCTGATCGACTTCCAGTGCACCCGAATAGCCATCACCGCCACCATCGTACTGCAGCAAGTCGTCGGATAACACTTCCCGGATATCCACCACAGGTTGGGCAATTGGCAGTGACAGCGGGGAAGCCGGCGCTGACGCCGACGATACAGGCGGCGCCAGCGCAGCCACCGGCGACGCTGACAGCGGCGCTGGAGGCGTTACCGGCAACTGCACCATGAGGACCGCATCAGAGGCAGGATGACGCGGCGGCATGCGGGTCTCAAGCAATAGCCAGAAGACGCCGTGCAGCAGGATGATCACCAGCCCTGCCAGAAAACGACTCACTGAAAACCGCCCCGAACAAACGCCGGTATCACTGCACGTCACCAGCAATACGCCACATCCGCAGAACCGCCCCCGGTCTGCGTGCCGAGCTGGTTATAGGTCAGCGTACCGCACTTCGCGTCGGCAAAATTCGGCGTTGCCGTGATCAAGTAGCTGTCCGTGGCCGGATTGATCACCGTGATCGCGTAATGGGTGCTCGGTGCCACCAGCGTTGTCGAGTAAGTGTTGTTGAGCGTAAAAAAACGCTCCTGCAGCGACGCAGTCTGCAAGATCGCCGACTTCCCTTCAGCACGCCGGGACTTGTTGACCTGCTCGACATAAGACGGATAAGCCACCGCTGCCAGGATCGCGATCACCGCCACGGTAATCATCAGTTCGATTAGTGTGAAGCCATTACGATTTGATTCTGTCATCACGCCTCCTGCCGGGTTATCGAGGTTCATCGCTTAGCGCATGATTTCGCGCCACGACAAGCGGCCACTGGAACCGGCAGCGTTTTCTAGCACGCTCTCGACAGTGCCTTTCGACCCCGACATGACCTTGAATTCGCGCTTCGGCTCGGCCCGCAAAATCGTCGGTGCCGACGGGATCCCGATCGTCGAACGCCTGCCGCTGACCGGAATGGCATCACTTGTGGCGCTGGCCTTCAGGTAGTCGGCGGCAGAAAACTGGTTATCCTTATTGACATCAAAAGGCGTGACCGCCAGACGGCTGCCGCTGACCGCATCGAGCTCCATCAGCCAGCCATCACCGCCGAAGACACAGGCCGTCGACGACGGAATCAGGGTGGTGAAGATCACCCGGCCACCGCGAATTACCGGATTGAAAATGACCCGCTCCCCCTGCGGCAACGGCGATGACGGCGTCTGCAAATCGAGGTACCAGCCTTTTTGCGCCGGGTAATTGACCAGGTTATTGGAGCTCAGACGATACGCGGTAAAGTCAGTGGCGCTGGCAGTGACCTCGGCAAGCATGGTTTGCCTGACCAGTACCGAGCGATCCGTCGCACTCGTGGCTCCAGTGACGCCGTCCGGGTCCCAAATACCGTAAAACGTCTGTGGTGTTAAATCACTGGTATCCGTGAGCTGCAAATAGCGGCCGGTACCAAAGGTGACCATGTAGCCACCGGCAGGATTGCGTATTGCATCAGGTGCGGAGGTGATTGGCTGCGCGACGCCGCTGGCCGATTTGGCCGTGTAGAGCAACTGAGCGGCTCCCCAGGCCGATGAATTGGCATTGCTGAGCGCAAACTTCCACATGTTGCCGCGCAGGTCGCCGGCATAGACGGCATCGACCATGCCATTGCCATCGACATCGACCGGCAATGGCTCCGACAAGCCGTTCGGCGTGGCCGGCGAACCGATCGCACTATCCGTCGCCAGCTTCAGGTAGTCGACACCAGCCGTCCAGGTTTTTTTACCGGCAGCACGGTCGAGGAAGACGATGTATAAAAACGCGTTGCCGCTCGAGGTGTTGTTGTAGCCGTTGCCGAACACCGCAGCCCAGCGACCATTTGCCATCTTGACGATCGATGGCTGGCCGAACGTGAAGCCCAGGTCCGCATCGACGGCGTCGGTAAATTCCCACTGGACGATGGCGGCTGCCTTGGTCGCAGCTTCGCTGAAACTGTCGGGATCGGTGACGTCCAGCGCAAACACGCTGGGTCCGCCGCTGGCCAGACCGCCGACCAGGAAGGTTTTCCAGGCCCCGTTGACCTTGGCATCCCGCACGATGGGCGTGCCGTCTACCAGATAGGAATGGGCTAGTCCCTGGTCCGGCAATCGCGACAGCACCGGCATCAGGCGCGATGGGACAAATGCCAATTTTTCGGTGCCGTCCGTCGCAGAAAATCCATGGAGCATTCCATCGTTGCTGCCGACATAGACCATCGGTGTGCGCGCTGACCATGTCGAAATGAAACCCGGATAATCCGGATCGGCGTAGCCGCCGTCAGGCTTGCCGACGAATTGCGGATTCGAGTTAACGATATCGCCAAGCACGGACGTCCGACGCACGCGAAACGCGTCGAAGGCCGTGCCTTCCAGAGTCTGGTTGCCACGGATCCAGTTCAGTCGCAACTCGCCCCGGCCATCATTAATTGCCCCGGAATTGATATTGAGCGCCGACTTGTAGGGTGCCGGCAAAGCTGCCCAATTAAACGCAATTCCACCTTCGCCGAGCATGTCCGGTAAGCCGTTATAGCTAAGAACCACCCGCGACGCCGGCGACCGGCCATTCAACGCGGCTCCCGCATCCCAGAGCGGGGTTGGCGCAACCACGCCATTTCGATCGATCGGAAAATCCTGCAATTGCCCGGACCAGTCCGACGGATTGAAACGTGCCTGATAAATATGCGCACCGGTATTGAGGGATGTCGAGCTACTGGCCACCGATGCCGACGAGGCATTGAGCAAAATGGACTGGAAAGCACGTTGCAGCGAAACCTCCAGTGCAGCCGGATTAGTGACATAGAAATAGTTATCGGGAATCCCATCCGAGCCTTGCCGACCATTGCTCAGACGGGTGTCCCATTCGGATACATTGTCGGGCTTGCCATTACCATTACCATCGATAAAGCCCCCCCATTTTGCGGCGTAGAACAGGGGATCTTGTAACTGGAACGACACCTCACCCGAAGCCTGATAAGTAGCCGTAGTGGGTGGATTCAGGCTTCCGGCGCACGCGTTGCAGCCACCGGAAGCGTTGAGGTAGCTACCGGCCGGCGTCACCGTCAGGTTGGTCGGATCTGTGAACGAGTAGCCGTAGACACCAGAGTGAAAATGCGGACCATCCTTGTCCGTACCTGAAATAACATACCCGAAACCCTGCCCGTTGATGGACGAGGCACCGACGATCCCCGTGGTGATCTTGAGGGTATTTCCCGAAATGACGTAGTTCAGCATGCCCCAGACATCCTGGTCAAAGTCACCACCCTGACTGGAGTCTTCCCAGTTGACATAGAACGACCCACTGGTCGGGGTCTGCGAAATGATCTTGAAATCGACAAGGGTGCCGGAGCTGTAGATGCCTCTGCCCCCGGCGTTCATCCGGTAAGCCGGTAGCAGAACGACCGGCTTGCCATTGACAACAAGGTTGATCTTCGGCGTACTGCCGGCCAGCTGGATTCCGTAGGTGGTCACTTTCAACGACTTCGTATCGGCAGCCGGCACGGCCGCGGCGACGGGATCCGGCCTCGAGCGGATCCGGTTGGTATGGGCGTACCAGGCGGCACCGGCAATCTGGAATGTCCCCTTGGTTCCGGGACCTTCCGGGCAGAGACCTGCCACCAGACCCAGCCCGTTGACCGTCTTCGCCGTACACAGACCGTCGGCACTACTAGCGCTGCCGGCATTACTACCGACAAACCATTTGTTGCCGTTGATGCCTTCCGTGATACCGATCTGGGTTGTCAAGTCTGCCGCGCTGAGCGTGCTGCCCAGATCGTTTATGCCGCCCATCTGATCACCGTCATACGACGACACGCTGGGATTGAAGACCAGCGTATTCAATGCCGAGCAATAATTGTTCACGGTCAAGGGGTCGACCCAGGTTTCAACGGTCAAGCCCAAGGTCTGGTTGCCCTGTCGACCAATCCTGTCGTCCTTGCTGCCGGCCGGATAGCCATAGCTGGACGTGGGCGATTTTCCTGCAAAATAGCGCAGCGATTCAAGGTAAATTTCCGACATCGGATTGCCCCAGCTCGAGCAATTTCCCTCATTCGCGAAATCTCCCAGGTTGGTACCGCCGCCGCTTTGTACCAGGCCGGGCATCTGAAACGTACAACCGTCATTGGCGATATACGTGCCATCGCCATAATCGTAGCCATACAAGCGCAACAAATTCATGTTGTAGACGATGCCCTTGACGCTGCTGAACTTGCCGTTGGAAGTTGGCAGTGCCCCATCGACCTCCGAGGCAAAATCAACCACATTGCGGCGCAGTACGCCCCCCGAAATATTCTTCTGGTAGCTGCCACTCATCATTCCGAACTGCATCAAATTACTGTCGCTATCGCCATAGGTGTGAAGCAACCCGATCGGCTTGTAGGTACCGTCGGGATAGCGCTTGCATTTTTCGGTTTCGCGCAGACCCGCTACGCAAACCTGAACGCGGGCGATGTATTCGCCGGTAGTCGATGGTGCCACGGTCGTGTTCAGGCCACGGCTGGCACGCTTCGGATTATCCGCCGATGAATTCATCCCGGACACAAGAGGCACGTTGCCGTTGGACGAACCGGACTCGCCCTGCGTATTCGCATGCTCTTCGGCCCAGTTGCATTGCCAGCGCTCATTCGATGCCCATAATGCGTAGTTGCCTCTGGCAACACGAATTTGCGGCGCGGCACTATTGTTTTGCGAATACCGGTTTGGAGCCGTTGTATCGTTCGGAGTCACATTGCACAAGGTCACGCCGGTTCGCGTCAGATTGGTCAGTGTCCACCGGGAGTAGGTTCCCGAACCACCACTCGGAATGCCATTGCTCGGTACGTTAATCTGCAAGCGATCTCCTACTGACGAGACCCAGCCGACCATGAAAGCCGCGGCCGCCGCGTCGGTACCATCCCGATTTATTGCCGTCAGTCGCACCTGGTCGCCCAGCGCCACGTCGCCCCAAGTTGTTGTCGTCACCGGTGACTTCAGGCCAGCGCTGATCTCCAGCGACGAGGTACTTTGCAGCGACGTGCCAACATCTTGCGCCACCGAAAACGGCGTCAGCTGCGACAAGTCGGGGCCGTTGTAATACTTGGCCCACGAATGGGCATCCATAGGCTGGAACGAACGCTCGAGCACCGTTTCTGCCCCATCGGTCGCGCGCATACCGCCGTAGAGCAGTTTGCGCACCGCATCCATGCGTGACATCGTCGCCCAGTTCAGGAAATTACCGCTCCACTTCCCGGTGCAATAGTGAGTCACTGCCATTGCAGCCGGTTCGAAGCGACCGCGTGCGGTGGAATAGTCATAGCACTTGGCTGAATCAAAATAGCCGTAGTACTCCACATTATTGGTATAGGTGGTCTGAATCACCCCGTCGCCAAGCAGATCGGAATAATCGTTATAGGCCTTGAAAAACAGCTGCTGGTCTTTCGACATGTCGATCATCACTTGCGGCTTGACCGCACTTGTGGTGTACAGCGGGGCAGTCGCCAGCGCCAGCGGCGCGGCGTCCGTCGAAGCGGGGAGCAGCAGGGCGACGACCAAAGCCGACGTCATCAGAGGAAGGGGCCGGCGGATCAGACGGGTTTGGATGGACATGATATCTCCGTGACCGGAAGGTCAGATTGGGTAACTCAGGGACGAATGGTTTCCTGCACGATGACGCTGGTACCGGCGTTCGCGCCATAACCGATGGCAGTGATGCGATACAGCCATTTCTGCGGGACCTTGGCGCTCAGGCTCACGCCATTGATATCGGGCAGTGCTTCGATCAAATACCGTGGCGGGGCGATAACTCCACCCGGTGCCGGCGCTACTTTGAATTTCTGCGCGGTGGTCAGCGACGTCATTTCGCCGTACTCGACCGAACGCGCCGGATCGGTCAGGTACGTTTCCCACACCTGCGGCTGGCCAGCCGTGGCAGGCAGGCATAAGCCCTTTGTGGTCACTCCGCTGCAATCGGCAACGGCACCGGTCGCGCCCTGGATCCGGCTAGCCGGGAGGTGGATATCTGCACGCGCATCGCGCAGCGCCGATTCGGCAGCAAAGAACGCGACATTGCGATCCCGGCTATTGCGCGCCATGCGCTCATCGGTCTTGCTGATCAATGCCGCACTCAGGCCCAGCAAGGCCAGGATGATCAGGAATAGCATGCCGATCAGCAGCGTCGATCCCTGTTCGCGCGGTATGACCCGCCATGTCGTTGAAGAAGTCGTCATCATCAATCCAGTCGATTGCGCAACGCCACCGAAAACGTCACGCGTTTTCGCAGACGGCCATCATTGGCCGGTCTGAACACGCTGCCGGCATCGCTGCCCGGTGCGGTATTGCCGGGCGCATATTGCAACCCGAAATGATTGAAGACCGGCGCTGTCGCCGGCTTGACGTTATCGGCCGAACTGCTACGCACGACTGCCGAGACCAGTACGCTGACCACTTTGCTCATGTCGGCCACACCGGCAGGCTGATAACTGAACCGCGTACCGCCACCGTCAAGATCAACCACGTACAGCAATTGCAGGCTATCGACACCGGTGACCAGGGGTGCCGAATTCGCGCCAACCGTGCAATACAGCGTTGGCTCCAGTGACGCCGGATCGGTCTGTACCGTGTAGATTTGCGTGACCATCATGTCGCGACCGAGGGGATTGCCCAGGCAATCGAGAATGCTGCGATCAGCCACGCCGGAGGTGTCTGAAGCGCCGTAAAACCGCAAGGTCAAGGTATCGCTGGCATTCGTACTGGTGCCATTGAGCGCATCAATGAACAGCTTGCTGCCGGCAGGATTGGTCGTAAAAGTCGAGCTGGCATTGACGTCCCGATAACCGGATAGGCGCAAATCATGCGTCATCACGCGCATCAGGTAGCGTGCATTTTCCTGCACCCTTGAGAGTGCTCCCTGGCTGGTGTAGGCGCCTTTCTGCGTGAGATACAAGCCGGTCACCGCTAAAATAACGGTCAGCGAAATGGCGATCGAGATCATTACTTCGATCAGGCCGAAACCGCCAGCAAGGCGACGCGCCATTCGGGCGCTCATGGCTGAAAGCTCGTCACGAACTGCCCGACGTTACCGTTGCGCTCGTCTTTCCACCAGATCTTGATCACATACGGCGCATTGGCGGAGTGGTCGCAGGCCGGTGCGGCCAACGTGCCATCAGCGGGGGTCGAGTCAATACAAATGATGCCCCCGGCACCCGGGCCCAGCAAGTCGAGGAGGTTCTGGCTCCAGATGGCTAACGCCGTCCGGGCAATCTCCTGCCCGCTACAACCAGTCGCCGTCATGCACGCCGCGACAGCCGTCGTCGTCGTCGGTGGTGCAGACAGGTCGTAGTAATTGGCGTCCAGACCGGCACGGTTCGACAACACGTGGTCGGCCAGTGAGGCGGCTTCGGCCGTCGCAATGGTGCGCAAGCTGGCACTTTGCGAAAAACGCAGCATCTGCAATTGCAAACCAGCCAGCGCAAGCAATCCGAACGCCAGCACCACGATCGCGATCATCACTTCGATCAGCGTGAAGCCGCGATAGCGCAACGACGGGGAACGGAATCGGGACAGGGAGCGCGGCATCATCGCTGGCCTCAGGGACAAGTGGTGGTAGTGAGCGACGGGCGTCCGGTCAACCCGACCGACACCAGGCGGCCGACGTTGCCGGGGCGTGTGTCACACAGCTTGAAGGTGGCAGCGGCATTGGCCTGGCCCGACGGGTGAAACTGGATCCAGCCTGATGAAGGACCGGTGATGGTGGTGGTTGCCGCTGCAGGTGCCCCGGAAAACACCAGTGTTTCAGCTGTGCCGCGGACCTTGTTGTTGTCGGTATCTGCAAACACCAACTTGTTGGTCTTCCAGTCGGTACCGCAGACGCTGTCGCCGGCGCTGGTACACAGCAGCACGCTGGCATTGATGCGCGACGCTTCGCTGCGCGCGGTCTGCAGCGCCAGCAGGATTTTTTGTGCTTCGGAGGTAATGCGTGCATCAAGCACGAAGGACTGGAAAGACGGAGCGGCCAGCCCCAGCAAGATGGCGACAATCGCCATTGCAACGAGCAATTCCACCAGGGTGAAGGCGGCGCTGGGCGACGGTACCGGAGACGGAGCAGTAGTCATGGCATGTAAAAAATAATCCGTTGAAAAGATTTCTTACATGCAGGTTATTACGCGACTTACCCTGATGTATATACCGCAAGTCAAATTTAAGTGACCACTGATCACAATTCAAGATGTGGCAATACCCTTGCTGACACTCCCGCCATCGGTCGCTTTCAGCATCAGGCATACACGATGCAGCGCGCTTTTCACGGCGAACCAACGCGCCGCCGGCAAGCCGCCGCGATATCAAACGAACCGCATGGCCGAATTCTCCTTGACACAAGTCCGGCCAATGAACTACTTTCACCGCTATGCCTTATTTCTTTCTTCCGCTACAACTTCTCCTGCTGACGATCTCGTCGCCAGCACTGCTGCGCGTCAAGCGCACATAAAAATACCCCCCTCCTGTTAGTAATTTCCACCGCCCGGCATTGACCAGGCGGTATTTCTGATCGACTTTTTCCGGAGTACCTTGCCATGTTGAACAACCCCGCCACCCGCTATCGCCCCTTCGCCCCGATCGCTCTCGCCGATCGATCCTGGCCATCAAAAACCATCACGACACCGCCCATCTGGATGTCGACCGACCTGCGCGACGGCAACCAGGCCTTGTTCGAGCCCATGAATGTCGAGCGCAAACTGCGCATGTTCCAGACCTTGGTCGAGATCGGCTTCAAGGAAATCGAAGTCGCTTTTCCGGCCGCTTCCGAAACTGATTTCGGTTTCGTGCGCACGCTGATCGAACAGAATCTGATCCCGCATGACGTCACCATCGAAGTCCTCACGCCGGCCCGCGACGAACTCATCGAACGCTCGATGGAAGCCTTGCGTGGTGCGCGTCGCGCGATCATCCACCTGTACAACGCGACCTCGCCGAACTTCCGCCAGATCGTGTTCGGCCTCGACCAGGCCGGCGTCAAGGCCATCGCCATCAAGGGCGCGCAGACCATCAAGCGCCTCGCCGCTGCCCAACCCGATACCGAGTGGGTATTCCAGTACAGCCCCGAAACCTTCACCGGCACCGAACTGCCGTTTGCCAAGGAAGTCTGCGACGCCGTCATCGATATCTGGGAAGCCACGCCGCAGCGCAAGGTCATCATCAACTTGCCCGCCACCGTCGAACTGGCTTCACCGAACATCTATGCGGACCAGGTCGAATGGATGAGCCGCAACCTCGCGCGCCGTGACTCTGTCATCATCAGCCTGCATCCGCATAATGATCGCGGCACCGCCGTCGCCGCGGCCGAACTCGGCATGATGGCCGGCGCCGACCGCGTCGAAGGCTGCCTGTTCGGCAATGGCGAACGCACCGGCAATGTCGACCTCGTCACGCTGGCGTTGAACATGTACTCGCAAGGCGTGCATCCGGGCCTGGATTTTTCCAACATCAATGAAGTCGCGCGCATCGTTGAGCACTGCACGCAGTTGCCGATCCATCCGCGTCATCCGTATGTCGGCGATCTGGTCTTCACGGCGTTCTCGGGTTCGCATCAGGATGCGATCAAAAAAGGCATGGCCGTGCAATCGGCTGATGGGCTCTGGGAAGTCCCTTACCTGCCGCTTGATCCGGCTGACCTCGGTCGCACCTACGACTCGATCATTCGCGTCAACAGCCAGTCAGGCAAAGGCGGCATTGCCTTCCTGCTTGAAGCCGAATACGGGATGGTGATGCCGCGCCGTTTGCAGGTCGAGTTCAGCACGGCCGTGCAATCGCTGACCGAGCAGACCGGTGGTGAAGTGGTGGCATCTGATATTTGGACACTGTTTTCAAAAGAGTATTTCGCGGTCCGGGAACCGGTCGCGTATGTCGGCCACCGGCTGTTCGAGCATGGCCAATTGCAGGGCATCCACCTGAGCGTCACGCTATTCGGACAAGCACTCACGCTCAGCGGTGAAGGCAACGGACCGATCGATGCGCTGTTGCATGCGTTGCGCGTGCAGGCGAAGTTGCACAGTTACGAGGAACGGGCGATGGGCCAGGGAGCGGATGCCACGGCGGTGACCTTTGCCGAAGTTGTCGCCGACGGCGTACCGGGCACTGTGTTTGGCGTGGGTATGCACGTCAACATCGTCACCGCGTCGGTGCTGGCCGTCATCAGCGGGTTGAACCGGATTTATGCAAAATTACCGGAGCAGGAGCGGGTTGGATTTTTCCGGCAGCGGGAGCAGGTTAGCGTTTAATGTGGGTAGCTTGAGCGGTGCAATGCCCTTCGGTTATTGCACCCTACAAGCTGTGGGGCGCGTCACTCATTCCACTACGTTCGTCCTGCTTGGTCCCACCAAAACGCCCCCCAAATCACACCGCCACAGCACCCTTCCCGAACGTCAACTCCCCATTCACCACATCGATCAGAATCAAATCCTTAGGCCCGTACTTGCCTTCCAAAATCTGCTTCGACAACGGATTTTCGATCTGCTGCTGGATCGCACGCTTCAAGGGCCGTGCGCCGTACACCGGATCAAAACCGGCCTCGGCGATTTTCTGTAGCGCGGCGTCGGTGATCTCGAGCCCCATTTCCATCTTGCCCAGACGCTGCTCAAGAATCTTCAGCTGGATGCGCGCAATCGCACCGATATGCTTTTCATCGAGCGCATGGAACACGACGATCTCGTCGATCCGGTTGATGAACTCGGGCCGGAAATGCTGCCGCACTTCGGCCATCACGGCCATCTTGACGACCGCCGGTTCACTCTCCTCCATCGCCTGGATCTTGTACGAACCGAGGTTCGAGGTCATCACGATGACAGTGTTCTTGAAGTCCACCGTGCGACCCTGGCCATCGGTCATGCGTCCGTCATCGAGCACCTGCAACAGCACATTGAAGACATCCTGATGCGCCTTCTCGACTTCATCGAGCAAGATCACGCTGTACGGCCGGCGGCGCACCGCTTCCGTGAGGAAGCCGCCTTCGTCGTAACCGACATAGCCCGGCGGCGCACCGATCAGGCGAGCCACCGAGTGCTTTTCCATGAACTCGGACATGTCGATGCGGATCATCGATTCTTCGGTATCGAACAGAAAGCCAGCCAGCGCCTTGCACAATTCGGTCTTGCCGACACCGGTCGGCCCGAGGAACATGAACGAGCCATACGGCCGGTTCGGGTCCGACAGACCGGCGCGGGACCGGCGGATCGCATCCGACACGGCGACGATCGCTTCATGCTGGCCGATCACGCGCTGATGTAAAAAATCTTCCATGTGAACCAGCTTGTCACGCTCGCCCTGCATCATTTTCGAGACAGGAATACCGGTCGCGCGCGAGACGATTTCGGCGATTTCTTCGGCCCCGACCTGGGTGCGTAGCAGCCTTGGCTTGGTATTGGCCTTGTCGGCTTGCTCGTCCTGGCGCGACTGCGCTTCAAGGGCTTTTTCGAGTTCAGGCAAGCGGCCGTATTGCAGCTCGGAGACGGTTTTCCAGTCGCTTTTGCGGGTCGCCTCATCCATCTGCAAGCGCACTTCCTCGATCTCTTCCTTGATGTGTTGGCTACCCTGCACGGCGGCTTTTTCGGCGCGCCAGATTTCTTCGAGGTCGGCGTATTCGCGCTCGCTGCGCAGGATTTCTTCTTCAATCAGCGCCAGCCGACGCTGCGAGGCTTCGTCTTTTTCCTTCTTGATGGCTTCGCGTTCGATCTTCAGCTGGATGGTGCGGCGATCGAGCTTATCCATCACTTCCGGACGCGAATCGATTTCAATCTTGACCTTGGCGGCGGCTTCATCGATCAGGTCGATGGCCTTATCGGGCAGGAAGCGGTCGGTAATGTAGCGATGCGACAGCTCGGCTGCAGCGACGATGGCAGGGTCGGTAATGTCGACACCGTGATGGACTTCGTAGCGTTCCTGCAAGCCGCGCAGAATCGCAATCGTGGCTTCGACGCTCGGCTCGGCGACCAGAATTTTCTGGAAACGGCGTTCCAGCGCAGCGTCTTTTTCGATGTACTTGCGATACTCGTCGAGCGTGGTCGCGCCGACGCAATGAAGTTCACCACGGGCCAGCGCCGGTTTCAGCATGTTGCCCGCGTCCATCGCGCCATCGGCCTTGCCGGCACCGACCATCGTGTGCAATTCATCGATGAAGACGATGGTCTGCCCTTCGTCTTTAGCCAGATCTTTGAGCACGGCTTTCAGGCGCTCTTCGAATTCGCCACGGTACTTGGCACCGGCGACCAGCGCGGCCATGTCGAGCGATAGCACGCGTTTGGATTTGAGGCTGTCCGGCACTTCGCCATTGACAATGCGCTGCGCCAGGCCTTCGACGATGGCGGTCTTGCCGACGCCCGGCTCGCCGATCAGTACCGGATTATTTTTGGTGCGGCGTTGCAAAACCTGAATCGCACGGCGGATTTCATCATCGCGGCCGATCACCGGATCAAGCTTGCCGAGGCGGGCCCGTTCAGTCAGGTCGATCGTGTATTTGGCGAGCGCCTCGCGCTGGCCTTCGGAATCGGCCGAATTGACCGATGCGCCGCCGCGCACTGCTTCGATGGCGGCTTCGAGGGCCTTGCGCGTCAGGCCATTTTCGTGCGCGGCCTTGCCGGCTTCGGACTTGTCGTCGGTCAGGCCGAGCAGGACCATTTCGCTGGCGATGAACTGGTCGCCGCGCTTCTGTGCTTCCTTGTCGGCGACATTGAGCAGTGCACCGAGTTCGCGTCCGACCTGTACTTCGCCACCGGTGCCGGAGACTTTTGGCAAGCGCTCCAGCGCCGACTTCAGTGCAGACGTCAGACCACCGATATTGGCGCCGGCGCGCTGCAACAGCGAGCGCGCACTACCGTCGTCCTGGTTCAGCAGGGCCACCAGCAGATGCGCCGGTTCGATGTACGGATTGTCGTTACCAACGGCCAGGCTTTGCGCATCGGACAGCGCTTCCTGCAGTTTGGTGGTGAGTTTGTCTAGACGCATGGCGGGCTCCGGAATGGATTCAATAACCACAACATGGGGTGTGGTATTGGCTTTTCAAGCGACGGATTGCATTTTTGCGTCAGGATTCCAGCTATCAGAATCGGTGCAATGCCCTTCGGTTATCGCACCCTACGGGTCGGAGGTAGGGTGCAATAACCGAAGGGCATTGCACCAAATGCACCGGCCAACACGGTCAAGGCACCAACGCCCACTTAGCCAACGCTGCATCATCCACCGCACGCGCATCAACCCAGCGCGCGCCGTCCGGCGTCTGTTCTTTTTTCCAGAAAGGCGCCTCGGTCTTCAGGTAATCCATGATGAATTCGCAGGCGGCAAACGCCTCGCCACGATGGGCAGCAGCAACCGCCACCAGCACGATCTGCTCGGTCGGCAGCAACGGTCCGATCCGGTGAATCACCAGCGCATCGGCAATCGGCCAGTGCGCGCGGGCCCGCTCGATGATGACGGCAATCGATTTTTCGGTCATGCCCGGATAGTGTTCCAGTTCCATCCGGCTGACGGTCGCGCCGTCGTTGAGGTCGCGCACGGTGCCGACGAAGCTGACGATGGCACCGACTTGCGGGCTGCCGGCGCGCAAGTTCGCCAGCTCGGTACTCAGATCGAAATCGGCTTGCTGGATGCGGATGGTCATCGCGTCACCCACCCGTGACCGGCGGAAAAAATGCCAGCTCGCAGCCATCCGTGATGGGGGTGTCGGCGGTGACCATTTCCTGATCCAGCGCCATGCGCAGCGCGCGTCCTTCGGCCAGCGCCTGCGCCCAGGGGGCGCCGCGCCCGCACAAAAATTGCCGCACATCGCCAACCGTACGCACCGGCTCCGGCACCGTCAGTTCGTCGCTACCGGTCCCGACCACTTCGCGCACGCTGGCAAAAAACCGCAGGGTAATCTTCATCAATTGAGCAATCCGGAAAAAGGAATGAAGCGCACGAAATCGCCGACAGCGATCACTTGCCCGGCCGGATTATCGACCAGTCCATCACCCCAGACGGTTGATGTCAGCACGCCCGAGCCCTGGTTCGGAAACAGCTCCAGCGTGCCGTCAGGCCCGACACGCACGCGCAGGAATTCATTGCGCCTATCCGCCTTCGGCCAGTCGAAACCCGCCCGCATCGCATAGGCTTGCGGCGCGACATTGTCGACACCTTGCAGCCGCAGGATGAACGGCCGCACGAACAGCAAAAAGGTCACGAAGCTCGAGACCGGATTACCCGGCAAGCCGAGGAAAAACGCCGTGCCCTGCCCGCTGCGATTGACTTCGCCGAACGCCAGCGGCTTGCCCGGCTTGACCGCGATCTGCCACATGTTCAGGCGACCTTCGGCTTCGACCGCCGGCTTGATGTGGTCTTCTTCGCCGACCGACACGCCGCCCGAGGTGATGATCAGGTCATGCTCCTGCGCCGCCAGGCGCAAGGTATCGCGGGTGGCGGCCAGCGTGTCGGGCACGATGCCGTAGTCGGTGATGTCGCAACCGAGGTTTTCCAGCAAGCCGCGCAAGGTAAAGCGGTTCGAGTTGTAGATGGCACCGGGCTTGAGCAGCTCGCCGGGCATCGCCAGTTCGTCGCCGGTGAAGAACACGGCGACCTTGAGCTTGCGCACGACCGGTAAGGTGGCCAGCCCTACCGATGCGGCAAGGCCGAGTTCCTGGCCGCGCAAGCGCGTACCGGCAGCGAGTATTTCGCTACCGGTGCGTATGTCTTCGCCGCGCCGGCGTATCCATTCACCGCTGGCTGGCGTGTGCGCGACGATGACGTCATCGCCATCGGCCGTGCATTGCTCTTGCATCACGACCGCATCGGCACCCTCGGGAATCAGCGCACCGGTAAAAATCCGTGCGGCGGTTCCTGCCAGTAGCGGCTGACCGACATGGCCGGCCGGGATGCGCTGGGCCACCCGCAAGCGCGCTGCTCCGCTGGTGCAGTCGGCGGTGCGCACGGCGTAGCCATCCATCTGCGTGTTGTCCATAGGCGGCACATCAAGTTGCGATGATTGCGCCAGCGCCAGCACGCGACCGTTGGCCTCCAGCGTGGCGATAACTTCGTGACCCGCAACCGGGCGCGCTGCCGCGAGCAGCAAGGCCAGTGCTTCGGCAACCGGCAGCATAGGCGGGCGTGGTGTGGTCATGGTCATAGTCCCGTGTGCGCGACGATGAATGCCTGGACTTGCTTGACATCGGCATCCATGACTTCAAAGCGTTGCGGCAAAAATTCGATGTTCTCGAAACCGGGCGGCCGTTCGGCATCGGTGTCGAGTGCCTCGCGGATGGTTTCATTGAACTTGGCCGGCAAGGCGGTTTCAAGCACGATCATCGGCACGCCGGCCTTGACGTGTTCGCGCGCGACCTTGACGCCGTCGGCGGTATGCGTATCAATCATCAGGCCGTAGCGGGCATGCAAGTCGCGGATCGTCGCGAGCCGGTCGGCATGGCACGATCGGCCCGACGCAAAACCGAATTGCGCGATCTTATGGAACTCGTCGCCATCGCTTCCGGGTCCACCGGACAGGTCAAACCCCCCTGTGGTTTCGACCTTGGCGAACAGCGCCTTGACGCGCACCGCATCACGGTCCAGCAAGTCGAACACAAAGCGCTCGAAGTTCGAGGCCTTGCTGATGTCCATGCTCGGGCTGGTGGTGTGATAGGTTTCGGTCGACTTGCGCACGCGGTAGATACCGGTGCGGAAGAACTCGTCAAGCACGTTGTTTTCATTGGTCGCGGCGATCAGCTGATCAATGGGCAAGCCCATCATGCGGGCGATGTGGCCGGCGCAGATATTGCCGAAATTGCCGGACGGGACCGTGAACGAGACCTCCTGGTCATTGCGCGTGGTCGCTTCCAGATAGCCGCGAAAGTAGTAGACGACCTGCGCCACCACGCGCGCCCAGTTGATCGAATTGACGGTGCCGATCTTGTAGCGCACCTTGAAGACGAGATCATTCGAGACCGCCTTGACCATGTCCTGGCAATCGTCGAAAACACCCTTGACGGCGATGTTGAAGATGTTGTCGTCCTGCAGGCTGAACATTTGCGCGGTCTGAAAGGAACTCATTTTCAGGTGCGGCGAGAGCATGAAGACGCGGATACCGTGCTTGCCGCGCATCGCGTATTCGGCCGCGCTGCCGGTGTCGCCGGAGGTCGCCCCAAAGATATTGAGTTCGGCCTGCTGCTTGTCGAGCGTGTACTCGAACAGGTTGCCGAGCAATTGCATCGCCATGTCCTTGAAGGCCAGCGTCGGCCCGTTCGACAGCGCTTGCAGCAGCAGCGTCTTGTCGCCGTCCTGCTCGATCACGTGCAAGGGCGTGATGCGTTCGGCGGATTCACCGGCGCGTGTGTTGCGGTAGACGCCAGCAGTGTAGGTCTTGTCGGTCAGTGCCTTCAGATCGTCGTGCGGGATATCAGTGGCGAACTTACCGAGGACGGCCAGTGCCAGATCGGCGTACGACAGGCCGCGCCAGGCATCCAGTTCGGCACCCGAGACTTGCGGGTACTCCGCCGGCAAATACAAGCCGCCGTCGGGCGCCAGGCCACCCAGCAGGATTTCGGAAAAGTTAGGCTGCGCGGCGTGGCCGCGGGTCGAGACATAGCGCATAGAAGTGAAGTGGCAGGCATCGTTGAAGTGCCTGCATTATAGCTGCCGCGTTGGCTGCGCCGTCAGGCCGCCTGCCCGACTTCCTGCGGCACCACGGCGACGTTGGCGAGCATGTCGGTGACCAGTGCGGCGAGGGCGATGCGTGGCTGCCAGTTCCAGTCGCTGCGGGCGACGCTATCGTCGAGACTGTGCGGCCAGGTATCGGCGATCTCCTGACGCGCATCAGGCGCGTAGGTAATCGCAAAGCCGGATCGTTGCCGCCCGATCGCATCCGCCAGTTGCGCCGGATTGAAGCTCAGGCCAGCCACGTTGTAGGACGAACGCACCGCGATGCGGTCGGCCGACGCATCCATCAGCGCGATCGTGGCGCGGATCGCATCGGGCATGTAGATCATCGGCAGCGCGGTGTCGGCCGACAGATAGCACTCGTAGGGCTCACCGCGCAGCGCCGCATGAAAAATCGCAATCGCATAATCGGTGGTGCCGCCGCCCGGTGGCGACTTGTAGCTGATGATGCCGGGATAGCGGATGCTGCGGACATCGACGTCATATTTGCTGAAGTAGTACTGGCACAGGCGCTCGCCGGCCAGCTTGCTGATGCCGTAGATCGTGGTCGGATCCATCACGGTTTGCTGCGGCGTATTGTCCTGCGGCGTACCCGGGCCGAAAGCGGCAATCGACGATGGCCAGAAAACCCGCAGCGGCTTGCCGGCGGCGTTGCGTTCGCGGGCGATCTCGAGGATGTTGAGCAAGCCATCCATGTTCAAGCTCCAGGCTTTCAGCGGTGCCTGCTCACCGGTCACCGACAACAGCGCCGCCAGTTGATAGACCTGCGTGATGCCATAGGTATCGATGATGCGCGCCACCAGCCGGCGATCAAGTACGTCGATGGCCTCGTAATGGGCGGCTGCGAACGGGTTGCGCGGGCCGAGGTCGGCGGCGATGACATTGTCGGCACCATGCTGCAAGGCCAGTGCGGTGACCAGTTCATTGCCGATCTGGCCGTTGGCGCCAATAACAAGAATGCGCTCCATCATGCGGCTCCTGTCTGGTCAATCAAACCCAGCTCGCGCCCGGCCTGTGCAAACGCGGCCAGCGCTGCATCGAGCTGCGCCGTCGTGTGCGCAGCCGACAATTGCACCCGCACCCGCGCCTGCCCCATCGGCACCACCGGATAAAAAAAGCCGGTCACCAGCACGCCAAGTTCATACAGGCGCGCAGCAAACCGCTGTGCCACCGGTGCATCGAACAGCATCACCGGCACCACCGGATGCATGCCCGGCTTGATCGTGAAACCCAGCGCGGCAATCGCGCTACGAAAATACGCCGTGTTGGCATGCAGCCGGTCGCGCAGTTCGGTCGACGATGCCAGCCGTTCCAGCACCGCCAGCGAGGCACCGGCAATCGCGGGGGCAAGGCTATTGGAAAACAGATAGGGACGGGATTTCTGGCGCAGCGTGTCGATGACTTCCTTGCGCGCAGCCGTGAAGCCACCCATCGCGCCGCCGAGTGCCTTGCCCAGCGTGCCGGTGATGATATCGACGCGCCCCATCACGTGGTGATGCTCGTGCGTACCGCGTCCGGTCGCGCCCATGAAACCGGATGCGTGACATTCGTCGATCATGACCAGCGCGCCGTACTGGTCGGCCAGATCACAAATCCTGTCGAGTTGCGCGATCGTGCCATCCATCGAAAACACGCCGTCGGTAACGATCACCACATGGCGCTTGCCGGCGGCAGCCTGCAATTGCACTTCGAGGTCGGCCATGTCGTTGTGCTGGTAGCGATAGCGCGCCGCCTTGCACAAGCGCACGCCATCGATGATCGAGGCATGGTTGAGCGCATCGGAAATGATCGCGTCTTCTTCAGTAAATAGTGGCTCGAATAGGCCGCCGTTGGCATCGAACGCGGCCGCATACAGGATGGTGTCTTCCATGCCGAGGAAATTCGACAGCGCTTGTTCGAGTTGCTTGTGGACGGTTTGCGTGCCGCAAATGAAACGGACCGACGACAGCCCGTAGCCGAATTGCTCGGTCGCTGCGACCGCTGCACGGACCGTCGATTCTTCGCCGGACAGACCGAGGTAATTGTTGGCGCACAGGTTAATCAGCAAGCGGCCATCGTCGCAAGTTACTTCGGCACCCTGGCGCGAGGCCAACACGCGCTCATTTTTGTACAGCCCTGCCTCTTTCAATCGATCCAGTTCCTGGTCCAGCCCGGCAAAAAAAGTTTTCTTGTTCTTGGTGCTCATGATGTCCTCGACGATTGGTAGAATCGATTCGTGATCTCTGAATCAATCCGCTGGTTTTATTAAATTCCATTATGTAGAACTTATTTTCAATATAGTGGATATTAGCAGCACTTTCCCACTTTGCAACCCCGCCCATGAAAACTCCTGTCCTGCCTGCCACCCCGCCCGAAGTCGGCGCCACACTGCAACGCATGCGTCTGGAACGCGACCTGACACTCGAAGACCTGTCGCGCGCGGCCGGCGTGTCGAAGTCGATGCTATCGCAAATCGAACGCGAAAAAGCCAATCCGACCATCGCGGTTGCGTGGCGACTGGCCAATGCGCTCGGCGTCAGCATCGCTGAATTATTATCGACCGAAGCCCGTCCGCTGGAAGCGATCCGCGTGATGGAACCACACGAAACCCCGACGCTGCCCGGCGAACACGCCGGCTACGTGCTGCGTATCCTCGGTCCGATGGCGCTGGCCGGCAAGCATGAATGGTACGAGCTGACGCTATCGGCAGGCGGTGCGCTGGTCTCGAACCCGCATGATCCCGGTACCACCGAACATCTGACGGTGCTGCATGGTGCAGTCGATATCGAGGTCGCCGGCACCGTGCGCAAGCTCAAGACTGGCGCAACCGCGCGCTATGAAGCCGACCAGCCCCATGCAATCCGCAATGCCGGAAAAGCCGAAGCAAAAGCGCTGCTGGTGGTGATTCACCGGTAGGCAGGGAACCGGTCAGCA
This sequence comes from Actimicrobium sp. CCC2.4, assembly GCF_034347385.1. Lineage (NCBI taxonomy): Bacteria > Pseudomonadati > Pseudomonadota > Betaproteobacteria > Burkholderiales > Oxalobacteraceae > Actimicrobium > Actimicrobium sp. CCC2.4. Next base: position 1,719,937 of record NZ_CP133777.1, on the reverse strand, counting down.
GGAAGCGCCACTCAGGCTTGGACTTCATTTCAACCCTGCCCGGAGAGTCACCTTCATGTTTCCGAACATCCAACCACCCGGACCGCGCCCCTTGCAGCGCAATGTCAATGCAGATCGCTCGCCTTCCCCGCCTCGCGATCCCGATGCGGCAAGTTCGTCGGGACACGCTGCCTTGAGCACACCACCGCGCAGGAACCCGTTGCGGCGGGATTTTTTAGAAAATACATTGGGCAACAAAGATCTGGCCGATCTGGCCGACATGCTCGACGCATCCGGCCATGCGTGGGCGCTGACCGGCAGCACCGCGCTCCTGATGTGGGCACACGAACTAGGACATCCGCAAGCCATGGCAATCGTCCCGCACGATGCCGATGTCGTCTCGACCGAAACCGGGGTGGACGTCCTGAGCAGAGTGCGGGTCCCCACCGGTGTCGAGGGCGAACGACCGAAAGAACGCGGCATGTGCTTCAATTTTACGGAAGCGTTGTCAGTAGACCTGATTGCGTCATCCGCCAGAAAAAAAAGCTTCGGTATCGTGCCGGACGATGTCCACGTCCTCTGCGGCACGCCAGTCATGTCGCTGCACGTGCTTCTAAAATCGAAATTGGCAGCCGGCCGTTTTGCTGGAGAAACCGGCGATACCGCTAAAGTGATGCAAAGCGCCCGGCATGTCGAGTTAATCAGAACCTTGATTGACCGACGTGACGCACTGCGGATAGCCAGTCCGGCCAGGCCAGCACAAGACAGGCAAAGGTATCTGGCGAGGACGATCGGCGATCTCGATGCAAACAGGGTCGATGCACCGCCCGATCGTAGCCCGATCGTCGGCAGGATCGGCTTTGGCGGTGCACCCGAGCCGGCAGCAGAACGGCCACGACGCGCTTTCAGGAGGATCGATTTTGACGCGGGTCCAGACGAACCAGTCCGGCGACGCGTACCGGCGAGGCAATTGAACTTTGACGTCGCAGAAAATGCTGCTCCTGACCGTTCCCCCGGAGGCTCCCCGCAGCATTGAGCGACCTGCCTCGTCATCAGGCGATTCCGGCCCTATCAGACCGGCCGGCATCGCTGCTCCCAACCCGACTTGACAATCCAGACCATTGATTTAATTCACTTTTTTTACCCACCATAAAAAGATGGGGTAAGCTCTTCCCTGTCCGACCTTGAAGCTGGCGCATGCTTTGCATGATCATTTCTGCGGTGCATTTCTTTACAAAAATGTTATTGAAGCTGCCGGGTCATCCCGCCACAGAATCCAGCAGACCGTCACGCTATGCTCACCTGCCCGCCGTAGCGCCAACCAAGGTCAATTTGATTCACTCAAACAAGGAACAGCATGCAACGACGCGATTTTTTAAGAGCGTCGGCCGCCCTCGCCGCCGCCGGCTTCCCGATGCAATCCCTCTTCGCCGCCGCAACGGCAGGCGAACCGCTCAAGTTTTTGGGCAAACCGCAAGCTTTTGACTATGCCTGGCTAAAAGGCCAAGCCAGAACGCTGGCAACAAAACCCTACCGCCCTGCCAAAAATACGATTCCGGACGAGATCAAAAAGATGGACTGGGACCAGTTCCAGGCGATCCAGTACCGCCCCGAACATGCGATGTGGGCCGGCGACAAGTTGCGCTTCCAGGCAAAGTTCTTTCACCTCGGTTTGTACTTCACCTCACCGGTGCAGATTTTTGAACTGAAAAACGGCCAGGCACAGGAACTCGCGTACGACCCGGCGATGTTCAACTATGGAAAAAGCGGCCTGCATCCGGAAAAACTCCCGAAAGAGTTAGGCTTTGCCGGCTTCAAGGTCAACTTTCATACGGACCTCGAACGCGATATCTCTGCCTTTCTGGGGGCGAGTTATTTCCGCGCGGTCGGTTCTGATTGGCAATATGGCTTATCGGCCCGCGGCCTGGCGATCGATTGCGGCATGGCCCGTGCCGAAGAGTTTCCCAACTTCACTCATTTCTGGCTGGAACGCCCGGCCGCAGATTCCGGCAAGCTGGTGGTGTATGCGTTGCTGGACTCGCCCAGTGTCTCGGGTGCCTATCGCTTCGAGATCGAACCGGCCGCCACGATGGTCATGCAGGTCGATGTGGCGCTTTATCCGCGCACGACCATCGAGCGAATGGGCGTCGCGCCGCTGACCAGCATGTTCCAGTACGCCGAAAACGATCGCGGCATGCCGGGTGCGAATGACTGGCGTCCTGAAATCCATGATTCGGATGGCCTCGCCCTGCATCGCGGCAATGGCGAATGGCTATGGCGGCCGCTGGTCAACCCGGAACAGCTGCGCTTCAATGCCTATCAGGATGAGAATCCGCGCGGCTTCGGCTTGCTGCAACGGGATCGCAATTTTGACCATTATCAGGACGACGGCGTGTTTTACGAGCGCCGTCCGAGCGTCTGGGTCGAACCGACATCGGGCTGGGGCAAGGGCGCGATACAGCTGGTTGAAATCCCGACCACCGACGAAACCTTCGACAATATTGTCTGTTTCTGGAATCCCGAGAAAAAGCCGGAGGCCGGCCAGGAACATCTGTTTGGCTATCGCCTGCACTGGGGTGGCAAGATGCCATTTGTGCCGCCGCTAGCTCAGGTGGTGGCCACGCGGACTGGTCGGGGCGGCGTCGTCGGCCAGAAACGAGCGTATTTTTCCTGGCGCTTCGTGATTGATTTTGCCGGCGATAATCTTCAGTTGCTTGGCAAGGACATCAAGGTGGAACCAGTGATTTCTGCCTCGCGCGGCACGGTCGAGATCAGCTCGGTACGACCGCTCGATGCCATCCACGGTTTGCGGGTGATGTTCGATCTGAAGCCGTCCGATACGGCGGTCACGCCAATCGACCTGCGGGTATTCCTGCGTGCAAATGGCCAGACACTATCCGAAACGTGGCTGTATCAGTGGACACCGCCGGCCATGGCAAAGCGCGTCGTTTAGGCATTGTCAGGGGTGACCACCATAGACCACCGAGGCACCCTGATCGGGCTTGTGCGGGAAAAAATTCTTGCATTCCTTTCCAAGGCGGGCGCATACTCCAAATGCGAACTGATCTCATCTGAAAGGATTTCCGCCATGCCCGATCACCCTACTGCCGGATCGCCTGTCGCCACGCCGTCTTCATCCGACCAGGAACGCCCGCCCAAGCGCTACCAAAGCAAAGACCTGTTCCGCCTCAACCGCGAAATCGAAATCGAGCATCAGGGACGTATTTACCGGATGCGGGTCACTCAGTTAAACAAGCTGATCCTGACCGCGTGACGCCGGGTCTTCAGACCTCCGTTCAACCCTGAAAACATCCAAAAAAACGCGCCATGCACAAGGCATGACGCGTTTTCCAAACAGCGATGACAGTCAGATTGGCGTCGCGCTGAAATGGAGTGTCTTGCCGTTGGCGGTAACGACCAGCCAGTTATCGCCACCATCCGACACCGTTGCTGTACCGCTGGTAACCACCGGCTTGGCGTAGGCTGTTTTCGGAAACAACCAACTCATTCTGGCCAGGCTGGTCGGATGGGTCGCCGTATATTGACGCACCCCGGTATTGGTGACCGACTCGTTCCAGACCACCTTGTTCCGCGCAGTCATGAAGTTATCGATAGCCGAAATCGTGTACCACTTGAACTTGCCTGCCTGCTGTTGGGTATTGGCGTAAGACAGCATGCCAAGGACCACATCCGGCCAGACCGCAGCACCCTGCGGATGCATGTAAATCAGGCGATTAGAACGGTTGGCAATACTGAAGTCGATGATTTGCTTGTACCAGTCGATCACGCTTTGTTTTGGCACATTGAATTCAATGAATTCTTCGAACGTCGCGTACACGCCAAACGGCATCACCGGATTGATCCACAAATTGGGATTCTTGAACACGCCATTCGCGTAATTGCGGGTCGGTCCCATCCCGGTATGGCCGAGGTAATACGTGCCGACAATGCCGTTTTGTTCCAGCCAGTTCATTGCCCACGATGGCGAATTGCCTTGGGGCGCCGCGTACTCGATGGTGGGACGGCCAATGGCCGAATCGACGGCGTTTTTATTGAGCACCAGATACTGCTCGAAACTTGCCTGGTTGCTTTCGGACGCATTGTCACCGTAGTAATCATGAATCCATCCGCCGTGATTGCCGATCCTGTGTCCGCGCGCCTGAAGGTCGCGCAACATTTGTTGCGCGGTGGTATTGAGCGGCAAATTCCAGCCCAACCGGTCACCGAATGCGACCGTATCAGGACCGGCCGTAATGTGGATCGAGAACGGTCCTTTATTAAACACGCCCTGGCTGGTCAATTGCGCCATTTCGGCCGCGAAATTGGAGCACAGATGCCAGTTCAGCGTGAGGCCGGGAACGGCGTTCGGCAAGCTCGACAGCCGTGGCAACTTCAGCATGTCATTGCTGAAGTAATTCAGAAAGCCATGCATCAGCATGCCGTCGGTACCGCCTTTGAGGTAGGTCAGCGGCGTATTGATGAACAGCACCTTGCCGCTGCCGACGCGATTGACCCCCGCCACCAGCCCGAATTGCGGAGAATTGCCCAACTGGATTCCCGCAAATACTCCACGCGTGACAAAGGTCGGATAGGTCAGCGCGCCATAGATATACCCGCTGATAGCTTGCACGCTGTCGGTAGTTGCAAGGCTAGTCGTCATGGCCGGCGCAACCGCGAGCGTTTTTGCACTGATCGCTGGCACGGTCTTGGTAGTTAGCGTCGTCGTGCCGGTAACAGCAGGCAGTTTCCTGGCTGTTGCGAAAGTAATCGGTGGAGCCGCTGGTGCACTGGCCGGGCTGATATCCGAAGCGACCTGGCGTGATGCGCTCAGCGCGGTTGAGGTCGACGTTTTCGACGCCACCGGCCCGGTCGCCGTGAAAGAAATCACGTGCTTATCGATCGGATCAGCCTTGAATTGCTGCGCATGATCGTAACCACGCAAACCGCCCGGATTTTTGGGATCGATGGGCAGGTACAGCGCTTCGTTGTCCGCCAGACCGGCTGCTTTCAGGACGCCTGTCTGGGTGGCTACGGTACGCGCGTCGGTGGCGCTGGTGGACGTGCCACTGATGGCGCTGATCGGCATGGCCGTGGATTTGGCCGCTGTCATGGGAGGTGGCGGCGGGGCAGTGACGGTAAATGGAATCGATTTCCCGGGGGGAACCTGAATCTGCCGCAGCTTGCTCTCGTAGCCGGTGATCGGACCAAGACCAACCGTCCGGTCAAGCAATTCGCCGTACAGCAGGTAGTCAACGCCGGCCAGCGCACTGAAGCGTGATTTAGGCACCGCATAGGCGCCTGCGGCGGTCAATGCACCGAAATCGTAGACCAGCATTGCCTGGCCACCGCGACTGACGTAACCCTCAACGGCCGTGACCAAGGCGTCAGTCGCGGTCACATGCAGGCTGTCCGGAAAGATCACGCCGCGATAAGCATTCGTGCCCGTGCCGAGGGCAAGGAACTGGGAATCTGTCAGCGTTTCGATGCGCAAACCTTCTTCGCGCGCGGCATCGAGCCAGGCACCGACACCGGGATCGGTTGCACTCAGTCCGTCGGGTAACAGCAAGCCGATCGTTCCCGGACTGGGTATGCCGGACGTCAGGGATACTGCGCTGGTGGTGATCACCGGTCCGACGACGGCTTGTGCATTGATCAACACGCCCGGCACGATGCCGGTGGCGACCAATGTCGCAAAACCAAGCAGCAGCCGGCAGCGCAAGCCCAACCTGGTTCTCAGGATAACCAGTAAGGCCGCCAGCCAGGCCAGTAATCGTCGCATCAATGCACTGCCACGCGAACCACAAGGCGAACCGGCAGCCGATAACGAAATGGTAGTAAATGAAACACTCATGGAATTCCCCTCTCATCGTTAGAAATGACAGGCGGTGATCGTCACCGCAGCTCTAATTTAGAAGGGTCTTCAAGGACGGATTTGCGTTTGCTCATGCCGCCCACCTGATTTCCAAGGAACTTCTCCAGTCAGGCGTATTTATTTTCAGTTTTCATGCGCCGCGACATGGATCAATCCCGTCACTTACCGGCATGCAAACCCCGTTTCAGGGCATGTTGATTGCCGCGATAAAACGGCGTATGCGCCTGGCGTTAGTGCCGACATCACTCTTGCCGACCCGCGACACCGAGCGTACGTCAATCCGGCTACCACCGACTGCCGGCAAGACCCGCACCACAACATCATCCTTGAAGCCAAACCAGCGGGTTGTCGCGGTTGCCTCGATGCGACCACCGGCGGCGTCATCGGCGACGATCTCCCAGCCCATTTTTTTCACGGCAGCCAGAGCGCGGACATAGGCGTCGGCTGGCATTACCGTCAGCGTTAACGGCACGATATCGGGATAGCCACGCCGCTGCTCGGCCGCAATCCCGGGACCGCCGTAAGCGGCAGGATTGACGGCATCGGCCCGCAACGGCAGGATCGCAACAAAAGCCGGCGGATCGATCAGGTCGGTCGAAATATCATGGATACGCGGCAGTGTCTGCGCCTGCTGCGCCATTTGCCACGGCACGAAAGCACTACCCGCACCGATCAGCAGGCCCAGCAACAATAGCGTCCAGCTACCCCGACGCCAGGCCGGTGCCACCATGCAGATCAGTGACACGACGACCGCTGCAACACCGCAATAGACCACCCAGCGCAGCATTTGGAATCCAACCGGAAAAGCCCACCAGCCAAGCTGGACGCCAATGCCGGAAGCACCCAGCAGGACCAGCGACAGCAGCGCCAGCAATAACGGAATTCGGGAAATTTTCATGGCAGGTATCCTCGTGGAGCGACGCGGTCAACAGCCACGCCGTGTTCAATAGTCGGAGCACGGTAGCACGCTAAGCAAAAACAGCACGGCAGCAGCACGCACATTTCACTTCCGGACCACCGCGAACAGGGCCAGTAAAACCTAGCGCAGCTCCCTGGCGCTGACCGGGAAAATGGAAAGAAAAATGACTCCATCCCGTGACATGACTTGAGAAAAGTCAAACACGGCCCGCTCCGGATACGGTGTACTGCAGGCACCTCCACTCCTGACAAGAGACTTCCGATGCTGCGCCACATCCCGCCCCGCCCTCTGTTTGCCGTCCTCAGCTTAGTCCTTGTGACCAGCAGCAGCGGCGTACAAGCCAGTGCCGCCCTGCCCGTTTTCAAGGCCGACCCGATGCAAACCTCGGTATCCGGACTGTCCTCCGGCGCGTTCATGGCGGTGCAATACCAGGTCGCTTTTTCAAAAACAGTCAGAGGAGCCGGGGTGGTTGCCGGTGGTCCGTACTACTGTGCCGGCACGCTGGGCTACACGGCCGCCGCGATCTGCATGGGCATGGTGCCGTTCATGCCACCCAATCCAAGCCTGATGCTGGAAGCCGCACAGGCTTTTGCCGCCAGCGGGCAAATCGATCCGCTGGACGGCCTGCAAAATGACCGCATCTATGTTTTCAGCGGCACCAAGGACACGGTGGTCTACCAGCAGGCGGTCGATGCGACGGTGGATTTTTTCAAGCTGGCCGGCGTACCGGCATCACAGATCAAGTACGTCAACAAGGTGCCCTCCGGCCACGCGCTGATCACCCCGAAATACGGTAATAGTTGCGCGGCCAATGCCGCCCCATACATCAGCCATTGCACCGTCAAGGGCAGCGGTTATGACCAGGCCGGCGACCTGCTCGGGCACATCTACGGCAAGCTTAATGCACCAGTCGCCGCTCCCGCGGGCCAGATCGTCGCGTTTAACCAGCGTGAATTCGTCGATGCCGGCAGCGGCATGGCCGGTGACGGCTATCTGTTTGTACCGGGCTCCTGTGCGCAAGACAGCAGCCGCTGCAAGGTGCATGTCGCGCTGCACGGCTGCGAGCAATCTGTCGCGGTGGTCGGCAATGATTTTTACAGCGATACCGGCTACAACAACTGGGCCGACAGCAACCGCTTGCTGGTGCTGTATCCGCAAGTCAATGCCTCGACGGCACCCTACAATCCGAAGGGTTGCTGGGACTGGGTCGGCTACACCGGCCCGGCCTATGCAACGACATCCGGTGTCCAGCTGGCCGCCATCAAGGCAATGGTCGACCGCCTGACCGCCAGGCCCTGAGGCCGCTCAAGCCTGCATCAGACCAACCCGATCCAGCCCAGCAGCGCGCCCAGCCCAAGCAACCACAGCAAATGCAAGCGGGTGCGCCAGATGATGATGCCGCTCGCTGCGCTGAGCAGCCACAGCGGCCAATTGATTATGCTGGCGCCATTGCTGGCGGTCAGAATCCAGCCGGTCGACAGCAGCAGCGCGATGACGATCGGTGCCATGCCTTGCTTGAAGGCGCGCACGCCCAGCAAATGCCGGTTGCGATGGCCCCATTGCGCAGCCAGATAAGTGATCGTCGTGCTCGGCAACATGATGCCGGTCATTGTCACCGCGACACCGCCGAATGCCGCCAGCGTACTGCCCGCATTGATCCCGACCTGCCATCCCATCAAGGCCACGAACAGCACATTCGGCCCCGGCGCTGCCTGTGCGATGGCAATGGCGGCATTGAACTGGGCCGGCGTGAGCCACTGGTGCTGCTCGACCAGATAGCGATGCATTTCAGCGGTGGTCGAAATGGCACCGCCTATCGACATCAGCGACAGCAGCAGGTAGTGGGCAAACAGGCTGAGCCAGTCGCCGGCGTCGAGTACCAGGTGCAGGGACGTGTTCACCGCACCAGCTTGCGGTAAGTCAGTACGCAGGAAACGCCGCCCAGTCCCAGCAGCACAATGAGCAGCGGCACACGCAGTAGTGCAATCAGGAGAAACCCGAGCGCGCAAAAGAACAGGCTCAAGGGCAACTTCAGCGGATGGGATTGCAAGGTCCCGACCAGCTTGAGACCGGTCGCAGCGATCAATCCTGCCGACACTGCCGCCATTCCGCGCAAGGCACCTGCCACGCCGGGATAGCTGGCGTAGTGCGCGTGCAGCAATCCCAGCAACAGGACGATTACCAGCGGCATCGCCAGCATGCCGGCCAGCGCAACTAGTGCGCCGCGCAAACCGAAATACCGGCCGCCTATCATCAGTGCGAGGTTGACGACGTTGGGACCGGGCATGACTTGCGCGACGGCCCACTCCTCAATGAATTCCTCGCGCGTCAGCCAGCGCTTCTTTTCAACCAGCTCGCGCTGCACCACCGCCAGCACGCCGCCAAAGCCCTGCAAGGCCAGCAAGGTAAATGAAACAAACAGATCGGTCAGTGACGCGGGACGCGGATGGTCCGGAACGGGGGATGAATTCATTGCGCATTGTAACGGCAGGTCCATGCCAGCCCCGTACCCGCCAGTATCGCAGGGTGAGCCCACCCTGCGATGGCGGATAAAAAAACACCCTGACATCACGCGATGTCAGGGTGTTTTATGACTTGCCGGCTAGTGCCGGAGCCTCCATCAACCGCCGATATACAGGTCGTTGATCGGACCATTTTGTACCGACTTGATGGCTTCGGCGCGGACCGCCAGACGGCTGCGTGGCGTGGCATTCGACTCGGCGGCAACCGGGTAATTGACGTTGCTGATTTCCAGCGTGCCTTGCTGGCGTGCCATCACAACTTCGTTTTTCACATCAGCTCGGGTCACGGTCGACGACGACGTATCGACGTCTTTCAACCATTGCAGACCGGTTTGATCGAAGCCCATGTTAGCGGCCATTGCGCCAGCCGAAGCGGCGGTCAACAGGGTACCAAGGGCGATTGCGGTTGTGAGTTTTTTGATATTCATAGATGTTCTCCAAAAGATTAGTGGGTCATGCTTGCCGGGGCAAATCTCTTCGTCTGCCTCACCATGACGACAAGTGTAGTCCCCCGACCCGCACACCAAAGTGACGAGGGCATTACAAAAATGTAATGTGCTGATCACACGGCTCACCTAAAAAAAACACCCTAGCGTCGCTGGACGGCAGGGTGTTTTTTAGCGAACCGGCTTGCGCCGTCGGGACGATTAGCCGCCGATATACAAGTTCGAGATCGGGCCGTTCTGTACCGACTTGATTGCTTCTGCGTGGACAGCGGCGCGGCTACGTGGGGCGACGGTCGACTTGGCGGTGGCCGGGTAGCTCACGTTGCTGATTTCCAGCGTGCCTTGCTGACGTGCCATGATGACCTGGTTGTTTACTTCGGCACGGGTCACGGTCGACTTGGTGTTCATGACTTCTTTCAGCCATTGCGAACCGGTTTCGTCGAAGGCCATGTTGCTGGCCATTGCGCCGGCCGAACCAGCTGCCAACAAGGTACCAAGGGCGATTGTGCTTGCGAGTTTTTTGATATTCATGAATGTTCTCCAGAGGGTAAATTAACGGGTGCTTGTCCGGCAAACTTCGTCGTCTGCCTAACCATGGATCAAAGTTTAGTCCTTGCTCCCGCACACCAAAGTGACAGTGACATTACAAACCTGTAATGCAAAAGAAAGCTGGAACGGCAGCAATGGTGCCCTGTCTGCATTACAACTTTGTAATCCGCAACAGCACCAAACAGGCGGACAATTGGCCCATCAGCGGCCGCCGCGCCGAACCGAAAGAACCTGCATGCGTATATTGATCGTGGAAGATGAACCCAAGACTGGTGACTACCTGCGTAAGGGATTACAAGAGAACGGCTACGTGGTCGACCTTGCCCGCGATGGCACCACCGGCCTGCACCTCGCGGTGCAGGAAGACTATGACCTGATCGTGCTCGATGTGATGTTGCCCGGCATCGATGGCTGGGAAGTGCTTAAAAAACTGCGCGAAACAAAAGCGACTGCCGTGCTGTTCCTGACCTCGCGCGATGACGTCAACGATCGCGTCAAGGGACTCGAACTCGGTGCCGATGATTATCTGGTCAAGCCGTTTGCGTTTGTCGAACTGCTGGCGCGTATCCGCACCGTGCTGCGTCGCAATCCGCAACGCGAAGCCGATACGATGAATGTGGCCGACCTCGAAATCGATGTCCTGAAACGGCGCGTGATCCGCGACGGCCAACGCATCGACCTGACCGCCAAAGAGTTTGCCCTCTTGCACCTGCTCGTACGACGCCAGGGCGAGGTGCTGTCGCGCTCGCTGATCGCCTCGCAGGTCTGGGACATGAACTTCGATTCGGATACCAACGTCGTCGATGTCGCGATCCGCCGGCTGCGCGCGAAGGTCGATGATCCGTTTCCCAACAAGCTGGTCCACACCATTCGTGGAATGGGCTATCTGTTTGAAGAGCGCACATGAAGACACCATCATGACCCAGCGCGCTGCGTTATCACTCACTGCACGGCTGGCCATCCTGTTTGCCGTCGCCACCATCGTCACCTTCGCGCTGGTCGGCACCTACCTGTACCAGGCGCTGGCCATGCAACTCGAACAGCGCGACGATATGGAGCTTGTCAGCAAAAGCCGGCAAATCCGCCATCTGCTGCGTGAAAGCGAATCGATCGCTGCGATCAGGCAGGAGCCGAATCGCTTCCTCAATGCCATGTACGGCCACGATGAAATCCGGCTGCAACTGCTGCAAACCGATGGCCAACTCATCATGCAAAGCAGTGCTCCATCCCGCGCACTGCCCTCATTGCCGTTGGTACCCGCCACCCGCCATGCACTGGAAAACGACGTCAGCGACTGGGAGTCCGGCGTCGGCACCGGACGTGTGATCGCTTCGGCAGGCATGGTCGGCAAGACCAGTCTCGAACCCGTACACATCGTCCTCGCACGCGAGGGCACAAACCGCTCGGCAATGATGCGCAAATACGGCGAAACCCTCGCCGTCGCGGTCTGGCTGGGTGCAATACTGGCCGCCGCACTGGGATTCCTGGTGGTGCAACTGGGTTTGCGACCGCTACGCCTGATCATCACGCAAGCCAATGCGATCAGTACCCAGCGCCTGCATACCCGCCTCTCGAACGACAACACACCACGCGAACTGCATGAGCTCGGTCAAGCCTTCAATGCCATGCTCGACCGGCTCGAGGACGGCGTCAAACGCCTGACCCAGTTTGCCTCGGACATCGCTCATGACTTGCGTACGCCGGTCAACACGCTGATGGTCGAAACCCAGGTCGCGCTGACCAAGGAACGATCCAACGAGGAATATCAAATCCTGCTGGGATCGAATCTGGAAGAGTACGAGCGGCTGGCCCGCATCATCGAAAACACGCTGTTCCTGGCGCGTGCCGACAATGCCCAGCTAGCCATGCAGTCCGAAACACTGGACCTCGCCGTCGAACTGGAGCGTATCCGCGACTACTTCGAAGGATTGGCAGAGGACGCCGGCGTCAGGCTCACCATCGCGGCCGCTGCACTGACCATCGAAGCCGATCCCATCCTGTTCCGCCGCGCCGTCAGCAACCTGGTCTCGAACGCGATCGTCCACACGCCCCGCGGCTCATTCATCCACTTGTCCGCCGCCACCGCCGTCGGCAACAAGACCCGCGTGACGGTCGAAAACGGCGGCCCCGGCATCCCGGCCGAGCACCTGCCGCACATCTTCGAACGCTTCTATCGGGGCGACGCCGCACGGGCACCATCGATGTATTCGGCCGGCCTCGGACTAGCCATCGTCTGCGCCATCATGCGTCTGCATGGCGGCGATGCCGGCGTCACCAGCGTGGCTGGCGAAAAGACGGTTTTTTACCTGTGCTTCCCGGGCGTCACGCGGCGGCGACGGCGGCGCACGCGCCTGCAGAGGCGCAATAAACAGCGCGGTGCAGTGCCGGCCTCGGTACCTGACAAGTAAGTCGGGGACGGCACGTGGTCAGTCGAAGCTGATGCGCAGGCTTGCATCGGCTTCATGCGCTGCCACGATCTGGTTGTATTTTTCGATGAGCCGGATGACGGTGACTTTCCGGTCGGCTGCTTTGAAGAGGCTCATCTCGTAGAGGTTTGCGGCGAGGAATTGAAGCGCATCCATTACCTCGACACGCCCCTCGATACCGGCGTTTTCCGCCAATCCTTCCGCGGCACCGATCATCTTTGCAATCGTCAGGATGATCGGATGCTGCCCTGCCTTGAGGTTCGCCTCGCACTTGCGCATCAGCGCTTCCGAGGGTGCTGTGGTGCAGTGAATGATCGCATTGTCGATGACGAAATCTCCCGACCGCGCTGACACCGCATCAGCGACAGAAGCCCCGTTGTGGGTAATTTTTAATGCGGGCAATGCCAGTTCCAGCTTGGCACCCACCAGATGCTGGAGAACCGCGCCCACATAGGTTTTTCCGGGCGACTTTTTTTGGCGCTCCAGGGCCTGATCCAGCAGATTGCGGATGACCGATGCCAGCGTCTTGCTGGAGTCGTAGTTCAGCTTGAATGGCGCACTATTGAAATAGTCCGTAAAGCGCGACACCCACCACGCCTCGATGTCGGCAATGTCTGACGCAGAGAGCCGCGGCAAGGCGTGCAGGAAAGCCGCGTACTGCCCTGCCAGCGCCGGCGTGCCACGACTCGTGCGGCCCGACTCCGTCCCGACCTGTTGGGTCACACCATATCCGGCGAGTATTTTGTTGATGTTGGCACCGCTCAAACCCGCGACCTGGCCGCCGCCTGGCGTGAGCAGTTTCTCCGGATCGAACGGCAGGCCGCCGACCATCGCTTTGCGTGTGAGTACCAGCACCGTGCCGAGTGCACCGGCACCACCGACCTGAAAATCGACTTTGAACCGGGCTAGCGCCACTTCAAGACTAAGCGGTATGGTCACGCAGGTCAGCCAAAGGCAGGAGTAAATTTCTGGCGAGCCAGCTGGCAACAGGGACAGCTACTGCATCACCCATTGCCTTGTAGCCGTCGTTATAGGAACCCGGAATTTGGTAACTTTCCGGAGCCCCCATCAGACGTGCGGTTTCCTTGATCGTCAGCAGCCGACTGTTGAGCTGGCCATTGTTGCGAATGACAAGAAGCTGCCGGCTGCTGCCGCCACCGGGAGTCCGCAGACACCCGGCAACATTGTCAAAGCGCAGTTCCAGCACCTGTTTTCCCGCCCGGGTTCGTTTGTAGCCCGGTGCGACGAAGGTCTGTTTTTTTGGTAATGCGTTCAGTAAGGCCGCATGCTTGGGCGAGATCAAGTCAATGTTTCGTTCATCCGTGAGCGTGTTCGCATAATCGGCATCAAACTCAACGATGTCGGCCAGCACCGACAAGCGCACCGGCGGCTCGGGCATGTGCCACCACACCCAGCTATCCAGACCGCTGGCCGCTTTTTGTACCGCTGCCGGATGCAGCCAGGTCGGTGTGGGACTGGTCAGCTCGCCAGGCACCTGCACGTCGTTGCGCACGGCGACGACAAAAACGCGCGGTCGCGAATGCGGCACGAAGCGAACAGCATCGAGCAGCATCGCCCCAACCTTGTAGCCACGCTCCGCCAACGCCGCGTGTAGCGTGCGGTAGTGGCTGCCACCAGACGCCGACACAAGGCCAAGCACATTTTCGGCAACCAGGATAGCCGGTGCCTCGGGCATCTCGTCAATGATCCGTAGCCACTCCCAGACAAGACCGCTGCGCTTACCATGAATACCTCCGGCCAATCCTGCGAGGGACAGGTCCTGGCACGGGAACGAAGCCCAGGCCAGTACCGCCGCCGGCAAATCCTTGCCGGCCACGTCGGCAATGGACCCGAGGTGAAAATGCTCTCCGGTGTGATTGGCGGTGTAGACCGCCGCTTTTTTTGCATCGATGTCGTTCGCCCAGATGGGCTTGAACATGGTTTTCAAGCCCTGAGCGACCAATCCGCTACCGGCGAAGAACTCGAGATAGGCGTGACGGGCTTGCTTTTTAAGCGTACCCGGGCTGTGCGACGGTGCCGGCGCGCTACCTGTTGAAGGGCTGACGGACGGGTAGTCGAGGGAAGGAATGAGTAGGGACATGGCCGACATTGTAGCGGGCTTTCCCCTGTTTTCATCGGAGGCAAGGTCGGTATCGGGTGCCAAATCACAGGTTTCGCGATACCGCTCTGTCAGTATCGCCAGCACGGTTAAGAGACGTAAAGTGTCGCCTTCCCGCTCAGCTCCCGTCTCACTTGCGCCGCGCCACAATCGTCTCGATCTCGTCCATGATCCGGTTCATCCGCGCCACCACCGCCTGATACGGCGCGGGCGTCGCGAGGTCAACGCCAGCAGCCTTGACCAGCTCGTACGGATACGCCGAGCTGCCGGCCTTGAGGACGTTCAGGTAGCGCTCGCGCGCACCCTGCTCACCCTTCAGGATCGCATCGGCAAACAGCGAGCCGGCGGCAATCGACGTCGCGTACTGGAACACGTAAAACGAATTGTAGAAATGCGGGATGTAAGCCCATTCGATGGCGACCTGGTCATCGATGTGGACGATGCCGTCCTTGTCGCCGTGATAGCGGCGCAGGATGTCGCCGTAGACTTTGGTCAGGCCTGCGCCGGTCAGCGATTCGCCCTTGTCGACGCGGGCATGAACATCCCGTTCGAATTCGGCAAACATCGCCTGCCGGAAGAAGGTGCCGCGCAAACTTTCCAGCGCCGAACCGAGGTAGAGCAAGCGCTCGTCATCGCTTTTCGATACTGCCAGCATGTGCGCCAGCAGCAGGCTTTCGTTGGTGGTCGAGGCGATTTCGGCGGTGAAGATCGGATAGCTCGCCGTCACATACGGCTGCGCCTGATTGGCCAGCACCGTATGCATGCCGTGGCCCCACTCGTGGGCCAGCGTCGAGACTGATTCATAGTCATCGTTGTAGTTCAGCAGGATGTACGGGTGGACATCGTAGGCGTCGCCCGCCATGTGCGCGCCGGACAATTTGCGGGCACGCGGATAGACGTCCATCCAGCGGCTCGCCACGCCTTTTTCGAGGGCCTTGACGTAGTCGTCACCAAGCGGTTTGACGGCCGCCAGCATCAGGGCATTGCCTTGCGCGATCGGATACGTGAAGTCGCCCTTGACCAGCGGCGGGTAGATGTCGTGATACCCCATGTCGGTGATGCCGAGCAGTTTGGCGCGCAAGCGGAAATAGCGATGCAGCGTCGGCAGGTTGGCATTGGTCTGCGCGATCAGCGTGTCGTAGACCGCGACCGGAATCTTGTTGGCATCGAGCGCCTTGGTGATCGAATCGGGATAGTTGCGCACCTTCGCGTCGACCGTGTCTTTTTTCAGCTTCTCGTAGAAAGTCACGCCAAACGTGCGCTCGAATTCATGCCATTTGCCCCAGAACGCGTCGAACACTTTGCTGCGGTCGGCACGGTTATCGACGCCGCGATAGCGGGTGTAGCCGGACTGGTCGAGCGTGACTTCCTGACCATCGGACAGCGTCACTTTCGGCCACGGCATATCGGCATTCGTCAAAATCGAATACACCGATTGCGCGCTATTGCCAGCCAGCCCGTAGGTCGCAATCAGCGCTTCGCCTTTGGCGTCCAGCGTGTGCGGTACGGCGCGCAGCAGGTTGTCGATCGGATGCCGGAAGATCGCCAGCGCCTTGTCGGCATGCAGGAAGCCGTTGATTTTTTTCGCTCCCAGCTGGAGCAGTTCCGGACGAAAGAACGACCCGCTTTCTTCCAGCCGGGAGCCCAGTACCTCGGCTTGCTGGGTCAGTTCGAGGCCTGCCGTGTTGCCGGTATCTTCGGCATGGAATTCGTTGGCATACAGCGCCAGCCGGTCGTAGCGCTTGTCAAGATCGGCACGCAATTCCAGGCACTGGCGAAAGCGCCGCACATTGTCGCCGAGATGACCGCGGCAATTGGCAAAGGTAGTGATCTGCGTATCGGCCTTGGCGGCATCGGCTTGCCAGGCAGCAGCCGACGGGTACAGGTCGGCGAGGTTCCAGCGTGGATTGAACGCGTCGGTGGCGGCGCTGGCGGAACTGGCAGCCAGTAACAAGACAGGCAAGCCAGGCAACAGGCGCAGGATGCGTTTGAACATGATCGGCGACTCCGGAAAAATGACAGTAAATGGGAATTGCGGACAGTAGCCCGCAGGCGCGCTGTAGCTTAGCAGTTCGCGGCACCCGTCGCCCCCGGGTTACACCTGTTAATCTGATGCGCTCGCATCCTTTACCAGATCAGGAAACACACATGACCACACTCCGCACAGAACCCGCCCGCAACGTCCTTGGCGAACCGCTGGTGCCCTGCTCGTTCGATCCGTTGACCGGCTATTTTCGGGATGGCTGCTGCAAGACCAACGATGAGGATATCGGCACCCACGTGATCTGCGCGGTGATGACGGCCGAATTTCTCGCCTTCAGCAAGGCGCGCGGCAATGACCTGTCGACGCCGCAACCGCAATGGCGCTTTCCCGGACTGAAACCGGGCGACCAGTGGTGCCTGTGCGCGCTGCGCTGGAAAGAAGCGTTCGCGGCCGGTGCCGCACCGCTGGTCGTGCTCGAGAGCACCCATAGCAAAGCGCTCCAGGTCGTCACCTTCGACGAACTGGAGCGCTTTGCACATATCGGCACCGACCTGGCGTGAGCCAAGTGATGCCTTGCCGGAAGGCTTATTTGCCGACTTGATTACCAATCACGCCACCGACAGCGGCACCGCCGACGGTACCGATGGCGCTGCCGCCGGTCAGGACCGCACCGGCGACACCGCCGATGCCGGCACCGGCTGCCGTGTTTTTGTCACGATTGGACATACCGGCGCAGCCGCCCAGCGAAATCAGAATGGCCGAAGCGCATGAAAGCGCGATCAATTTTTTTGTGATGGTTGTCATGGTGTGATCCTCTAGTCTGGTGAGGAACGGGCCGACAGTGACGGCTGCTGATGCAGATTCATCCGGCCCATTGCTTATTCGCATCTTAGCAACCGGAAAGCAAAAGTTCCGTTCGCTACCGAACATAGGCACTACCGGCTAGGGCGCAGTCCCGGCCGGCAGCGGCACTTCCGTCACGACCTCCGGCAAGGTCGCCAGAATCAACACCTCGACGCGGCGATTACGCACCCGTCCTTCCGGTGTGTCGTTGCTGCCGACAGGTTTGTTCGATCCGTGACCGACGGCTGTCAGGCGATTGCCGGCAATGCCGTTATTGGCGAACAGGCGCACCACGCTGCTGGCACGCACGCTCGACAATTCCCAATTCGATGGAAACGTGGCGTTGCCGATCGGCAGATTGTCGGTATGCCCTTCGATCTGGATCGCGTGGGTATCCTGGCTGAGCACTTGCGCGATCGCGCTCAATGCCGCGCCGGATTCGCTCGTGAGGCTCGCTTCGCCGGGGGCGAACAACACACTGGCATTGATCTCGACGCTCACGCCACGACTGGTCTGCGTGACCCGCACTTTGCCCGAACTGATCAGCGGCGACAGCACATTGAGGATGTCGCGCGCGATGCTGGTCATGCTTTCTTTTTCACGTCGCAGCAATTCGATGCGCTGCCGCTCGGCCGCTGGCGGACGGCCCGGCAGCACCGACGGCGGCTCGACCGGCACCGTTGGTACGATGCGGATAGGCGCACTGCCAAAAGCCGCACCCAGCGAATTCGACAGCACCCGGTACTTGCCATTGTTGACCGATGAAATCGCGTACATCACGACAAAGAACGCAAACAGCAACGTAATGAAATCGGCATACGAAATCAGCCAGCGGTCATGGCTGGGGGCGTCGTCGTCGAAGTGCTTGCGGCTGCGCGCGGTCGGGCTGGGCGGTTCGCGGTATTTGTTCATCACGGGCTAGCGCTCGTAGGCTTTCATGCGTTCCTCGATCGAGATCGGATTGTCACCGGCGGCGATGCAGCAGAAGGCGTCGGCCAGCATTTCCAGGCGCGTGACTTCGTCGTTGACGGCGCTCTTGAGCTTGCCGCCTATCGGCAGGAACACCAGGTTGGCCAGCCCGACCCCGTAGATCGTGGCGACAAACGCGACGGCGATACCGGCACCGAGCCGGCTCGGATCGGACAGGTTTTCCATCACGTGGATCAGGCCCAGCACGGCCCCGAGGATGCCGATGGTCGGGGCATAGCCGCCGGCCGCATCCCAGATGCGCGCGGCCTTGCGCTCGCGTGTTTCGTAGCTGCTGATCTCGATGCCGAGAATTTCGCGCAGCTTGTACGGATCGATGCCATCGGTGAGCAGACGCAAGCCTTTGGTGATGAAGGGATCGTCACTGTTATCCATGAAGCGCTCCAGGCTCAGCAAGCCTTCGCGGCGCGCGGTCTGGCTCCACATCGCGACATCGGCGGCGTGCAGGCGATGCAGGTCCGGCTGGTTGCGGAAGGCGGCACCAGCCATGCGCAGGCCGCGCTTGACCGTCGGCCAGCCGCTCTGCAGCAGCACTGCCCCGAAGGTGCCGACCATCACGATGACGAACGCGGTCGGCTGCACCAGCGAACCCAGTCTGCCGCCTTCCAGCAATTGCCCGACCAGAATGCCGAGCAATGCCAGGACCAGCCCGGCTACGCTACCCCAGTCCATGTTTTCTCCCTGAGGAAAGCGCGCATCCGGGCGATCGCCTGGCTATGCAGTTGCGAGATACGGGACTCGGTAACACCGAGCACGGCACCGATTTCCTTGAGGTTCATTTCCTGTTCGTAGTACAGGCCCATCAGGATTTTTTCGCGCTCGGGCAAGGCTTCGATGGCACGGATGACGGCATCACGAAAGCCGGCATTGAGCAGGGCCTGCAGCGGATTGTCAGACAGGTCGGTGCAATAGCGATCCAGAAAATGCTCGTTGCCTTCGGAGCTGTCATGGAAATCCTCGTAGTACACCAGCTGATGGCCACCGCCCTCGCCGAGCAGATTCTGGTACTCGGCCAGCGACAGCTTCATGTGCCTGGCGACTTCGGCTTCGAGCGGTGCACGACCCAGCTTTTGCTGCAAGGCCTGCATCGCCACTTCGATCTTGCGCATGTTCTGGCGCATGCTGCGCGGCAGCCAGTCGCTGCTGCGCAATTCGTCGAGCATCGAACCGCGAATGCGCTGTACTGCATAGGTTTCGAACTGCGCGCCGTGCGTGTCTTCGTAGCGGTTGATGGCGTCGAACAGGCCGATCATGCCGGCCTGGATCAGATCGTCGACTTCCACACTGGGCGGCAGTTTCGCTTTCATCTGATGCGCGAGCCGCTTGACCAGCGGGGCGTGCTGGACCAGCAGATCGTTCTTGTCCGATTTTCCGCTAGGTGTGTACATGAAACTCCAAGAATCTTGTAATGACGCTGGTCAGGCGAATTCGGGCATGCCCGCGCCACCGGACTCCCCGCCGGCAAACTGACCGGCCAACCGGCGAAATGCCACCGAGGCCAGCGCCATCGGGAACGCATCGATGACCGACCGGCCCAGTTGCGCGGCGCGCTTGAGGTCAGCGTCGACCGGCACCGATCCGATCGACGTCAGTTCCAGTGCCAGGTAACGGCTGGCCGCCTGCGCCATGTTGGCAAACACCTGCTGCGCTTCGCGCTCGCTGGCACCAGTGACCAGAATACCGAACGGCCGGCGACCCAGTTGCGCGCTCAAGCGCTTGATGATCGCATACGCCGCCGTGATCGAGCTACCGCTGCTTGACACCTGCACGACAATCTCGCCACGCCGCATGGCAGGCAACACAAAACTGTCATCGCCGTCGAGCTCGGCATCGACTAACACGATGTCATGCTGGGTCGCCAATACGCCGAACGCATTTGACAGACGCCGGGCCTGGTCGACGTCCTGCATCGCGCTGCGCAAATTCTCACGCGCCAGCGTGGCGACGCCAAAACCCTGCGCCAGTGTTTGCACGACTTCATTGAGGCCGCGCTCCTGCCGCGCCACTTGCATCAGCGTTGCCGCGCGCGCCGCACCGAGCCGGTTGGCCAGTCCGTTCGACGCTGAACAGGCATCGAGCAGCAGCACGTCGCTGCCCGTGCGTGTGAGCGAGGCAGCCAGGTTGACCAGCGTGCCGGATTTTTCTTCGGTACCGAGTGCGGAGACAAAACTGACAACGCGTGGCTTCGGCCCTGCCAGCATGCGACGCAAGCCTTCGGCCTGGTCGGTGGAAAAACTAGCCAAGGTGCACCTCGCGCAGAGACTTGTCATTCGAGGCGCGGGTGGTACCACCCATCACCAGCGGCAATTCGGCATCGGTGAACTGGAACGGCTTGCTTTCGCGCTTGAGCTTGAAGGCGCGGTCGACCAGATACTGCTTGTTGGCGACGTGCAGATCTTCCGGCACGCGCTGGCCGTTGGCGACATAAAACAGGTTGAGCTTCTGGCGGATCACGACATCAAGCACGCTGCCGATGGTGGCGGCTTCATCGAGCTTGGTCATCACGCAACCAGCCAGCCCGCTGCCCTGATAGGCACGCACGACTTCATTCAAGGTCTCGCCGGTCGAGGTGGCATTGAGGCACAGCAGCCGCTTGACGCGCGAACCCGCACCCTGCAGCATCGCGACCTGTTCGGTCACCATGTGGTCGCGCTGGCTGACACCAACCGTATCGATGAGCACCGTATGTTTATTTTTGAGTTCATCGAGGGCGATGCGCAGGTCCGACTCGTCCTTGACCGAATGCACCATCACGCCAAGGATCTTGCCGTAGATGCGCAGCTGCTCGTAGCCGCCGATACGATAGCCATCGGTGGTGATCAGGGCCAGCTTGCCGGGACCGTGACGCATCACGCAGCGGGCTGCCAGCTTGGCGGTCGTGGTGGTTTTGCCGACACCGGTCGGGCCGACCAGGGCAAACACACCGCCCTGCTCGAGCATCGCGCTTTCATCGGCAATCGCATTGATGTTGCGCGCCATGACGGTCTTGATCCAGCTCATGCCGGCAGCAGCCGTGCCACCGGCCGGCAGGTTTTCGATCAGGTAACGCGACAGGCTGGCACTGAATCCGGCGGCCAGCAATTCGCGCAGGATCACGGCTTTTACCGGCTCGCGCTTTTGCTGCGACGACCACGACAACTCGGAAAACTGCGACTCCATCATGGTCCGCATCGAGCGCAACTCGTTCATCATTTCTGCCATCTCACGCAGCACGCTGATGGGCGCAGCCGGCTCGGGAACACGGGCATCGCGCGACTGTTGCGACTGCTCCAGTGCGCCGGCCAGGCCGGACGCCTGGTCGGTATCGGCCTTGAATTCGGTGCGCCGCTTGGCGAAGGCTGACAGCATCGTCGCCTCCTGCGCCGGCAAGGCGACTTGCGCGGCCAGTGTTTCCTTCTCGATCACCGGCGCGGCCAGCGACGACATGTCTTCGCTGGCCAGCGCCAGGATTTCGACGAGGCCATTAATGTTGCGGTTCGACAGGATCACGGCATCCGGACCAAGTGCTTCACGGACTTGACGCAGTGCATCGCGCGAACTGCTTGCGGTGAATTTTTTCACGTTCATGCTTGAGCTCCAACCAGGCTGGTGACTTTAATCGTCTTTGTATCGGGTAATTCGGCGTGCGACAGGACTTTGAGCTGCGGCAGTGCGCGGCGCAGGAAGCGCGACAGCAGCGCCCGCAACGGCGCCGGCACCAGCAGCACCGGCGTCAGACCGAGCTGCTCCTGATGCTGGGCTGCTTGCTGGGTCTGGTATTGCAAGGTATCGGCCAGGCCAGGCTCGATGCCGGCACCATCCGGACCACTGGCCTGCAGCGCCTGCATCAGCAAGCGTTCCAGCCGGTTATCCAGCGCCATGACCGACAGCTCGTTGGTCCCGGGGAAAATATCCTGGACGATGGCCCGGCCCAGTGCGATCCGTACCAGCGCGGTCAGCTCGTTGGCTTCCTGCACCTGCGATGACTGCTCGGCCAGGCATTCGATGATGGTGCGCATGTCGCGGATGTGGACGCCTTCATTGAGCAGATTCTGCAAGACTTTTTGCAGCGTCGAGATCGACACCATTTTCGGCACCAGATCTTCGACCAGCTTCGGCATTTCCTTGGCGAGGTGGTCGAGCAATTGCTGGACTTCCTGGCGACCGAGCAGCTCGGCCGCATGCGACGTGATCAGATGGTTGAGGTGCGTCGCGACCACGGTGCCGGCATCAACCACGGTGTAGCCCATGGTCTGGGCCTGCTCGCGCATTGCGGCATCGATCCACACAGCCGGCAGCCCGAAGGCCGGATCGGTGGTCGGTGCGCCGGCCAGCGTGCCGGTAACCATGCCCGGATTGATCGCCAGGAACTGACCGGTATGGGCTTCGCCGGTGCCGACTTCGACACCCTTGAGCGTGATCCGGTACGACGATGGCTTGAGCTCCAGGTTGTCGCGGATATGGACGGGCGGCGACAGAAAACCGACCTCCTGCGCGAATTTTTTGCGGATGCCCTTGATGCGCTTGAGCAGGTCGCCACTCTGGGTCTTGTCGACCAGCGGGATCAGGCGATAACCGACTTCGAGGCCCAGCATGTCGACCGGCACGATGTCTTGCCAGGTGGCTTCTTCGTTCTCGACCGGCGCGGCGGCAGCAACCGGTTCGGCGACGGCTTCGGCCGGGGCAGCATTGCGCTTGGAAGCAGCGTGCCCGGCCGCAGCCAGCAACGCACCCAAGAAAATGAACGCCACGTGCGGCATGCCGGGTATCAGTCCCATGCCGCCAATGATGCCACCGGTGATGTACAGCACTTGCGGTTTGGCGAACAACTGGTTGACCAGCTGGCTACCGATATCGACATCGCTGGCCACGCGCGAGACCACCACACCGGCAGCGGTCGAAATGATCAGCGATGGAATCTGCGCGACCAGGCCGTCACCGATAGCCAGCAACGTGTAGTTTTTGAGGGCCGCGGCGAAACCCATGTCGTGCTGCAGCAGGCCGACCAGCAAACCGCCGACGATGTTGATGACCGTCACGATGATGCCGGCGACGGCATCGCCGCGCACGTATTTGGAAGCACCGTCCATGGCACCGTAGAACTCGGCTTCCTGCGCGACTTCGGTGCGGCGCCGTTTGGCTTCGGGTTCGGCGATCAATCCGGCATTGAGGTCAGCGTCGATCGCCATCTGCTTACCGGGCATCGCATCGAGTGCAAAGCGCGCGCCGACTTCAGCGATCCGGCCTGCACCCTTGGTGACGACGGTGAAATTGATGATGGTCAGGATGATGAAGACCACGATACCGACGGTGTAATTGCCGCCGATCAGAAAATGACCAAACGCCTCGATCACCTTGCCGGCGGCATCCGGACCGGTATGCCCTTCGGTCAGCACGACCCGGGTCGACGCCACATTGAGCGACAGCCGCAGCATCGTACTGACCAGCAGCACAGTCGGAAACGCCATGAAATCAAGCGGCCGCACCGTGTACAAAGCGGTCAGCAACACGATGATCGACAGCGCAATATTGAAACTGAAAAAGATATCCAGCACGAACGCCGGCAGCGGCAGGATCATCATCGACAGCAGCATCATGATGATGATCGGTGCGGCAATCGCCTTGCTGTTCGGACCGCTCATCCAGAGTGGCAATTTCAAGCTGTTCATTGTGCGAATCCGGTATCAGCTGGATCGGCGTTGCCATCGACATGAAAGCAACTCCCCAGATGGAACAGATTATTGCGCCAAGGGAAGAAACACCATCCAGCGAACAAGAGGGGAAAGCAGAGCGTATTCGCAATCTGCACACAATGAACACGACCGAAACCGAATTGGGGTCAGAGTCGATTTATTAAATATCAAATAGGGTCAGAGTCGAATTAAAAACAGAAAAAAATTAGGGTCAGAGTTGATTTATTAAATATCAAATAGGGTCAGAGTCAATTATTCCAGAGTCAATTCATCGCCCCAATCAACTGCCTTCAAGCGGATCAAGCCCAGCCGGCACATCGATATCCTTTGGCTTTTCGGGGCGATCGCCGCCCTGATTTTTATAGGCTTTCAACTGAAAGACGTAAGCCAGCACTTCGGCCACCGCCGTGTACAAGGTCTCGGGGATCGCATCGCCGAGTTCGACATGTTTGAACAGCGCCCGCGCCAGTGGCGGCGCTTCGAGCAACGGCACGTTGTTGGCCACTGCCAGTTCGCGAATCCTGGCCGCGACCGCATCGGCACCCTTGGCGACGACTTGCGGCGCCCCCATCTTGCCGTCGGTGTATCGCAGCGCTACCGCATAGTGCGTCGGGTTGGTCACGACGACGTCGGCAGTCGGGACTTCGGACATCATCCGGCGTCGCGCCATTTCGCGTTGCTGGGCACGGATCTTGGCCTTGATTTCGGGATTACCCTCGGATTCCTTGGCTTCCTGGCGCACTTCCTGGCGCGTCATCATCATCTTCTTGGCGTAGCTCCACATCTGATACGGCGCGTCGACCGCCGCAATCAGGACCAGCCCCATGACGATCAACATGTAGGTCACGAACAGCAGCTTCGCCATATGCATGCTGCCCGCCTCGGCCGGCTCGACCATCAATCCGAGCACTTCATCGATCTCGCTGCGCATCACGAGATAGGCAATCGATCCGACGATGACCGCCTTGGCGACCGCCTTGCCGAGTTCCACCAGCGCATTGAGCGAGACGATCTTGAGCAGTCCCGAAAACAGGTTCATCCGGCCAAAATTCGGTGCCAGCGACTGGGCACTAAATAGCCACCCACCGATTAGCAACGGCGAAGCCAGCGCGACCAGGATCAGGATCCCGGCCAGCGGCGCAAAGGCCAGTAGCAAGTCACCCAGATGGCTGCCCAACCGGGTCAGCAGCAAACTGAAATCAAACGCCTGGCCACGATCGAAGGTGAGCCCGGATGCCAGCGCTGCCTTCAACTGTCGCAACATGTTGGCACCGCTGATGTAGAGTCCGCCCCCCGCGGCCAGCAGCACCAGACACGTCGCCAGTTCACGCGAGCGTGGTACGTCACCGTTCTCGCGCGCCTTGTCAATGCGCTGCTGCGAGGCCGGCTCGGTTTTCTCCATGTCGCTTTCGTCGGACAACGCAACTCCTTTGCTGGCCGGAATCCGGCGTCGGCATGACGCGGATTTCCGTGTTCGAGATTATCAGACCAATCAAGAAATTCTATCCAGCAAACAAGAACGGAAAAACGCAGTAATTCCCAAAAATTAATTGACTCTGACCCTAATTTTTCAAGGGAATAAACGGAATTAAATTGACTCTGACCCTAATTTTTTTGGCACTCGGTCAATGACAAACGTCAGTTACCAGGCAGCGTCTGCGCGCACCAGCGCTGCTGGCGCACGGCATGTTTCAGCAATGTCCCTGCTAATAGTTCAGGGGTCAGCCCGGGCAAGGCTAGTCGGGTGAGTTCGACGATTTTTCCGGTGGTCGGGGAGATGCAGTAGCCGGGGCCGTGGCCGTCGAAATCCTGATGATTTCTTTGCAGTAGCTTTTTATAAATGGTGGCGAGGCGGTCTAGTGGCGCATAGGCGTATTCCACATACAAAAAAACCACCTCGACAGCCAATGCTTTGTTGTAGATCAATGAGCAGCAAACACCATTGATGCCGAACGGTGTTCCTGCGGCCAGTTCTTCCTGGTTATCGAGCTGCTTGAGCCGACAGAATCCGTTGATTAACTCAACAAAAGTAGATGCCATTGCGATGCCTTCCATCCGAAAAAAGCGTGACTGGCGAGCGCCGGTGACTGGCAGTTAAGTGGAAAGACCGCTGCAAAAATTCCATCCGTTTTGGATAAATTTTTTGGAACTGATGCAAGCCGGCAGTTACTTATGGCCTGTGCAATGCCAGCCCGTTCCGGAGCAATCGCTGGGCGCAGGATCCCGCAGCTGTACATCGCCATCCCTTGATCGATGCATTTCTTTTTTTCCTTGTTCAACTCCGAATATTTGCCATGAAACCGCCGACTGTATATTCCCAGCACGCCACGGCTCTTGTACAAAAAGACAAGGCACTCCAGCAACTCGTCGCCTGCTGCGCCGAGTTTTCCACTGATCCGACGCAGGGCAGCAACAACCATCCGCGCGATGTGCCCGACAGTCCCTGTACCGCCTCCACCGACGACACCAATGCCCATCGCCCAGGCCCCGTCTGACATGAGATGAAAGACCGGCCTGAACAGCGTTGCCTCTCCCGGGAAATGCCCCCGTGATGCAAAACGCAATCGGCCGATCCTGCATCTCCCCGCACTACTCCCGTACCGCTTGTCACACCACAAACAGGGATCACCAGAATGAATACTGCTTTTATTGATCTCATGCGTGCCGTGGGCGATGCGTTTGGCGTGCCCGAACCGGAAAAACTGGCAGACGGCGCGGCGATCAGCATCAACAATATTGTTTTTTCATTTGAAAAAACCATCAACAACCCGGCGGAACTGGTGACCCTCTTCGTTGACTTCGGACCAGTCCCAAAAGGCAACGAAGCGGCGGTCTACTACCATCTTCTGCAAGAAAATTACCTTGAATTCCCCACCCAAAATGCGACCTACTGTGTCTCTTCACGTACCGGCAATGTGGTTTATGCGAGTGCGTGGGCGATCGACAAACTGCATGCCGATGTACTGATCAGTAAAGTAAAAAAACTCGTCGATGTCGTCAGCAACTGGCGCACGGACAACGCCGACGGCCGGCTCAATATCGCGCCGCGTCCGATGCGTCGTCCGGCATTTTTAGCCCCGCTGCCGCGCAAAAATAGCTCGCCCCACGACCCCGTTACTCCCACTCCTTATTACTAAAAACTGATCATGACAAGAATTTCCAGCACCTTCGCCAAAGCCGCTATCGCGCTGGTCGAACAGGACAGCGCATTGCAACAGATCGTCGCCGAATGCGGCCCGCGCAAACCGCAACAAGCCGGGCAACCCGGTACGCTGCACAAAAAGTACGAGTACCCGTCGGCACCGGACGCTAACTACGACGTGCGCTATTTCATGGGCGTCACGCCGGGCCAGCGTGCCGAGAAAGCCAACGAAAGCATGTTGAGCGAAAAGATCACGGTGCCCGCCCATAACGACGCCCATTACCATCCGTGGAACTATGTCCAGAAAGGTATTCAGCTCGAAGAAACGGTCTTGCGCATGGATCAGATCGGCTGCAAGTACGCGGTCGTGATGCCGATTCCGACCAGTATCATTTCGCTGCAGGGCGACAAACTCGTCAAGATAAGTTGCAAAGAAATATGTGATCCGGAATGGCATCATTGCGGCGAGGAATACTACATTCCCAAGGCCTACAACTCGCCCGAACTGGAACTGACACCGAAACTGGTTTCCGAAGTCTCCCGTCAAATTTCGCTCAATGTCGATAGTGAAGTCGATGACACCACCGCCGATGAATTCCGGAGCCTGAAAAAAGAACACCGCGAACGACTCGATCCGATGATCACCGGACTGCATCTCGGTAGCAGTTTTTGCGACATCGCCCTCTACAAGAAACTGTCGCGCCTGCCCGGCATTTTTACCGGCGCCGGCGAACTGACACTGACCAAGGAACTTGTCGAAGACCTGTTCGCGGGCGAAGAGGCACAGGCAAAACTGCCGGGCACAAGCCAGGCCGCCGAAGGGATTTATCGATCCAATATCGAACCGGCCAAGCAACTGATGGCCGCCATGGGTGTCGCCAACATGCCCGCCTGCATCCATTCCGATGTCGACACCTGGGATGCCGGGCAAGTCACGCCCGGAAAACCGAAATATCTGGATGCCATGAGTAACTTTTTCGGTGACGAGAAAGTCAAGAATACGACCATCGTCTGGGCCCATGCGGGCGGGCTGGGACGCTTCGTGGTTCAGCCGCGGGGACACGTTGCAGCAATGGATAAGTTACTTGAGCGGCATCCGAATCTGGTGCTCGATATTTCATGGTCCAAGGTCGCAAGACAACTGGTTGGCCGGGGCTTACCGGGACCGGAAAAAGCTGAACGCCTCGGCGAATGGACGGATTTTCTGAACAAGCATTCGGCACGCATCATGTTCGGATCGGACGCGCTGGCACCGGCGACCAATAAGGACTGGACCGAGACATTGGTCGCTTACCGTTCCTTGCTGACAGCAATCGAACCTGAAGCGCGGGACAATATCCTGAACAAAACCTACGAGCGCATTTACGTCGACGCCCGCAAGGAAATGCGCAAGTTCGAAAATCTGGTGCTCCCCGTGATCCAGCACTTGCTGTCCGACCCGAATGTGTTGCGACTCAACATTGCAAAGATCACCGAATTACGCGACCGGATCTACAGCAGCGTCTCCGAAAAAGTACTGGAAGAGGCCGGCGGGCACCGCGCCATCACCGACGAAGACGTTGCTGTTTCCATCTCGAATATCCGCGATCGCATTGGCTACAGCAATGCAGTAGAAGCCCGTGAAACAGCCAAAGGTCTGCGTGCTGAAATCAGAAGGATACAAACCGAGTTGAACTTGGCACGCTCCGAATTCGGCTCGGCCGTCGACAGTACGCCGACATCAAATCAAGCGTCCGTCTCGATGAGGCGCAGCAATTCCAACCCGCAGGTATCGGTCGATACAAAAGAAGCGGCGGTAGTCATCCGCGCCTTGAATACCGAGATCAAAGAACTCAGGGGGCAGATTGCGCCGTTGATCGAGCTGCGACAACAGTTCGAGGACCTGAAAACATCCACGAACTTTCCACATCCGACACAAATCGGAACACAAACCAGCGATCAGTCCACGTCACCACCGGCGCTTGAGGAGCAGAGCCCGGCGGCAAGTCCCGCACTGGCAAGCCCTATGCAAGAAGCGCAGTTGCCGGACCCGCCTGAACCGCCGCGACAAACACCCCGGGCCTTGCGCAGGATGCTGCAAAAAGTGAACTGCTTTTCGACGCCACCTACCACGGAGTAATTCTGCCAACCGGCCGGTTAATTCCCCCAGCCGCCGCCCAGCGCCTGGATCAGCGCCACCGCCGTGACCTGCCGGTCCGAGGCCAGCTGCACCAGCGCGCGCCGCGCACTGAAGGCGCTGGCCTGCGCGGTAACGACTTCGGTGTAGGCGATCTGGCCGGCGCGATAACGGTTCAGTGTCTGCACTTCGGTTTCATCGGCTGCGCGGGAAGCCAGCTCACGTAATGGCTGCTGCTGCATCAGCACGCGCGTCGCCGCCAGCTGATCCTCAACACCCTGAAATGCCACCAGCACGGTTTGCCGGTAACGCGCGGCAGCCTGTTGCTGCGCGGCCTGTGCTTCATCGATGCGCGCGCGCGTGGCGCCGGCATTGAACAGCACCTGCGCCGCCGACAAGCCCAGCGACCACACACTGGTCGACGCCGAAAACAGGTCGCTCACGCGGGTCGCACCGACGCCGTAACTGGCGCTCAGGTTCAGGTTCGGATACAGCGCCGATTGCGCAATCCCGATCTGTTGGTTGGCAGCAGCGACACGGCGTTCGGCTGCGGCAATGTCGGGACGACGTTGCAGCAAGGTCGATGGAACGCCGACCGGCACCTGTGGCAGCGTCGCCGTCCACGGTGCGATCACCAGCGTGAAATTGCCCGGAGCCTGTCCGACCAGTACCGCAATCGCATGTTCGAGCTGGGTGCGCTGGCGCTCCAGTCCGACCAGTTCGGCCTGTGCATTGGCCAGCTGGGTTTGTGCCTGCAGCAAATCGGTCTTTGGTGCGACCCCGGCCTGATAGCGGTTTTGCGCGATCTCCAGCGAACGCTGGTACGCCGCGATGGTCGACTGCAACAGCGCGCTTTGCGCATCGGTCTGGCGTAATGAAAAATAATTGATGGCCAGTTCGCCCTGCGCCGCCAGCAGCGCCGATGCCAGATCGGCCGCGCTGGCTTGGGCACCGGCGCTGGCGCTATCAACGGTGCGGCCGAGGCGACCCCAGACATCGGGTTCCCAGCTTGTCCCGACGCTGGCCTGGTAGGTGCTACCGGCACCCGTGACTTCACCACCCGCCCGCCGGCCGCTGCCATCCAGGCTGACGACGGGGAACAGACCGGCACGCTGTTCGCGCACCAATGCCCGTGCCTGCGCGTAAGCGGCCGCTGCAGCGGCGATATTCTGGTTCGACACCTCTACCCGACCCGCCAGCGCATTGAGTCCGGCGTCCTCGAATAGCGTCCACCAGGTACCGCGATCGAGCGCGTCCGCCGGCGTCGCCCGGACCCAGCCCGGCACTTCCTTGTACGCCGCCGGCGTCGCCAGCGCCGGTTGCTCGTAGGTCGGGCCGACAGCGCAACCGCCGGCAGTGGCAACCAGCACGGCAAGTGCCAGCCGGCGGGATCGAGGGAGTAAGTGCATGGTCAGTCTCATGGTTGGATGGCCAGCGGCGCTGGTGCGCGGCGGTGGCGTAATTTGTCGAGCAGAACGTAGACCACCGGCGTGGTCAGCAGCGTCAATACCTGGCTGGCGAGCAGCCCGCCGATGATGGCGACGCCGAGCGGCTGGCGCAGTTCGGACCCTTCGCCAAAACCGATCGCCAGCGGCAGCGCACCCAGCGCGGCGGCCAGCGTCGTCATCAGGATAGGCCGGAAGCGCAGCAGGCAGGCTTCGCGCACCGCATCAAAGGCTGACAAGTTGCGGCTGCGCTGGGCTTCGAGTGCAAAGTCGATGATCAGGATGGCGTTCTTCTTGACGATGCCGAGCAGCAGGAACACGCCGATCAGCGCGATGAGCGAAAACTCCATGTTGAACAGCAGCAGCGCCAGGATCGCGCCGACCCCGGCCGATGGCAGCGTCGACAGCACCGTGATCGGATGGATCAGGCTTTCGTACAGCATGCCCAGCACGAGGTAAATCACCACCAGCGCGGCGAGGATCAGCAGCGGTTGCTCATTCTGCGATTCCTGCGCGGCACGCGCGCTGCCTTCAAAACTGCCGCGTACGTTGGTCGGCATGCCGATATCGGCCTCGGCCTGGCGCACCGCATCCTGGCCATCGGCCAGCGTGAAGCCGTCGGTCAGATTGAACGAGACCGTGGTCGCGAGTTCGGCATCCTGATGGCTGATCGAGGTAGGTGTCGACCCTTCGGCAAAACTGGCGATGGCCGCCAGCGGCACCATGCGCGTTGCCGTGCCGCTGAGCGCCGAACCGGTGGACTGGTCGCGCAGGCCGGGGTTACTGCCCAGCGCCGAGGTGGTCGTGCTGCCGGCCGCAGTCGCGGCAGTACCGGTCGAAACCAGCCCGCGCGCCGGCACATACACGTCGTTGAGCGCCTGCGGACTTCGTGCAAAACGCGGTGCCACTTCCATCACGACCTTGTACTGGTTCAGCTCGGAATAGATGGTCGCGACCTGGCGCTGGCCGAAGCCGTTGTACAGCGCGTTGGAGACATCGCGCGAAGTCAAGCCGAGCCGGGAGGCGGCGTCGTGGTCGATCTTGACATAGGTCTCGACGCCGTTTTCTTCCTGGTCGGTATCGACGTCGATCAGGGCCGGTTGTAGCTTCATTGCCTCGCCCAGCCTGGTGGCCCAGACTTTCAGATCAGCGAGATTGTCGCTCTTGAGGGTGTACTGGTAGGTAGAGTTCGACGACCTGCCGCCCATCCGGAAATCCTGCACCGGGTTGAGGTACAGGCTCACGCCGGTGATCTTCGCCAGCTGCGGCCGCAGCCGCGCAATGACTGCCTGGCCGCCGTCCTTGCGTTCGCCGACCGGTTTCAGGTTAACGAACAGGAAGCCGCCACCGGCGCGGCTGCCGCCGGTAAATCCGACCACCGTGGCGACTGCCGGATCACGCTGAATCACGTCCACCAGCGCGCGTAACTTTTCTTTGATTGCGGTCGGCGAAATGCTCTGGTCGGCGCGCAAGCCGCCATTGAGCCGGCCGGTATCCTGCTGCGGAAAAAAGCCCTTGGGCGCGACGATGAACAGGTACACGTTCAGGCCGATCGCGCCGACCAGGATCAGCATCACCAGCGCCGGTGCATGCAAGGCCCAGTCAAGGCTGTGCTCGTACATTTTGTGGATGCGGTTGAAGCCGTTTTCGAAAGCGCGTGCCAAACGCCCCGGCTTGCGTGCCGGATCATGCGGCTTCAGCAGCCATGCACACATCATCGGCGTCGTGGTCAGCGAAATGACCAGCGAAATCATCACGGCAGCCGACAGTGTCACCGCGAATTCACGGAACAAGCGGCCGACCTGCCCACCCATGAACAGCAACGGAATGAACACCGCCACCAATGACACGCTAATCGACAGCACCGTGAAGCCGACCTCGCGCGCACCCAGCAGTGCCGCTTCCATCCGGCCCATGCCGGCCTCGATATGGCGCGCGGTATTTTCGAGCACGACGATGGCGTCATCGACGACGAAACCGGTCGCCACCGTCAGCGCCATCAGGCTCAGGTTGTTCAATGAAAAGCCGAGCAGATACATCACGCCAAACGTGCCCAGCAAGGACACGATGGTGGCCACCGCCGGAATGATGGTGGCGCGCACGTTGCGCAGGAACGCGCTGACCACCAGCACCACCAGCGCGATCGAAATGAGCAGCGTGACTTCAATTTCATGCAGCGACGCGCGTATCGAATTGGTGCTGTCGGACGCCACCTGCATGTCGATACCCGATGGTAATTGTTCCTGCAATTCCGGCAGCAAATCGCGGATGCCATCGACGGTTTCGATCACGTTGGCACCGGGCTGCTTGCGCAACAGCACCACCACGGCCGGCTTGCCATTGAACAGGCCCAGCGTATTGGTGTTCTCGACACCATCGACCACCTCGGCGACATCGTCGAGCCGGATCGCCGCGCTGCTGCGCCAGCCCACCACCAGCGAGCGGTAATCGGCCGCAGTGCGACCGCCAGCCGGCGTGTAAATCTGCAGGCGCCGCTCGTCGCCTTCTATCGTTCCTTTCGGCCGGTTGGCCGTGCTGGCCTGAATTGCGGCGCGCACGTCTTCCATGCTGACGCCGTATTTGTTGAGCGCATACGGCAGCAGTTCGACGCGCACCGCCGGCAGCGAACCGCCACCGAGTTCGACATCGCCCACACCCTGCACTTGCGCCAATTTTTGCTGCACCACATTCGAGACCGCGTCATAGATCTGACCGGGCGAAAGCGTCGGCGAGGTCAGCGCCAGAATCATGATCGGTGCATCGGCCGGATTGGCCTTGCGGTAGGTCGGGTTGCTGCGCAGTGTCGCCGGCAGGTCAACGCGCGAGGCACTGATCGCGGCCTGCACTTCGCGCGCGGCGGCGTCGATCTTGCGGTTCAGGTCGAACTGCAAATTGATGCGGGTCGATCCGGTACTGCTGCGCGAGGTCATTTCATTGACGCCGGCGATGACGCCGAGGCGGCGCTCGAGCGGCGTCGCCACGCTCGACGCCATGGTTTCGGGACTGGCACCGGGCAGCGAAGCACTCACCGAAATATTCGGAAAATCAACCTGCGGCAGTGGTGCCACCGGCAGCACGAAGAACGCGCCTATTCCGGCCAGCGCGATGCCGACCGTCAGCAGGACAGTGGCGACCGGTCGCCGGACAAACGGTGCCGACAGGTTCACGCGGGCTCCGCCTGACGGTGGCGGCCAGACAGCCGTTGCGACAGCCGGTCAAAGGCCAGATAAATCACCGGCGTCGTGAACAGCGTCAGTACTTGACTGACGATCAGCCCGCCGAAAATCGCCAGGCCGAGCGGGCGGCGCAACTCGGCACCGTCGCCCCAGCCCAGCATCAGCGGGACGGCCGCAAACAGCGCCGCCAGCGTGGTCATCAGGATGGGACGGAAGCGCAGCAGCGCCGACTGATGGATTGCCTGTTGCGCCGACATGCCCTGCTGGCGCTCGGCTTCGATGGCGAAGTCGATCATCATGATCGCGTTTTTCTTGACGATACCGATCAGCAGGATGATGCCGATGATGCCGATCACGCCCAGTCCGGAACCGCTGATCATCAGCGCCAGCAACGCACCGACACCGGCCGACGGCAGCGTCGACAGGATCGTCAGCGGATGGATATAACTTTCGTACAGCACGCCAAGGACGATGTAGACGCACACCAGCGCCGCCAGGATCAGCCACAACTGGCTGCTCAGCGACGACTGGTACGCACCGGCCGCACCGAGGAAAGTCATCGTCACCGACGCCGGCAATTGGATGTCGAGCGCGGCCTGCCGGATCACGTCAACCGACTTGCCCAGCGAGACGCCGGCGGCCGTGTCGAAACCCAGCGTGGTCGCCGGAAACTGCGCGACGTGCGTGATCTGCAGCGGCGACTGTCGCTCGGTGATGGTGGCAATCGCCGACAGCGGCGTCGATTTGCCGGAGGCTGTGCGCAGTTGCAGGTCGCCCAGCTGGGCCGGCGTGGTCAGCGTATCGGGACGGGCTTCGAGGATCACGCGGTACTGGTTGGTCTCGGTAAAAATCGTCGAGACGATGCGCTGGCCGAAGGCGCTGTAAAGCGCATCATCGATGGCTGCAGCGCTGATCGAGAGCCGCGCCGCACTGTCGCGATCGATGTCGATAAAGACCGCCAGACCGGTGGCGTTGGCGTCGGACACGACGTTGTTCAATTCCGGCTGGCGCTTCAGTTGCTGCGTCAGCTTGTCGGCCCACTTGATCACGCTGGCGGTATCGGCGGCTTCCAGCGAGACGCGATACTGGGTCGGTCCGGTTTCGGCATCGATAGTCAGGTCCTGGGTGGGCTGCAGATAAATCGTCACGCCGGCGACCTTGCCGACCCGTTCGCGCAGGCGCGTCATCGTGTCGGCCTGCGAACCGGCGCGATCGCGCTTGAGGTTGATCAGCATGCTGCCGGTGTGCAGCATCGTGTTGCGCGCGGCATCGACACCGACCAGCGAACTGAGACTCGCGACATCGGGATCTTCGAGGATCGCCGCCGCTGCTTCTTGCTGCAATTGCGCCATGCGCGTGTACGACACCGTTTGCGCCGCTTCGATGCGCGCTTGTAGCTGGCCGGTATCCTGGGTCGGGAACAGGCCCTTCGGAATCACCATGTACAGCGCCACCGTCAACGCCAGCGTCGCCGCTGCCACCAGCAGCGTCAGCGTCTGGTGCACCAGCACCCAGCGCAGGCCGCGGTCGTAGCGCACCATCACGTCGTCGGAAAACCGCTGCAGGCGGCCCGCTGGCGCGTCACTCTTGACCTGTGGTTTGAGCCAGCGCGCCGACATCATCGGCACCAATGTCAGCGATACCACCGCTGAAATCAGGATCGTGATCGACAGCGTGACCGCGAATTCGCGGAACAGCCGCCCCACCACATCGCCCATGAACAGCAGCGGGATCAGCACCGCAATGAGCGACACCGTCAGCGAAATAATCGTGAAGCCGATCTGCGCCGCGCCCTTCAGTGCGGCCGCCATCGCGCTCTCGCCTTCTTCCAGGTAGCGCGCGATATTTTCGATCATCACGATCGCGTCATCGACCACGAAGCCGGTCGCGATCGTCAGCGCCATCAGGCTCAGATTGTTCAGGCTATAGCCGAGCAGGTACATCGCGCCACAACTGCCGATCAATGAAATCGGCACGGCCAGGCTGGCAATGATGGTCGCGCGCCAGTCGCGCAGGAAGGCAAAAATCACCAGCACCACCAGCAGCACGGCCAGCAGCAGTTCGGTCTGGACATGCGCGACCGACGAGCGGATGCCGGTGGTGCGGTCGCTCAGCACGGCCACTTTCAGGGTGGACGGCAGGCCGGCTTGTAATTCGGGCAGACGCTGCTTGATCGCATCGACGGTGGCGATGACGTTGGCGCCGGGCTGACGCTGGACATTGAGGATGATGGCCGGATGCAGACCGGACCAGGCACCGAGCCGGATGTTCTCGGCGCTGTTGACGACCTGCGCGACATTGGTCAGCCGCACCGGCGCGCCGTTCTTGTAGGCCACGATCAGCTTGCGGTAATCGTCGGCGGCCAGCAACTGGTCATTGGCATTGATCGTGTAGGAGCGCGACGGTCCGTCAAAGCTGCCCTTCGCGCTGTTGGCGTTGGCCGCGGCAATCGCGGTGCGCAAGGTGTCGAGGCCGAGGCCGTACGACGCCAGCGCGGCGGTGTCGGCCTGGATGCGCACCGCCGGCCGCTGGCCACCCGCCAGCGAGACCAGCCCGACGCCGTCGACCTGACTGATCTTCAGCGCCAGCCGGGTATTGACCAGATTCTGGACTTCGGTCAGCGGCAGCGTATCGGACGTGATTGCCAGCGTCAGCACCGGCGCGTCGGCCGGATTGATCTTGGCGTAGACCGGCGGTGCCGGCAGGTCGGCCGGCAGCAGCGAACCGCCGGCATTGATGGCGGCCTGCACTTCCTGCTCGGCCACATCGAGGGTCTGGCCAAGGCCGAATTGCAAGGTGATGATCGAGACGCCAGCGGCGCTGGTCGAACTCATGCGCTCGAGACCGGACATCTGGCCGAACTGGCGCTCCAGCGGCGCGGTCACGGTCTGGCCCATCACTTCGGGACTGCCGCCCGGATACAGCGTTTGCACCTGAATGGTCGGGAAATCGACTTGCGGCAAGGCCGACAGCGGCAGGAAACGGAAGCCGACGATGCCGGTCAGCACGATGGCAACCATCAGCAGTGCGGTCGCTACCGGGCGCTCGATGAAGGGACGTGACGGATTCATGCAGCGTCCTTCACGGTCATGGTGCGGCGGCTGGCTGCGGACGCCGGCGCGGCTCGCCGGCCGGCACCGGCTTGGCACCGGCCGCTCCCGTGGCACCGGCTGCCCCGTTACGCTTGCCCTTGCCGCCCGGCTTGTCACCCGGGAGCGAGACCGCGGCACCATCACTCAGGCGGTCGCCGCCTTCGGTGACAACGCGCTCGCCCAGCTTCAGGCCGGACGTGATTTCAACCTTGTCGACATCGGCCTGGCCGCGCGTGACCAGGCGCATGCCGGCAGTCCGGTCGCTATTGAGGACATACACAAAATCGCCCTTGCTGCCGTGCCGCAGCGCCGTCACCGGAATCGTTACCGCGCCGGTAATGGTGCGCAACTGCAAGCGCACATTGACGAACTGATTCGGGAAC
Organism: Actimicrobium sp. CCC2.4; assembly: GCF_034347385.1. Classification (NCBI taxonomy): domain Bacteria; kingdom Pseudomonadati; phylum Pseudomonadota; class Betaproteobacteria; order Burkholderiales; family Oxalobacteraceae; genus Actimicrobium; species Actimicrobium sp. CCC2.4. Next base: position 1,682,265 of record NZ_CP133777.1, on the reverse strand, counting down.
AGCGTCATTTTGTCATTCGGAAAACGCGCCTTGGCCTTGACGGTGCCGGTCTGCACATCAATGAGGTTATCCAGCGTTGAAAAACGTCCGGTCCCCAGCAAGGTCACGCGGGTGCGATCGAATACCGTGACTGCCAGTTCGGCCTTCCCGGCTGAACGCTCGAGCACGTCGGTCACGCGGTCCTGCGGTACCGCAAACTGCACATCGATGGGCGTGAGCTGCGTGATCACGACGATGCCGGCGGCATCGCCGGGATTGACGACATTGCCGGCATCGACGGCGCGCAAGCCAACCCGTCCGGCAATCGGCGCGGTGATTTTGCTATAGCCCAGATTAAGCCTGGCGGTGCCTTCGGTGGCGCGATCGGACAGCACCGTGCCCTCGAGCTGTTTGACCAGTGCCTGCTGGGTATCGACTTCCTGACGTGCAATTGAATCTTGCGCAAGCAAGGTCTTGAAGCGCTCCAGCGTGACCCTGGCGCTGGCGAGTTGCGCTTCATCGCGCTGACGCTGGCCCGAGGCCTGCATCAGCACCAGCTCGAACTGGCGCGGATCGATGGTCGCCAGCACCTGGCCGGCGCGTACCGTTTCGCCTTCGCGGAACAGGATTTGCTGCAGCACGCCGCCGACTTGCGGGCGCACCGTCACCGACGCCGCCGGCATGACCGTGCCGAGTGCATCGAGTATCACCGGCATGTCGGCCGCTGTCGCCGTGGCCACGCCAACCGTCGTGCTGGGCCGCCCGCCGCTGCGCCCGCCGGCCCCCTGCGCCGCCGGATCCCGATGCGTCAGATACCACGCCACGCCACCCACGGCGGCCACTGCCAATAGCGCGATCAGGCTACCGATCAGTATGGTCCGGCGGGCAGGTTTTTTGCGGGTAGCCGGGGGCAGCGTTGCAGGTGTATCCATTGTTTTTCCTTGATGACCAGATGATGCCGGCGAATTTTTGTAGCGGCATGATCGCATGCGCCGACCTTGCTTGCTGCCTACTGTTTCAGTCGCCGTCAAAATACCGGAAGTCGGCGCGATAGCCGGCAAACGGCGTGGCTGCTTACAGCCGGAATGCAAGCGAAACAGGCCGACAATAATAGAGATACATGCCTGGCTTGGGGCAGTATGTCTGCCGATCATTTCCATCATGAATCGTTCGTGAAGACAATCTTTCACCAGAAAAAATTTCTTTCTAGTCGTGCCTGCCGTTTGCGTCGCGGGGTTTTTGAATGGGCTATCGCTTTTTTCCAACGCTACCCTCGTTCACGCCAGCCATTTTTTGGCTTGATCTCCAACAAAAATGATCCGGCCCACTTTGACCGCATGCTGCTTTTAGATGCAGTGGGTTGGCAGGCTTTTTATTGAAAGGGTAATGACGATGAGATGGACTGAATTTATACGCCTGCTCGGCTGTACAGCGATGGCAGTGACACTCGCCGCCTGCGGCGGTCGCGACAACAATGATGCGCCGGCACAGAGCCAGGCTGCACCGCCGACCGCCGAAGCGGCCATTGCACAACTCGAAAATTCCGGTGCTATTCCGAAGCTTGATCGCTCGGCATCGCTGGCCGGACCGGATGCGGATGGCAACGGCGTGCGGGATGATATTGATGCTTATATCAACGGGAAATTTACGGATGGGAAGCAGCGCAAGGCGGTATTGCAGGATGCGCGGGCGATGCAAAAGGCAGTGCTCGTGGATGCCACCGACAAAGTCGCAGCGAAGACCGTCAGCCTTCGTCTGATGGATTCGACCAGTTGCCTGTTTTCTGTTTTTCCTGATGGCGCAGGATTGACCAGCCCTGAATCTGTTTCACGGAAAATTGAAGCCATCACATCCAATACAAAATCACGCTTAAAGGCCTATCTGGCCTACAACAAATCCTTGGATGGCTCAGTCGGAAGCCTGCCGATCGGGGACACCTGTGAATAAATTCCTGCGCCATGCCATGGTGACGTTAATGAGCATCTGCCTGATGCTGAGCGGTACATCAACCAAAGCACAGACGACACGGTCGAATGTTAACGATGCCTGCCCGACTGAAACGGTTTTCGCATTTTTCAATGGCGTCAAGACATCGCGAAAAGAGGCTGACGGTATTCTTAACCGGCTGGAACGAATCCACGGCACCACTCTCCCCAACAACGAATCCATCCGCTACGAAGTGATGTACAACACCAGCAACGATTTCGAAGACTTCGTTGAGACATTTGAGCAGCGCATGCGCGAGCAAAACGCGTTGCTCGGGGACCGCTTCGAGTTATTTTTCGAGGCGATGAATGGCGGTGGTGACTGGTGGACCACGATCGTCAAGTCGGTCGCCGCAGCGGCCGACACGCTCGAAGCGCTGAAGGATGCCGTGCGTGCCATCGTCACCCGCAATCTGACCGCCAAGCTGGCCAGTCCGCCGACCGAGATCAACTATCAGGAACACCGTTCGCGCATCGACAACTTCGCCCTCGAAGGCAAGAAGATGCTGTTCGTCGCGCACTCGCAAGGCAACCTGTTTGCCAATCCGGCCTATCGCTATGCGATCACGAAATCACCGGCCAGCGCGGTCGGCGTGGTCCATGTCGCACCGGCCTCGCCGACACTGAACGGACCGCATGTGCTGGCCGATCTCGACCTGGTGATCAATGCCTTGCGGCTGGCCGGGTCGGTGGTCAGCATCACCGACGCGATCCCGCTCTTTGCCAATCGTCCGGCGGGTCTTAACGATGAAAAGGACTGGCTCGGCCACGGCATGCTGGCGATCTATCTGAACCCGCAACTCACGCCAAGCGCGCGCGTGAAGTCGCTGATCACGAGCGGGCTTGCCAGGCTGGTCAAGCCGGCAGCACGCGCAGCCACCGGCTTTTTTTCGGCGACGCTGACTTGGAATGGCAGCGGCGATGTGGATACCCATGTCGATGAACCGGGCGGCGCGCATGTCTGGTATTTCAGCAAGCAAGGCGCGGCTGGCTATCTCGATGTCGACAACACGGTGGCCGACGGACCGGAGCACTACTACGCCAGCTGCGACGCGCAAAAACTGCAAACCGGTACCTACAAAATCGGCATCGCCAACTACAAGCTGGCCACCGGTCGCACGGCCACCATGCAAGTGGCGTCGTATGCCGCGGGGGTGCTGGGAACGAAGTCGGTCACGCTCGGCGGCGTCACCGGAGACTCGCCTTTGCCACCGCTGTTCACGGTCAAGGTGACGAAGGACGCTGCGGGCGTGTTCAAGGCGGCGCTGGTGAATTAGTCATCACAGATGGGGTGGCTACCCACCTCATTGCCGTTCGGTCTGAGCTTGTCGAAGGCGCACCAACCTTTTGCCGTTCGGCCTGAGCTTGTCGAAGGTGCTCAGGACGGTGCGCCTTCGACAAGCTCAGGCCGAACGGATGAAATATCAACGCCAATCAGCCAATGGACGGCCTCCCCGACCATCAAAATACCTCCCATACCCGCCTCATCAACATGGTTGACTAATTTAGTCGGGTATCGTACTGTGAATTCCCGACAGTTTTAGTCGGGTATTCACAGATCACCTCACTCCAAAGGAAAATCTCACGATGACTATTTCTCTATCCACGACAGCAGTGACAAAAATCCGTGCCCAGATTCAAAAAAATGGCAAAGGTTTCGGCGTGCGACTCGGGGTCAAGACAGTTGGTTGCTCCGGCCTCGCCTACACCCTTGACTATGTCGATGGCGTCAAAGAAGGCGACAAATTATTCGGTTCGGGAACAGTCAACATCGTGGTCGATGCCGCCAGTCTGCCGATGCTCGACGGCTCTCATGTCGACTTCGTTAAAGAGGGCTTTAACGACGTACTAAAAATCACCAACCCGAATGCCGAGAGCGAATGCGGTTGCGGCGAGAGTTTCAATCTGAAGAAACCGGATCCAATCGCCTGACGCATCACCGGACAGCAGTAATGACCAGTGCAGGAAATTTCCTTCCTGACGGGGTCATGCCGAAGACACGTAGTCCCGTTTCCGGCGCAAGAACAGCGAGGGCTTTTACCCATGAGTGCAGTACTTCAACAACTGGTCAACCGACCCTACCCGCACGGTTTTGTTTCCGATATTGAATCGGACGTCGCGCCACGCGGGCTGAGCGAAGAGACGATCCGTTTAATTTCAGCAAAGAAAAAAGAGCCGGAATGGCTGCTTGCATTCCGGCTGGAGGCGTACCGGAAATGGCTCACAATGACCGAGCCGCACTGGCAGAACGCCCACCATCCGAAAATCGATTTCCAGGCCATCAGCTACTACTCGGCACCGAAGTCCAAACCCAAACTCAACAGCATGGACGAAGTCGATCCGGAGCTGTTACGCACCTTCGAAAAACTGGGCGTACCGCTGCACGAGCGCATGGCGCTGGCCGGTGTGGCCGTTGATGTGATCTTCGACAGCGTGTCCGTCGCAACGACCTACAAGGCCAAGCTGGCCGAGGCCGGCGTGATCTTTTGCTCGATGTCGGAAGCGGTGCTGGAGCATCCCGAGCTGGTCAAAAAATACCTGGGCTCGGTGGTGCCGAGCGGCGATAACTTTTATGCCGCGCTCAACTCGGCGGTGTTCACCGATGGCTCGTTCTGCTACATCCCGAAGGGCGTCAAATGCCCGATGGATCTGTCGACCTATTTCCGTATCAATACCGAAGAGTCCGGCCAGTTCGAACGCACGCTGATCGTTGCCGAAGAAGGTGCGTCGGTGGTCTATCTCGAAGGCTGTACCGCGCCGGCTTTCAGCAGCAACCAGCTGCATGCCGCGGTGGTTGAACTGGTGGCGCTAGACAATGCCGACATCAAGTATTCGACCGTCCAGAACTGGTATGCCGGCGATGAAAACGGTGTCGGCGGCATCTACAACTTCGTTACCAAACGCGGTTTGGCCAAGGGTATCAATTCACGGATTTCGTGGACCCAGGTCGAGACCGGTGCAGCCATTACCTGGAAATATCCGTCGGTGATCCTGCAAGGCGATAACGCCATCGGCGAGTTCTATTCGGTGGCCGTGACCAATCATTATCAGCAAGCCGACACCGGCACCAAGATGGTCCATATCGGCAAGAACACCCGCAGCACGATTGTCAGCAAGGGCATCTCGGCCGGCAAATCCAGCAACAGCTATCGCGGCCTGGTCCGGATCGCGCCCGGTGCGACCGGTGCGCGCAATTATTCGCAGTGCGATTCGATGCTGATCGGCGAGCAATGCAGCGCCAATACTTTCCCGTATATCCAGGTGCGCAATCCCTCGGCACAGGTCGAGCACGAAGCGTCGACCTCGAAGATCGGTGAGGACCAGCTGTTCTATTTTGCCCAGCGCGGCATCGATGCAGAAGCAGCGGTCTCGATGATCATCAACGGTTTCTGCAAGGACGTATTTCAACAATTACCTCTGGAGTTCGCGGTCGAAGCCACCAACCTGCTGAGCTTCAAACTGGAAGGGAGCATCGGATGACGCATCAGACAAAAATCAACGACAGCAAGATCCTGCTGGAAGTACGCGGACTGTGCGCCAGCGTCAACGGCACGCCGATTCTGAAGGACCTTAATTTCACGGTACGCAGCGGCGAAGTGCACGCGATCATGGGGCAGAACGGCTCGGGCAAAAGTACTTTCGCCAAAGTGCTGGCCGGTCATCCGGCCTATGAAGTCACGGGCGGCTCGGTGCTGCTCGAAGGACAGGACCTGTTTGCGCTCGCCCCCGAACAGCGGGCACGGGCCGGTTTGTTCCTCGCATTCCAGTATCCGATCGAGATACCGGGCGTGATCAATAGCCAGTTCCTGCGCCTGACCTACAACACGGTCCGGAAAGAACGCGGCAATGAGGAACTCGATCCGCTCGAGTTCGACGACTTCGTGCGCGACAAGATGCAATTGCTCGACATGAGTCCCGACTTCCTCGACCGCAGTGTCAACGAAGGCTTTTCGGGCGGCGAGAAAAAGCGCAACGAGATCCTGCAAATGGCGTTGCTGGAACCGCGCCTGGCGATCCTCGACGAGACCGATTCCGGTCTCGATATCGACGCACTGCGCATCGTTGCCCACGGCATTAACCAGCTCTCGACGCGCGACAATGCGATCGTCATGGTGACCCACTACCAGCGACTGCTGAACTACATCGTGCCGGACTTCGTGCATGTGATGGACGCCGGTCGCATCATCAAGACCGGCGACAAAGCGCTGGCACTCGAACTCGAACAGCGTGGCTACGAGTGGGTCAGCGATGAGTATGCCGCCGCGCAAAAGGTGGCGGCATGAACGCCGATGCAGTCCTGACGCGGGCGTTGTCCGGTACGGCGCAGGCGAGCATCCCGTCCTTGACCGGAGCCTTGCGCGCGCGTGGAGCCGCACGGTTTGCGCTGCTGGCCAGACCGACCACGCGTGACGAAGAATGGCGCTTCACCGATTTGTCGCCGTTTGCACAGACCGTGTTTGTGCCGGCTCCCGGCTCCAAAACAAGTCCGCTCACGCTCGATGACATCGCCGGATTGACGGTCGACGAAGCACAAACCCGGCTGGTCTTTGTCGATGGTATCTATGCGCCGGCGCTGTCGATCCGGCAGGATGATGACCAGCTCGTGGTGGCTGACCTGCAGACTGCACCAGCGCGCCAAGCACACACCATCGAGACGCACCTCGGTCGTCATGCCGGTATCGATACCGCCTATTTCGCCGCACAGAATACGGCATCGATAGAGAACGCCGCTGTCGTCATCGTCCCTCGCGATAGCGCGATCAATGTCCCTGTCCATCTGCTGTTCATCGGTACGCAAAAAGATGTACTCGGTTTTCCGCGCGCGCTGATCGTGGCAGAGCCGGGCAGCAGCGTGACGGTGCTCGAGGATTACGTCGTTCTGAATCCACCGGGCGGACAGGAAGAAGCACACCTCGCGACCTACTTCACCAACGCGGTGACTGAAATCGCGCTGGCCGATTCGGCACGGGTCAATCACATCCGGCTGCAGCGCGAAGGCAACCGGGCCTTGCACGTCGGACTGTGTGCGGTGTCGCTGGCACGCGCCAGCCAGTACACATCAGTCAGTGTCGCGTTCGGTGCGCGGATTTCGCGCGTCAATGTCGAGGTGGTCCATCACGGCGAAGGGGCTTCGTGCACGCTCGACGGACTGGCCATGATCGATGGCCGGCAACTGGCCGACACGCATACGGTTGTCGACCATGCCAAGCCGCACGGTATCAGTCGCCAGCTGCACAAATGCATCGCCGGCGGCAGTGCACACGCGGTATTCAATGGCAAGGTGATGGTGCGACCCGATGCGCAAAAAATCGATGCGCGCCAATCCAACCGCAACCTGCTGTTGTCCGGCAAGGCGCATATCGACACCAAGCCGCAACTCGAAATTTTTGCATCCGATGTGAAGTGCACGCACGGTGCGACGGTCGGCCAGCTCGATCATGACGAAGTGTTCTATCTGCAGAGCCGCGGGCTCGACGAAGTCGCTGCGCGAAACTTGCTGACCTATGCCTTCGGCGCTGAAATCATCGACCGCATCCCTATTGATTCGGTGAAGCGGCAGCTGGCGCAGAAGGTGCTCGACCAGACTAAGGGCGCATCATGAAGCGTGACCACGGACATGACCAAGTGCGGGGCGACGCACTCGATGTCGCGCGCATCCGTGCCGATTTCCCTATCCTCGGGTTGCAGGTCAACGGGCGTCCGCTGGTGTATCTGGATAACGCCGCCTCAAGCCAGATGCCGCAGCCGGTGATCGACCGGCTGGTACGGTATCAGGCCACGCAGCACGCCAATATCAATCGTGCGGTGCATGCGCTGTCCGAGATCGCGACCAATGAATACGAAGCAGCGAGGCGCACGCTGCAGCACTTTATCCATGCGCGCGAAGACCGTGAAGTGATCTTCACCAGCGGTACCACCGACTCGATCAATCTTGTCACGCATGGCTATGGCCGCAAGTTCATCAGTGCCGGCGACGAGATCATCCTGACCACGCTGGAGCATCACGCCAACATCGTGCCATGGCAAATGCTGGCCGAAGAAAAAGGCGCGATCCTGCGCATCGTGCCGATCAATGACGCCGGCGAGGTGCAGATGGCTGCGTATCAGGACCTGTTCAATGCGCGTACCAAGTTCGTCGCCGTCACGCATGTGTCGAATGCGCTCGGCACCGTCAATCCGGTCAAGGAAATGGTCGCGATTGCGCATGCCCATGCCGTGCCGGTGCTGGTCGATGGTGCGCAGGCGGCGCCGCACATGGCCGTCGATGTACAGGACCTCGATTGCGATTTCTATGCATTCTCGGGCCACAAATTGTGCGGCCCGACCGGCATCGGGATCCTTTATGGCAAAGCAGCACTGCTGGAACGCATGCAGCCGTTCAAGGGCGGTGGCGACATGATCCTGTCGGTGACGTTCGAGAAGACCACCTACAACGCGATCCCACATAAATTCGAAGCGGGCACCCCGCCAATTGCGGCGGCGATCGGCATGGCAGCGGCGGTTGATTATCTGTCAGCCATCGGCATGACGGCGATCCACCAGCAGGAACAGGCGCTGCTGGATTACGCCACTGCGCAGATGCAGCAACTGCCGGGCGTACGCATCGTCGGCACGGCGGCGCACAAGGCGGCGGTGCTGTCGTTCGTTATCGATGGCGTGCATCCGCATGACATCGGCACCTTGCTCAACGAGGATGGCATTGCGGTGCGCACTGGCCACCATTGCGCGCAACCGGTGATGCAACGTCTGGGTCTGCCAGCCACGTCACGCGCTTCGTTCGCGTTCTATAACACCATGGCTGAAGTCGATGCCCTGATCGCCGGCATACGGGCCGTGCAGAAAGTGTTTTTGTAATGGCTGATCCGAGAGCGCTCTATCAGGAAATGATCCTTGAACACAATCGCAAGCCGCGCAATTTTGGCGCGCTGGCGGCTGCCACGCATCACGCGGCCGGCCACAATCCGCTGTGCGGCGACCATATCGAGGTCAGCCTGGTGATGCAGGGAACGACGATCGAGCAGGTTGGCTTTGAAGGCGAAGCCTGCGCGATCTGCAAGTCATCGGCGTCGATGATGACGGTTGCTGTCAAGGGAAAATCCCAGGCCGATGCCGAGCTATTGATCCGTGAATTTGTCGCGATGACGACCGGCAAACTCGACATGAACAGCGAGCACCAGTTGGGCCGGCTGAAAGTCTTTGCCGGCATCGCCGACCTGCCGGTCCGCGTGAAGTGCGCGATCCTGCCGTGGCATACCTTGCACGCGGCCATCCATGCCATCGACGGTCCGTCGACTGAAGCCGACCAGGACCCGATGCACGTCATGATCGGTGACGCGTGATGGCATCCATCCTCTTTTTTACAGGGAGTCCACATGCCAAAAATTGCTGAAATTGATGACACCCCGAATCCGAATGCCGTGAAGTTCACGCTGCATGAACCCTTGAGCTGGGGCGTCGCGCATGCGTACGACAACCCGGCACAAGCCGCCGATGATCCGCTGGCCACTGCGCTGTTTGCGCTCGATCACGTGACCAATGTGTTTTATACCGATCGCTGGCTGACCGTGACGCAGGATGGCGAGGCCGACTGGCCGGCGCTGGTGCGCCTGATTGCCGTGCCCTTGCGCGCGGCACCGGCGGCGGCGGCGCAATCGGCGGAGCTGGTCTCGGCGGCCCGGCTTGCCGTGCACGACATGAGCGAAGACGAGCAGGACCGCTTTGCGCGGATGACTGACTTGCTCGATCTGCAGATCCGTCCGGCGCTGCAGGCCGATGGCGGTGACCTGCATGTGCTGGGGCTGTCGGGCGATACGCTGAGCATCCACTACCAGGGCGCGTGCGGTACCTGCCCGAGTTCGATCGGCGGCACGCTCGCGAGTATCGAAAACCTGTTGCGCTCGATCGAGCCGGACATTGCCGTGCAGGCTGTTTAGTCACTCATCAGGAGAGTTTTGCCATGACCGTGGAAACCATCACTTTCAGAAATGTCGTATCTATCCTGCCGGTGCCAACTGGCGACCGGCCCGATCAGCAACGCGGCACACTCAAAACCAAGCGTGACGCGACACTGCCGTCGGACCGGCTGCCAAAGCCGAACTGGATCCGGGTCAAGGTCGCGTCATCGGGTCGTTTCAGCGAGACCAAGGACATCGTCCATGCGAATCAGCTGGTGACGGTCTGCGAAGAAGCGTCCTGCCCGAACATCGGCGAATGCTGGAGCAAAGGCACGGCCACCTTCATGATCATGGGCGACAAGTGCACGCGCCGCTGCCGCTTTTGTAATGTCAGCACCGGGCGGCCCGATGCACTCGATGTCGACGAACCGGCCCGGCTGGCTCGCACCATCGCGCTGATGAAGCTCAGCTATGTGGTGCTCACTTCGGTCGACCGCGATGATTTGCCGGACGGCGGGGCCAGCCATTTTGTTGACTGCATTCGCCGGATCCGTGCGGCGGCACCGGCCACCCGCATCGAAATCCTGACGCCTGATTTTGGTGGCCGGCTTGAACTGGCACTGGACATCCTCGGCGCCGCACCGCCCGATGTGTTAAACCACAATATCGAGACCGTGCCGCGCCTGTACAAGGAAGCGCGCCCCGGTGCCGATTTCCAGAATTCGCTGAACCTGCTGAAAAATTTCAAGGCAATGCATCCTGCGATTCCGACCAAGTCCGGCCTGATGGTCGGGCTGGGCGAGACCGATGATGAAATCCTGGAGGTTTTGCGCGAGTTGCGCGCACATGGCGTGGACATGCTGACCATCGGCCAGTATCTGCAACCGTCCGGCGGTCATCTGGCAGTGCAGCGTTACGTACATCCGGATAGATTCGTGATGTACCAGCAAGAGGCCGAGAAAATGGGCTTTGCCAATGTCTCGTCCGGTCCGATGGTGCGCAGTTCCTACCACGCGGATCTGCAGGCGGCCGGCGCGGGACTGGTCTGATCTTTCCGGGCATGTCGCGTATCTGAATACCTAGCACCCTATTATTTGATCGTCATACTTATTGGAGTCCACCATGAATGCCACCACGGAAATGCCCGCCCCCATCCTGTTCACCGACAACGCCGCCGCCAAGGTCGCCCAGTTGATCGAGGAAGAGGGCAACCCCGAACTGAAGCTGCGCGTCTTCGTGCAGGGCGGAGGCTGTTCCGGCTTCCAGTACGGTTTTACGTTTGACGAAGTCGCCAATGAAGACGACACCACCATGGAAAAAAATGGCGTGCAATTGCTGATCGATTCCATGAGCTATCAGTACCTGGTCGGTGCTGAAATCGATTACAAGGATGATCTGGAGGGTGCGCAGTTCGTGATCAAGAATCCGGGGGCCACATCCACCTGCGGTTGCGGCTCGTCGTTTTCGGCGTAGTTCGGTGTAATTCGGCGAATGGAAAACCTGCACCGAGGTACGGTATGAGGCCGCGTCAGTGACAGCATTACCTGTGCGAGAAGCATGCCGACGGCGCTGGCTACTCTGCGGTATCACACCACAGAGTAGCTCTCTGATCACCACGGATCACTGCTAGCCACATGTGCCGGGCCGGGCGCGGGTAAAATCACGTTCCCGATTCCTCTTTTCCGGCAAAGCGACCATGAACATCCTGATGCTGCACGGTATCAACCACAACATGTTCGGCAAGCGTGATCCGCTGCAGTACGGCACCGTCACACTGGCCGACATCGACCAGCAACTGCACGACCTTGGCCACGAGCTCGGCGTCGCGGTGACCAGCTTCCAGACCAATTGTGAAGGCGCGATGTGCGATCGTATCCATCAAGGCTATGCCGATGGTGTCGATGCAGTTCTGATCAATGCCGGTGCCTGGACCCATTACAGCTACGGCATCCGTGATGCCCTCGCCATTCTGACTGTGCCCATTGTTGAAGTGCACATGTCGAACATTCACGCACGCGAAGTATTCCGCCACACCTCGGTCTTCGCCGATATCGTCAAAGGCCAGATTGCCGGCTTTGGCGTTGACAGTTACCTCCTTGCCCTTCGAGCTGCCGTCTCGGCAGCAAAAACCTTACAGAAAACCTGAAACAGATGCCCACTATCGAACACCAAGCCCTCGCTTATCACGCCCTCGGTCAACCCGGCAAAATTGCCATTCAGGTCACCAAGGCGGTTACCAGTTCCGCTGATCTGGCGCTGGCTTATTCTCCTGGCGTTGCCGCACCCTGCCTCGCAATCCAGAAGGAACCAGCCAAGGCCTACGAGTACACCGCCAAGGGCAACCTGGTCGCCGTCATCACCAACGGTACCGCCGTACTTGGCCTGGGCAACATCGGTGCTCTGGCCAGCAAACCAGTGATGGAAGGCAAAGCCGTGCTGTTCAAGAAATTCGCCGGCGTCGATGCCTTCGACATTGAAATCGATGAGACGGATCCCGAAAAACTGGTCGAGATCATTGCTGCCTTGCACCCGACCTTCGGCGGCATCAACCTCGAAGACATCAAGGCTCCCGAGTGTTTTTATGTCGAGCGCAAGTTGCGGGAACGCCTGTCGATCCCGGTCTTTCATGACGACCAGCATGGCACCGCCATTGTTGTCGGCGCTGGTTTGCTCAATGCGCTGGCACTGACCGGACGCGTGATCAGCGACGTCAAGGTTGTCTGTTCCGGTGCAGGTGCGGCCGCGATGGCTTGCCTTGATATGCTCGTCGATATCGGTGTGCAGCGCAAAAACGTGATTGTCTGTGACAGCCGCGGCGTGATCTCGACCAGCCGCACGCTGACTACCGAAAAACAGCTTTGGGCGCAGGACACGATCGCGACCACGTTGTCGCAGGTTATTGAAGGTGCAGACGTGTTTCTCGGTTTGTCCGGTCCCGGTTTGCTCACGCAACAGGATGTGCGCGCGATGGCCGCCAAGCCGATCATCTTTGCACTCGCCAATCCGGAACCGGAACTGCGGCCGGAACTGATCCGCGAAGTCGCACCGGACGCAATCATCGCCACCGGCCGTTCGGATTATCCGAACCAGATCAACAACGCGCTGTGCTTTCCCTACTTGTTCCGTGCTGCACTTGACTCAGGTGCGAGCACCATCAATCAGGACATGAAACGCGCCTGCGTAGTCGCACTGGCAGGGATGGCGCAAAGCGACAGCCACTTCGGTACTGAATACATCGTGCCGACGCTGCTGGATCCGCGCTTGCTGACCAGTGTGACGCCAAAGATTGCGACGGCTGCTTTCGATAGCGGCGTGGCAAAACGGCAGCTTGATGAAACGGCGTATGCAGAACGGCTCACGGCGTTGGCTCTTACCTTGATTTGATGTAAGGAGAAGTGCCCGGAGTGCTGCCGTGACGGGCGGCTTGCCGTTCAGCCTCCCGTCGATTAGCATCGGTCGCACTATCGACTCTCCGGGAGGTCTCCGATGCTGGACCTGATTCTGCGCAACTGTACCTTGGCCGATGGTCGCACCGGAATCGATGTTGGCATCGAAGCCGGTCGCATCATTGCTGTCACGCCGCATCTCGCGGCGACCGCAGACAGCCTCATCGACGTGGAAGGCCAGCTCGTCACGGCACCATTTGTCGATGCTCACTTTCATATGGATTCGACCTTATCGTATGGCCTGCCGCGCGTGAACGAGTCGGGCACGCTGCTCGAGGGCATCGCGCTGTGGGGAGAACTTAAGCCGCTGCTGACACAGGAGATGCTGGTCGAACGTGCGCTTGCTTATTGCGACTGGGCGGTGGCCAAGGGATTACTGGCAATCCGGTCGCATGTCGATGTATGCGATCCGCGATTGCTAGCGGTGGAAGCGCTGCTGCATGTTCGCGAAAAAGTGAAACCTTATCTCGACCTGCAGCTGGTCGCGTTTCCGCAGGATGGTGTGTTGCGCGCGCCTGGCGTGCTGGCCAAGCTGACCCGAGCACTCGATATGGGCGTCGATGTGGTGGGTGGCATTCCGCATTTCGAACGCACGATGAGCGACGGTGCAGAATCCGTTCGCATCCTGTGTGAACTCGCGGCGGAACGCGGCCTGCGTGTCGACATGCACTGCGATGAATCGGACGATCCGATGTCACGGCATATCGAGACCTTGGCATTTCATACGCAGCGCCTCGGCTTGCAGGGTCGGGTGAACGGCTCGCATCTGACGTCGATGCATTCGATGGACAATTATTACGTCTCGAAACTGATTCCGCTGATCCATGAAGCCGGCGTCACCGCGATCGCCAATCCGCTGATCAACATCACGCTGCAGGGTCGTCACGATACCTATCCCAAACGCCGTGGCATGACGCGTGTTCCGGAGCTGATGGCGGCAGGTATCACTGTCGCGTTCGGTCATGATTGCGTGATGGATCCATGGTATCCGCTCGGCAGCGCCGACATGCTGGAGGTAGCGCAGATGGGATTGCATGTTGCGCAGATGACCGGGCAAGATGCGATGCGGGCGTGCTTCGAGGCAGTGACTACTGCGCCGGCGCACATACTTGGTTTGGAAGGCTACGGCATTGCCGTTGGATGCAAGGCCGACATGGTGGTGCTGCAAGCGCGTGATAGCGTGGAAGCGATTCGCTTGCGCGCAACCCGTCTTGTGGTAATCCAGGCGGGCAAAGTGATTTCACGTACGCCGGCAGCAACCGCGACCTTGGATTTGCGAGGCAGGCCTTCGATGGTGGATTGGATGGCATGTCGATAGACTGCAATTCCAGATAGCGACCGATGCAACGAAAGATCAACAACTTCCCTTCGCTTTTTTCTGCCGCGCCAACGCAAAAAGGCCCTTCTTTCGAAGGGCCTTCTTGTTTGCTGCATGTAACTGAGCCTGACGATGACCTACTTTCACACGTGTTGACGCACTATCATCGGCGCAACGTCGTTTCACGGTCCTGTTCGGGATGGGAAGGGGTGGTACCGACGCGCTATGGTCATCAGGCTTAACTTGTAGAATCCTCTGTGGGGGCCGTTGATCTGGCTCCCTCAGGGGACGCAATTCGGAAGAAGTAAAGAAGTACAACACACACCTTGAAATCATCTTCAGTGTGCAGTTAGCGGGCGTGATGCATCAACAATCGCATACGCCATACTCGTCGTCTCTAACCCATCAAGGTTATAGGGACAAGCCTTACGGGCAATTAGTACTGGTTAGCTTAATGCATTACTGCACTTCCACACCCAGCCTATCAACGTCCTGGTCTCGAACGACCCTTCAAAGGAATCAAGTTCCTGGGAAATCTCATCTCAAGGCAAGTTTCCCGCTTAGATGCTTTCAGCGGTTATCTCTTCCGAACTTAGCTACCCGGCAATGCCACTGGCGTGACAACCGGTACACCAGAGGTTCGTCCACTCCGGTCCTCTCGTACTAGGAGCAGCCCCCTTCAAATTTCCAACGCCCACGGCAGATAGGGACCAAACTGTCTCACGACGTTTTAAACCCAGCTCACGTACCACTTTAAATGGCGAACAGCCATACCCTTGGGACCGGCTACAGCCCCAGGATGTGATGAGCCGACATCGAGGTGCCAAACTCCCCCGTCGATATGAACTCTTGGGAGGAATCAGCCTGTTATCCCCAGAGTACCTTTTATCCGTTGAGCGATGGCCCTTCCATACAGAACCACCGGATCACTATGTCCTACTTTCGTACCTGCTCGACTTGTCAGTCTCGCAGTTAAGCACGCTTATGCCATTGCACTATCATCACGATGTCCGACCGTAATTAGCGTACCTTCGAACTCCTCCGTTACACTTTGGGAGGAGACCGCCCCAGTCAAACTGCCTACCATGCACTGTCCCCGATCCGGATAACGGACCAAGGTTAGAACCTCAAACAAACCAGGGTGGTATTTCAAGGTTGGCTCCACGAGAACTAGCGTCCCCGCTTCAAAGCCTCCCACCTATCCTACACAGATTGGTTCAAAGTCCAATGCAAAGCTACAGTAAAGGTTCATGGGGTCTTTCCGTCTAGCCGCGGGTAGATTGCATCATCACAAACATTTCAACTTCGCTGAGTCTCGGGAGGAGACAGTGTGGCCATCGTTACGCCATTCGTGCAGGTCGGAACTTACCCGACAAGGAATTTCGCTACCTTAGGACCGTTATAGTTACGGCCGCCGTTTACTGGGACTTCAATCAAGAGCTTGCACCCCATCATTTAATCTTCCAGCACCGGGCAGGCGTCACACCCTATACGTCCACTTTCGTGTTTGCAGAGTGCTGTGTTTTTATTAAACAGTCGCAGCCACCAGTTTATTGCAACCCTTTCGTCCTTCCTCCGCAGGGAGGTCAAACTACAAGGGCGTACCTTATCCCGAAGTTACGGTACCAATTTGCCGAGTTCCTTCTCCCGAGTTCTCTCAAGCGCCTTAGAATACTCATCTCGCCCACCTGTGTCGGTTTGCGGTACGGTCTCGTATGACTGAAGCTTAGAGGCTTTTCTTGGAACCACTTCCGATTGCTTCGCTTATAAATAAGCTGGCCTCAACCCCTTGAATTACGCACCCGGATTTACCTAGATGCCTTCTACAAGTCAAGGACCGGGACTTCCAACACCCGGACAACCTTCCGCGATCCGTCCCCCCATCGCATCATACGACGGTGCAGGAATATTAACCTGCTTCCCATCAGCTACGCATCTCTGCCTCGCCTTAGGGGCCGACTCACCCTGCTCCGATGAACGTTGAACAGGAAACCTTGGGCTTACGGCGTGGAGGCTTTTCACCCCCATTATCGCTACTCATGTCAGCATTCGCACTTCTGATACCTCCAGCATCCTTTACAAGACACCTTCGCAGGCTTACAGAACGCTCTCCTACCATATCGACGTCATAAATGACGTTAATATCCGCAGCTTCGGTGACTGGCTTAGCCCCGTTACATCTTCCGCGCAGGACGACTCGATCAGTGAGCTATTACGCTTTCTTTAAATGATGGCTGCTTCTAAGCCAACATCCTGACTGTTTTAGCCTTCCCACTTCGTTTTCCACTTAGCCAATCTTTGGGACCTTAGCTGGCGGTCTGGGTTGTTTCCCTCTTGACGCCGGACGTTAGCACCCGACGTCTGTCTCCCTTGCTCGCACTCATCGGTATTCGGAGTTTGCAATGGGTTGGTAAGTCGCGATGACCCCCTAGCCATAACAGTGCTCTACCCCCGATGGTGATACAAGAGGCACTACCTAAATAGTTTTCGGAGAGAACCAGCTATCTCCAAGTTTGTTTAGCCTTTCACCCCTACCCACAGCTCATCCCCTAATTTTTCAACATTAGTGGGTTCGGACCTCCAGTGCGTGTTACCGCACCTTCATCCTGGCCATGAGTAGATCACTTGGTTTCGGGTCTACACCCAGCGACTGAACGCCCTATTCGGACTCGATTTCTCTACGGCTACCCTATACGGTTAACCTTGCCACTGAATGTAAGTCGCTGACCCATTATACAAAAGGTACGCAGTCACGGATCAAGTCCGCTCCTACTGTTTGTATGCACACGGTTTCAGGATCTATTTCACTCCCCTTCCGGGGTTCTTTTCGCCTTTCCCTCACGGTACTGGTTCACTATCGGTCGATATCGAGTATTTAGCCTTGGAGGATGGTCCCCCCATCTTCAGACAGGATTTCGCGTGTCCCGCCCTACTTGTCGCAAGCTTAGTTCCACACCAGACATTTCGTGTACGGGGCTATCACCCACTATGGCGCCAATTTCCAGTGGCTTCCACTATGTCTCATGCTAGATCTTGCAGGCTCTTCCCATTTCGCTCGCCGCTACTTTGGGAATCTCGGTTGATTTCTTTTCCTGCAGCTACTTAGATGTTTCAGTTCGCCGCGTTCGCTTTGCAACCCTATGTATTCAGGTTGCAATGACCATTAAGGCCGGGTTACCCCATTCGGAAATCTGCGGATCACAGCGTGTTTGCTCGCTCCCCGCAGCTTATCGCAAGCTACTACGTCCTTCATCGCCTGATATCGCCTAGGCATCCACCATGTGCACTTAGTCACTTGTCCCTATAACGTTGACCTCTGTACCACCAGCGTCTTTCTTTCGAAATGCACCGGTGACACAAAGACGGTTAGAACAACTGAGTACTACGTATGCACTTGCACCTTTGTAGCTACTTGCGTAGCCCAGCTAGATGCAAGCATGTTGAATCCATGTTTGTTGATTACAATCACTACCCACCAGCGCCTTTAATTCTCGCTTTCACGAGTCTCATCGACACTGATAAATCTTTACTTCTTCCAAATTGTTAAAGAGCGAACAGCTCATGGTTTCTTGTTATAAAAAACCAAACCTAATACCTTGTCATTCGCTTCGCGAATGACGCTGCTTAGGTTTGCATTTTTACTTCACTGCATTTATTCATCGTTCTCTGGTGGAGGTTGACGGGATCGAACCGACGACCCCCTGCTTGCAAAGCAGGTGCTCTCCCAGCTGAGCTAAACCCCCCAGGTGTTTCACTGACTGCTTAACTACTTGCTGCTTACCACCCTACTCTGTCTTGGTGGGTCTGGTTGGGCTCGAACCAACGACCCCCGCGTTATCAACACGGTGCTCTAACCAACTGAGCTACAGACCCGCTTGAACCCGCGCCACTTCACCACGACATATCACCACACTCTCGTGCACTTCCTTGTCATCGCTTGCTTGTTTTTACTGCTTGCTGTTCTTCTCTCGACTAACAGCTGATAAGTGTGGACACAGGGCTTCCGCGCATGCTCTAGAAAGGAGGTGATCCAGCCGCACCTTCCGATACGGCTACCTTGTTACGACTTCACCCCAGTCACGAATCCCACCGTGGTAAGCGCCCTCCTTGCGGTTAAGCTACCTACTTCTGGTGAAACCCGCTCCCATGGTGTGACGGGCGGTGTGTACAAGACCCGGGAACGTATTCACCGCGACATGCTGATCCGCGATTACTAGCGATTCCAACTTCATGCAGTCGAGTTGCAGACTACAATCCGGACTACGATACACTTTCTGGGATTAGCTCCCCCTCGCGGGTTGGCGGCCCTCTGTATGTACCATTGTATGACGTGTGAAGCCCTACCCATAAGGGCCATGAGGACTTGACGTCATCCCCACCTTCCTCCGGTTTGTCACCGGCAGTCTCATTAGAGTGCCCTTTCGTAGCAACTAATGACAAGGGTTGCGCTCGTTGCGGGACTTAACCCAACATCTCACGACACGAGCTGACGACAGCCATGCAGCACCTGTGTACTGGTTCTCTTGCGAGCACACTCTGATCTCTCAAAGCTTCCAGCCATGTCAAGGGTAGGTAAGGTTTTTCGCGTTGCATCGAATTAATCCACATCATCCACCGCTTGTGCGGGTCCCCGTCAATTCCTTTGAGTTTTAATCTTGCGACCGTACTCCCCAGGCGGTCTACTTCACGCGTTAGCTGCGTTACCAAGTCAATTAAGACCCGACAACTAGTAGACATCGTTTAGGGCGTGGACTACCAGGGTATCTAATCCTGTTTGCTCCCCACGCTTTCGTGCATGAGCGTCAGTGTTATCCCAGGGGGCTGCCTTCGCCATCGGTATTCCTCCACATCTCTACGCATTTCACTGCTACACGTGGAATTCTACCCCCCTCTGACACACTCTAGCCATGCAGTCACAAATGCAGTTCCCAGGTTGAGCCCGGGCATTTCACATCTGTCTTACATAACCGCCTGCGCACGCTTTACGCCCAGTAATTCCGATTAACGCTTGCACCCTACGTATTACCGCGGCTGCTGGCACGTAGTTAGCCGGTGCTTATTCTTCGGGTACCGTCATTAGCCCACCGTATTAAGATGAACCGTTTCTTCCCCGACAAAAGAGCTTTACAACCCGAAGGCCTTCTTCACTCACGCGGCATTGCTGGATCAGGGTTGCCCCCATTGTCCAAAATTCCCCACTGCTGCCTCCCGTAGGAGTCTGGACCGTGTCTCAGTTCCAGTGTGGCTGGTCGTCCTCTCAGACCAGCTACTGATCGTCGCCTTGGTAGGCTTTTACCCTACCAACTAGCTAATCAGATATCGGCCGCTCCACGAGCATGAGGTCCTTGCGGATCCCCCACTTTCATCCGTAGATCGTATGCGGTATTAGCGCAACTTTCGCTGCGTTATCCCCCACTCCAGGGCACGTTCCGATATATTACTCACCCGTTCGCCACTCGCCACCAGGGTTGCCCCCGTGCTGCCGTTCGACTTGCATGTGTAAGGCATGCCGCCAGCGTTCAATCTGAGCCAGGATCAAACTCTTCAGTTTAATCTCTGTGTTTTATGTCCTCTCGGACATGGTCATCGCTGACCGGTCGCTCACTCAAAATACTGACAGGATCAATCTTTCAATCTTTCCTATATTTCTTCGTGAGCACTTGCTTATATGTAAAGACTCCGTAGCAACCTAAGTCACCACAGTGCACTTCCACCAAGTGCCCACACTTATCAACTGTTAATTGTTAAAGAACTTACCGCACCATCCACAACACTTCGATTACCCTCACCGACCGTGCCGTCTTGTGTGCTGCTGACAAAGCGTTTTGTTTGTCTGCGCTTCGATGTCGCTGAAACAGGAGGCGAACTATAGCTATGTCGAAGCCTCAGCGCAAGTGTTTGCGACATGATATTTTCGACTCGCTTGGCGCGACGGGAAGATACCGCCGATGCCAGACAATTTCCGATAAATTAATTGCGAAAAAAGATTACTGCCAGTTGGTGGCAACGATCTCAAAGCGCATAATTCCTGCTTCCACTTTTGCATTGAAAAAGACGATGACGAATACAGAATGGCTGTTCACTCAGGAAACCCATCCGCGCCTAGCTACCACTGCGGAAGTTACCGCCCTGCTGGCCAACCCCGGCTTCGGCCGCGTCTTCACTGACCATATGGTCACCGTGCGCTGGAACGAAGCAAAGGGCTGGCACGATGCGATGGTCGAGTCCAGAAAGCCGTTTTTGCTTGATCCGGCGTGTGCCGCCCTTCACTACGCACAACAGATTTTTGAAGGCATGAAAGCCTACCGTGGTGCCGACGGCGACATACTGATGTTCCGTCCACTAGAAAATGCACATCGATTCCAGCGCTCCGCTGCGCGCATGGCAATGACGCCCGTACCGGACAGCCTGTTCCTGGCTGCCGTCGAAGCCTTGGTCAAGATTGACAAGCACTGGGTACCGGAAGGAGACGGGAGCTTGTATTTGCGTCCGTTCATGTTTGGCTCGGAAACCTTTCTTGGCGTGCGCCCATCACTCGAATATATTTTCTGCGTAATCGCCTCACCCGTTGGTCCCTACTTCAAAAATGGCGACTCTGCCGTCACCGTCTGGGTATCCGATGAATATACCCGCGCGGCACCAGGCGGCACTGGCGCAGCTAAGTGCGGCGGCAACTATGCAGCTAGTTTGCTGGCGCAGTCCCAGGCCACGGCCAACGGTTGCGATCAGGTAGTGTTCCTTGATGCAGTCGAACATCGCTGGGTCGAGGAACTGGGTGGCATGAATGTCTTTTTCTGCATGGCAGACGGCACGCTCGTTACCCCGCCATTAAGCGGCACGATCCTGCCCGGGATCACGCGTAGTTCGGTAATCGATCTGGCACGGCGCGAAGGTATGACAGTGGAAGAACGTCCATACAGCTTCGATCAGTGGTGCGCCGATATCGCTAGCGGCCAATTGCGTGAAGTTTTCGCTTGTGGCACGGCAGCGGTAATTGCCGGAGTCGGCCGGATTCGCCATGTAGGCGGCGAACTCGTTATCGCAGACGGTGCCGTCGGCCCCGTGACGACACGCATCCGCGATCTGCTAACCGGCATACAACGCGGTCGCCTTGAAGATACCGAGTCATGGGTGCATCACCTGACGTGAACAGCATGAGCAAGTTGACTATTCCGCCTCCGGGCGGACATCCGCACAGCCTGACAGAAGACGTCTACGCACTCATCATCGGCTTAACCTTCATCGTCATCGGTTTGCTGCTACTAAAAACCGCCGGCCTCGTCACCGGCGGCATCGCCGGCATCGCGCTACTGGCTTCCTACGTCTTTCCGCTTCCCGTCGGACTTATTTTTACCTTGGTCAATATCCCGTTCTTCGTCTTTGCCTATTTTGCAATGGGATGGCAATTTGCCCTGAAGACGATTGCGGTCAATCTCGGCGTTACCTGCCTGATGACGCTGATGCCTAAAGCTCTGCACATCGATTTCATCAATCCGGCCTTCGCGGCTTTGGCCGGAGGCACTCTGTGCGGAATGGGTATTCTCGCCCTCGCCCGCCATGGTGCCGGCGTCGGTGGCACCGGTGTCATCACGCTGTGGCTGCAAAAAAAGCGCGGCATCAATGCCGGCCGCAGCCAGATCATCATTGACGTCGGCATCTTGCTGGTCTCGACGACGGTGATCGCACCGGACCGGCTGGCGTGGTCGGCGCTGAGCGCATTTTCGATGAGTGCAATGGTGATCGCCTGGCATCGCCCGGGCCGTTATATCGGGTATTGACACAGCCCCCGATGAGAAAACGCCACCGAGCCAGTATCTTTTAAAACCGGTAAGATGGATTTCGTTCTTCCCGGAATCGCACCGTGATGGCCTTACGCTAATCATGCCGCGCGCGCCCATCCGGACGGATTCATCACCAGATACGGTCAGGAGTTTTGCATGAAGCCTTATGTCATTTGTCACATGATGTCGTCACTCGATGGCCACGCCCTCACGGACGGCTGGGACCGTGCCTTCAAAAAGAACGCCGGCACACTTTACGAAACGCTCGCCAAGCAATTCAAGTTCGACGCCTGGATCTGCGGCCGCGTCACGATGCAGGAAATCGCTCACGGCGACGGCTATCCGGCAGGCCTTGCCACCAAGCCTATCCCGCGCACTCATCACTTTGCCGACAAAAATGCCACCTGCTACGCAGTGGCCATTGATCCGCACGGCAAGGTCGAATGGAAAAGCAACCAGGCACTCGACTCCCATGTCATCGCCGTAGTCACCGAAGCAGTTGCCGATGATTACCTCGCCTACCTGCAATCGATCAAGGTGTCGTACCTCTTTGGCGGCAAGACCGACATCGACCTCGCCAAAGTCGTGGCCCTCCTCGCCGACGAACTCGGCACCAAGCGCCTGATCGTCGAAGGCGGCCCGCACGTCAGCGGATCCTTCGTCAATGCCGGACTGGTCGACGAAGTCAGTGTCCTCGTCTTGCCGCTGATCGACGGCCGTGGCGATCATCCGGCCTCGTTCGAAGTCAGCAAGGAAACCTGGACCAACCCGGCCTACCTGACCCTGACCTCGGCAGAAATCCAGGAGGGCGGCAGCGTCTGGCTGCGCTACATAAAACAATAAGGCAAGGCCACCCCGGGCCTGCCCGGGCCGGCTATTGCGTCAGCTTGACCATCTCCCGATACAAATCCGCCTTGCCTTCGAAACCCAGCCCCGGCAGTTCCGGCAGGAAGATGTGGCCGTTCTCGACCTTCACGCCATCCGGAAAACCGCCATACGGCTGAAACAGATCAGGATAAGATTCATTGCCACCCAGCCCCAGGCCGGCGGCAATGTTAAGCGACATCTGATGCCCGCCATGCGGGATGCATCGTTTGGCAGACCAGCCGTGCTCTCGCAGCATGTCCAGCGTGCGCAGGTACTCGACCAGCCCGTAGCTCAGCGCGCAATCGAACTGCAGCCAGTCACGGTCGGCACGCATGCCGCCGTAGCGGATCAGGTTGCGCGCATCCTGCATCGAGAACAGATTCTCGCCGGTCGCCATCGGGTTTGCATAATAGTTGCGTAGCGTCGCCTGCAATTCGAAGTCGAGCGGGTCACCGGCTTCTTCATACCAGAACAGGTCGTACTGCGACAGTGCCTTCGCATAGGCAATCGCGGTATCAAGATCAAACCGCCCGTTCGCGTCGACCGCCAGCTTCTGACCATCCTGCAGCACGCTCAGGACCGAATCGATGCGGCGCAAATCCTCATCCAGCGTGGCACCGCCGATCTTCTTCTTGACAACCGTGTAGCCGCGGTCGATGTAGCTGCGCATCTCGTCCTTGAGCTGGTCGTGACTCTGGCCCGGATAGTAATAACCACCCGCCGCATAAACAAAAATATTCCGGTCCGGCGTGCCGTTGCCGTACCGGTCGGCCAGCAACTGGAACAAGGGCTGGCCGGCGATCTTGGCCACGGCATCCCAGACCGCCATGTCGATGGTTCCGATCGCCACCGAACGCTCGCCATGGCCGCCCGGCTTTTCGTTGGTGAACATGCAGTTCCAGATTTTGTGCGGATCAAGGTTGCTACCGCTGTCATCGACCAGACTGAGCGGATCGGCTTCCAGCAAGCGCGGAATAAACCGTTCGCGCATCAGCTTGCCCTGTCCGTAGCGCCCGTTCGAATTAAAACCGTAGCCGATCACCGGTTTACCGTCGCGGATGACATCGGTGACGACCGCCACCAGGCTCAACGTCATCTTGCTGAAGTCGATATAGGCATTGCGGATCGGGGAGCTGATCGGGATGGTTTTTTCGCGGATGTCGACGATTTTCATGCGGGGGTCTCCAGAGGGGAAGTCGCTCTTATTGGCGAAAGCCGCCAGCTTACTATTCAAACGCCGTGCTTTCCTCAACGCATAAAACAAATAGTGACGTCGTGACTGAACATGAATCGCACCGTGCAGCAATGCGAATCAGGAGTTCACGCACGGTTTGTCTTCTGATGGACACACCCATCAATAGGACTTGGCCATCGCCACGCGCCGATGACCAGCTCACAGCGCTGACAGCCTGCCCGCGCCAGGATGGCGTTGTGAAACGACTGCCGCGAACGATGGCCGGAAACACATAACCCAACCGGCTTAGGTTCCTATAAAGTGCCAACTGTACTGACAATGTTTGGTTTACGCGTGGTCATCTACCCCAACGACCATCGCCCCGCCCATGTGCATATTCAGGAAAAGGGCTGCGAGGTAGTATTCAACCTGCATTGCCCGCAAGGGCTTCCGGAATTGCGCGAAAACTACGGATTTTCGCAAAAAGAACTGGGGAAAATCGCTGACGAACTGTCGGCAAACCTGGCGGCGCTATGCGCCGCATGGAGATAACACCATGGCAATTACTGATACCGATTTTGCCGCCGCGAACCAGCGCGGCGCAGCTAAAAAAGCGGCCTTCCCGGAAGCACTTAACGTGCGGTACGACAAGCGCGCAGCCCGCGTCGTAATCACGCTTGCCTCCGGACTGCAAATTGCATTTTTCCCGCGTGATGTACAAGGATTGGAGAAGGCGCACCCAGAGGAGTTGGCCGATGCGGTCATCAGTCCGTCCGGTCTGGGAGTGCATTTCCCCCAGCTGGATGTCGACCTCGATATCCCGGCGCTGCTGGAAGGATTCCTTGGATCAAAGCGCTGGATGGCTGCACAAATCGGCAGAGCCGGTGGCAAAACATCGAGCGAAGCCAAAGCCGTCGCGGCCCGCAAAAACGGCCAACGCGGCGGGCGACCAAAAAAGGTATCCGGGCTACTACCTATCTAGCTTGCATCAAAACCCGCCCAAGCCCATCGCTTGCGCTAGACTGAGCGCCCTTGCCCGCCAGCCCCACCCGCACACCATGTATATCCAACCCGTCGTCATGATGGACTTCGAAACCACCGGCATGAGTCCCGCACTGGGCGACCGCGTCACCGAAGTCGCCGCGCTGCGCATCGTCGGCGGCGTCGTGGTCGATCGCTTTGTCTCGCTGATCAATTGCGATGTCCGGATCTCGCCCTTCATCAGCCAGCTCACCGGTATCACGCAAGCGATGGTCGATCGAGCACCGCCTGTGGAGCAGGTCATGCCGGAGCTGGTGCGCTTCATCGGCAGCGATGCGCTGGCCGCCCACAACGTCAGTTTCGATGAAAAATTTCTGCTGGCCGAGAGCGCCCGTCTTGGCATCGTGCCAGCTCACGCCGGTGTCATCTGTTCGGTCAAGTTATCCCGGCGCGTCTTCCCCGGATTGCGCAGCTATGCACTGGGTTCGCTGGCAAGCTCGCTGGGCATCCGCTTCAAAGGCACGGCCCACCGCGCCGAAGCCGATGCCGAAGTCGCTTCTGCTCTCATGCTATCTATTGCCGCCCATCTGGGCGAGCGCTACGGTATCCGCGAAGTCGATCCACGATTCCTGCAACAGATCAACCGGCTCACCGCTGCGAAAGTGCCGGCATTCCTGCAACGGCCACCGGCAACCGACAACGCATTAGTCAACGGCCCCGTTCGCAAGAACAAATCCGGCGTCAAGTGAAGAAACTGCGCGAACGCCAACGCCGAAGAGGCCCGATAGAATCCGGCCCGGAGGCACCGATCAAATCATTGCCGGAAGTCTGTTTCAAGACCTGACCTATGAGAATCAAACCTGATGTGCTTTCAAAACAGGAAGCCCGTCAGAGCAGGCCTAGCGTTTCAAGCGCGCTTGATAATTCAGTCGTAAAGAGCATTGCCATGCCGTCATCCCGGCCACTGATGAGCACAAACGGCGTACCGTCCGCGCTGGTGCCGCGATGAGCAATCTCGATGCCCTCCTCGATACTGGTTTCGGTGATCGTTGCGCTAGAGAGGAATTCGGCGGCTTCTTGCTTGGAAAGTGATTTCATAGTGGTTCTCAAATTGATCGTGAGGCGATCGGCTTGCTTTCTCGGAGGGTGGGCACGGCGGTATCTTGCCCACGCGAATGGACCGACGAACGTCCGGAATTGAAGAGCGTTTCCAGTACGCGCGCGTCACCACAAAAAACAAAAAAGCCGACTGGTTCAGTCGGCTTTTTTTAAACAACATCCTTGGCGGAGAGAGGGGGATTCGAACCCCCGATAGGCTATAAACCTATACACGCTTTCCAGGCGTGCGACTTCAACCGCTCATCCACCTCTCCTGCATTGCGTTCACCGGAACAACCAGCCATCCAGCGAAGCGCCGAAGTATAGCAATAAATCGGCTTCAAACACCAGAACCTGCAGCTGATTTTGACTTGCCGGCAAAATAAACTGCGATTGCGAGCGCGTCGCGACTGGATCACACCAGCGGCGTCGCGATCAAGCGTGCTTTAGTCCTGATCGCAGACCCGATCGCCTTACTGCGCGTCCTTGAGCTGGTCCAGGATGGCCGGATTTTCCAGTGTCGAGATGTCTTGCGTGATTTCTTCGCCCTTGGCCAGCAAGCGCAAGAGACGGCGCATGATCTTGCCGGAACGGGTCTTCGGCAGGTTATCGCCGAAACGGATTTCCTTTGGTTTGGCGATAGGACCGATTTCTTTGGCGACCCAGTCACGCAGTTCCTTGGCGATCTGCTTGGCTTCGTCGCCGGTCGGGCGCGAACGCTTGAGTACGACGAAAGCGCAAATCGATTCGCCCGTCGTGTCGTCAGGCTTGCCGACCACGGCGGCTTCAGCCACCAGCGGATGCGCCACCAGCGCGGATTCGATTTCCATCGTGCCCATCCGATGACCGGACACGTTGAGCACATCGTCGATGCGACCGGTGATGGTGAAATAACCGGTCTCGGCATTGCGGACTGCGCCGTCGCCGGCCAGGTAAGTTTTGCCGCCCAGCTCTTCCGGGAAATAGCTTTTCTTGAAGCGCTCGGGATCGTTCCAGATCGTGCGGATCATCGATGGCCACGGACGCTTGACGACCAGGATACCGCCCTGCCCGTTCGGCAAGTCGGTACCGGTTTCATCAACGATGGCGGCGGTGATGCCCGGCAGCGGCAGGGTGCAGGAACCCGGCACCATTGGTGTCGCGCCCGGCAGCGGTGTGATCATGTGGCCGCCGGTTTCGGTCTGCCAGAACGTATCGACGATCGGGCAGTTCTCGCGGCCGATGTTTTTGTAGTACCACATCCAGGCTTCCGGATTGATCGGCTCGCCGACCGAACCGAGCAGGCGCAGGCTGGACAGGTCGTAGCGATCCGGGTGGATTTTTTCGTCGGCGTCAGCGGCCTTGATCAGCGAGCGGATTGCGGTGGGCGCGGTGTAGAAAATGGTCGCCTTGTGACGCGCGATCATGTCCCAGAAACGGCCGGCGTTCGGGAAGGTCGGGATGCCTTCGAAGACGATTTCGGTTGCGCCGACAGCCAGCGGACCGTAAGCGATATAGGTGTGACCCGTGACCCAGCCGATGTCGGCGGTGCACCAGAAAACATCGTCGGGCTTGATGTCGAAGGTCCACTTCATGGTCAACATGGCCCACAGCAAATAGCCACCCGACGAGTGCTGGACGCCTTTTGGCGTACCGGTCGAACCGGAGGTGTAGAGGATGAACAGCGGATGTTCGGCGCTGACCCATTCCGGTTCGCAGACATCGGATTGCGCGGCAACGAGCGTGCTCATGACGAGGTCGCGACCGGCGGTCATGGCGACGTCGGCGTTGGTGCGCTGATAGACGATGACATTGCGAACGGCTTCGCAACCGCCGAGCGCCAGCGCTTCATCGACGATGGCTTTCAGTGGCAGGTTCTTGCCGCCACGGACTTGCTGGTCGGCGGTGATGACGGCGACGGCACCGGCATCGATGATGCGTTCCTGCAGTGACTTGGCGCTGAAGCCGCCGAAGACCACCGAGTGCGTCGCGCCGATGCGGGCGCAGGCTTGCATCGCAACGATGCCTTCGACTGACATCGGCATATAGATCACGACGCGGTCGCTCTTCTTGATGCCGAGTGATTTCAGGCCGTTGGCGAATTTGCAGACTTGCTGATGCAGTTCGCGGTAAGTAATTTTGGTGACGGCACCGCCATCGGCTTCGAAGATCACCGCATGCTTGTCGGCGTTGCCGTTCTCGAGGTTGCGGTCCAGGCAGTTGTAGCTGACATTAAGCAAGCCGTCTTCAAACCATTTGTAAAACGGCGCATCGGATTCATCCAGCGTCGTGGTGAACGGCTTTTTCCAGGACAGGTTTTCGCGGGCCAGGCTGGCCCAGAAACCTTCATAGTCCTGTTCGGCGTCGGCGCACATCGCGTTGTAGGCCTCCATGCCGGAAATGGTAGCGGCTTCCTTGAATGCGTCGGAGGGATTGAAGATGCGGGTTTCCTGCTTGAGTGTCTCGATGCCAGCCATTACGTGTCTCCTAATTGAAAGAATTTGTTTGCCGAAAAGATAAGCGCTCACTCTTACTTCAGCCTTACATGCGGGCTTACCTGCGCTTCAAGACATGAATTGGTCAAACGATACAGCACCGCACAGCTTACGCCTGTAGACCGCGTGTAAAATGCGACTTCCAAATTCTTGCTCCCTGAGCCCGATCCCCATGTCCTCCAACGAGTCGAAAATCAGTCCGGTACCAAAACGCATCAGCGCCATGTCCAATTTCATCTTTGCCACGCGCTGGCTGCAAGTACCGCTTTACCTCGGCCTGATCCTGGCGCAATGCGTCTACGTTTTCCATTTCTGGGTAGAACTGACCGATCTGATCGGTGCAGCCATGGGCAATGCCAGCTCGCTCCAGCACATCCTCGATGCGGTCTCCACCGCCGGCGCTATCCGTCCGACCAAGCTCAACGAGGCCACCATCATGCTGGTGGTACTCGGCCTGATCGACGTGGTGATGATCTCTAATCTGCTGATCATGGTGATTGTCGGCGGCTACGAAACCTTTGTCTCGCGGATGAATTTGTCCGACCATCCGGACCAGCCGGAATGGCTCTCGCATGTCAATGCCTCGGTGCTGAAGGTCAAGCTGGCGATGGCCATCATCGGCATTTCGTCAATCCATTTGCTCAAGACTTTCATCAATGCTGCCAACTACGACTCCAAGACCTTGATGGCGCAAACCGGCATCCACATCGCATTCCTGCTGTCGGCACTGGCCATTGCCTATTGCGATCGCATCATGACCGACACCCAGAACATGTCCCGCAACCAGAATCACTGACCATCGAGCCACCATGACCATCATCAAGCAGGAAGACCTGATCGAATCCGTCGCCGCCGCATTGCAGTACATCAGCTATTACCATCCGGCCGATTACATTGCCCATCTGGCGCGCGCCTACGACAACGAGCAAAGTCCCGCCGCCAAGGATGCGATCGCGCAGATCCTGACCAACTCGCGCCTGTGTGCCGAAGGCAAGCGTCCGCTGTGCCAGGACACCGGCATCGTCAACGTGTTCCTGAAGATCGGCATGGAAGTACGCTTTGAAGGATTCGGCAAGGGCTCGGTCACCGATGCGGTCAACGAAGGCGTGCGTCGGGCCTACAATTTTGCCGACAACAAGCTGCGCGCCTCGATCGTGGCCGACCCGCATTTCGAGCGCAAGAACACCAAGGACAACACGCCTGCCGTAGTCCACATGGAACTGGTGCCGGGTAATACCGTCGACGTGCAGGTCGCGGCAAAAGGCGGCGGCTCGGAAAACAAATCCAAGTTCGTCATGCTCAATCCGTCCGATTCGCTGGTCGACTGGGTCATGAAAACCGTGCCGCTCATGGGTGCCGGCTGGTGCCCGCCGGGCATGCTCGGGATCGGTATCGGCGGCACTGCCGAACGCGCGATGCTGATGGCCAAGCAATCGCTGATGGAAGACATCGACATGTATGAGCTGCGTCAGCGCGGCCCGCAAAACAAGACCGAAGAATTGCGCATCGAACTGTGCGACAAGATCAATGCGCTCGGCATAGGCGCGCAAGGCCTTGGTGGTTTGACGACCGTGCTCGATGTAAAAATCATGATGCAACCGACCCATGCGGCCTCGAAGCCGGTGGCGATGATCCCCAATTGCGCGGCCACCCGCCATGCGCATTTCGTGCTCGACGGTTCCGGCGCGGTGTATCTGGAACCGCCGCTGCTGTCGAGCTGGCCGGATGTGAAGTGGGTCGCCGACGTCGAAAAATCAAAGCGCGTCGACCTCAATACCCTGACCAAAGAAGAAGTCGCCTCATGGAAGCCGGGTCAGACCCTGCTCCTGAACGGCAAGATGCTCACCGGTCGCGACGCTGCACACAAGCGTATCCAGGACATGCTGGCCAAAGGCGAAGCACTGCCGGTCGACTTCACCAATCGCGTCATCTATTACGTCGGTCCGGTCGATCCGGTACGCGACGAGGCAGTCGGGCCGGCCGGTCCGACGACCGCCACGCGGATGGATAAATTCACCGACATGATGCTGGAACAGACCGGCCTGATTTCGATGGTCGGCAAGGCCGAGCGGGGACCGGAAGCGATCGAATCGATCCGCAAGCACAAGTCGGCCTATCTGATGGCGGTCGGCGGCGCGGCGTATCTGGTCTCGAAAGCGATCAAGTCGGCCACCGTGGTCGGCTTTGCCGACCTCGGCATGGAAGCGATTTACGAATTCGACGTGCAGGACATGCCGGTCACGGTAGCAGTCGATTCAAGCGGTATTTCGGTGCACAACACCGGACCAAAGGAATGGCAGGAAAAGATCGCGCATTCGGCACTGAGCCAGATCCCGGTCGTCGCTGCCTGATCCTGGCACGCACCATGACGACAACGCCGATGGCTGCCAACGCGCCCATCGGCGTTTTTGATTCCGGCATCGGCGGCCTGTCGGTGCTGCGCCATATCCGCGCCAGCCTGCCGCAGGAAACGCTGCTGTATTTTTCGGATGCGCAATTTGCGCCCTATGGCGGACGACCCGAACAGCAGATCGAAGAACGCGCACTGGCCATCGGCGCGCTGCTTGTTACGCATCAAGTGAAGGCGCTGGTGGTCGCTTGCAATAGCGCCACTGCAGCAGCGATTGCGGCCTTGCGCCACGCGTATCCGGCATTGATCGTGGTTGGTGTCGAGCCCGGCCTGAAGCCGGCGGCGGCGGTCTCGACTACCGGAATCGTTGGTGTACTGGCCACCGAAGCGACGCTGGCCAGCGAACGTTTTGCCCGTCTGCGCATGACATTGTCGGATGCGACCGGCGTCACTTTTTTAGCCCAACCGTGTCCGGGACTGGCACTGCGCATCGAGCAGGACAGCATGCATCTGCCCGACGCAATGGCCTTGTTGCGCAGCTACGTGCTGCCCTTGCTCGACCAGGGTGCCGATACGCTGGTACTAGGTTGCACCCACTATCCATTCGTGCAGGAACAGATCGCAGCGATCGCCAGCGCACACGGCATGCACCGCCTGACCATCATCGACACCGGCGCGGCGGTGGCACGGCAACTGGCCAGCCAACTGAGCGCGCACGGACTATCGCGACAGGACGCCGCACCATCGGTCGCCGGTCTGTCGAGCGCAAATGCGGTCGATCTGGAACGCGCTTTCATGCGCTTGCTGGGCT
This sequence comes from Actimicrobium sp. CCC2.4, assembly GCF_034347385.1. NCBI lineage: Bacteria > Pseudomonadati > Pseudomonadota > Betaproteobacteria > Burkholderiales > Oxalobacteraceae > Actimicrobium > Actimicrobium sp. CCC2.4. The sequence continues at coordinate 1,650,106 of NZ_CP133777.1, read as the reverse complement.
TGACGGTGCGTGTCCTGCATGCCGACGTTTGACACGCGTCGATACCAGCAAATACCGGCTGATTCAGGCGAATAGTAATTGCCAGCCTGCCGACATGTTTGTATAATTCGGCCTCTTCCTCAATGCAGTAGCAGAGGAAGTCTTCATCAGTGGCGGCTGTAGCTCAGTTGGTAGAGTCCCAGATTGTGATTCTGGTTGTCGCGGGTTCGAGCCCCGTCGGTCGCCCCACTGACCTTTCCTTATCTCCCTAATTCCGAACCCTGATTCATCGAGCGTTGATCCGCTGATGCGACTTGCTATTCGTTTTTAATGGCGGCATGCAATCAGCGGATCCTCTTCAGATACGACCGTTCAGGCGCAGCCGGATCAGGTGCGTTCTCCACTGGTGCCGCATCGACGACTGCCCCGCAAGTCAGTGCTCGTTTCGATATCCGCAAGGTTGGGTTGTCTGAGCTCGCTCATGGTGTCTCCGTCGAAGTCATCCGCCCGCAAAGATTACGATACCGATTCGCCGTGCTGCTCGGAGTCAAGGCCATCGACTTCGTCGCTGCTGCTCACCCGCAGTCCGACCAGCACTTGCACTACGATCAGGATCACGGCGGTTGCCATCCCCGCATACAGGATCGTGACGCCGACGCCGAACGCCTGCGTTGTCAGTGTCGTCGACACCCCGCCGATAGCCTTGTCGGCAAAGACCGCGGTAAGCAGCGAACCGGTGATGCCGCCGATGGCGTGGATACCGAACACATCCAGCGTATCGTCATACCCCAGCCATCCCTTCAGAGCGATAGCGCCAAGATAGCAGGCCACGCCCGCGACGGCCCCGATCACCAGCGCACCGGAAATCCCCACGAAACCCGAGGCCGGCGTGATCGCCACCAGTCCCGACACGGCACCGGACACCAATCCCAGCACCGATGGCTTACCGCGCCGCAGCCATTCGGCAGCCATCCATCCGAGCGCACCGGTGGCGCTTGCCACTTGCGTGACCAGCATCGCCATGCCGGCACGACCGTCTGCCGCCAGCGCCGATCCGGCATTAAAACCGAACCAGCCCACCCAGAGCAATGCCGCGCCAATGAGCGTGAGCGCAAGATTGTACGGCGGCATCGGCTCGTCGCCGTAGCCCATCCGCGGACCCACGATGAGTGCGGCCATCAGGCCCGAAATACCGGCACTGATGTGCACCACCGTACCACCGGCAAAGTCGAGCACACCCTCCATCGCCAGCCAGCCACCCGGCTCCCAGACCCAATGCGCAATCGGCGCGTAGACCACCAGCGACCAGGTGCCGATGAACAGGATCAGTGCGGAAAACTTCATGCGTTCCGCGAAGGCACCCGTGATCAGGGCCGGCGTGATGATTGCAAAAGTCATCTGGTACATCACGAAAACGCTCTCGGGAATGGTAGTGGCCAGCGGGCTCACGGATAACTTTCCGGCCTCTTTCAGGAACATCATGCCGTCGAGCATCACGCGGTCCAGCCCGCCGAGCAACATCGAACCGGGCGTGAGCGCGAGGCTGTAGCCGACCACCACCCACAAGACGCTGACGATGGCCACCGTCACGATGCTGTGCGCCATCGTGCCGAGTACATTTTTCTTGCGTACCATGCCGGCGTAAAACAGCGCCAGTCCGGGAATCGTCATCAGCAGCACCAGTGCCGTCGACGTCAGCATCCAGGCGGTATCACCACTATTGATGGTGGCGGCATCGACGAGGGTGCCGGCAGCCTGGACCGGGACAGACCGCAATAGGGTCATCAACAGGCCAATGGAGAGCACGGCAAAGGCGGAACGACGTGTCATGGAAACTCCTGCAGGAGAATGAAATGATTTCCACCGACACGGCATCGGGTGGAAGCGCGGTGACGAATATTTCTAAAAAAGATGAAATAAAGTATGCCGCACGACCACGATTTTTCCCATGTATTGGTAATTACTTAATGCTGACTATTGGTAGTTGTAGGAAATTGACAGCATGCCCCCCCCTGCGCGTAGCCCCTAGCGCCGGTTGACCAGGACGATCCCTGTCAGCACCAGTAACGCGCCAATCGAAAAGCGCGCGCCCACGGATTCATGCAGGATCAGTACCCCGAAGGCTACGCCGAACAGCGGCGTCAGGAATGAAAACACCGACACGCGCGAGGCCAGGTAATTGCGCAGTATCCAGAACCACGCCAGGTAACTGGCGAACGTCACGATCACGGACTGGAACAGCAGGCTGGCCCAGCTCAGTCCGGTCATCGAGACGCGTCCCATCTGCCCCATGGCGCCGGCCAGCGGCAACAGCAGCAGCGCCGACACCCCGAGCTGATACAGCAAGGTGCGGGTCGGCGCGGCTTCGGACAAACTGGAACGGCGGATCAGGATTGTCGTCGCCGCCCACATCATCGCGCCAAGCAGACCAAGCGCATCGCCGAGCAAGACCTGCGACGAAACGCTCGCATCGAAGCCGCTGGAAAACGCCAGCGCGATCCCGAAAAAAGCCAGCAGGATGCCGCTCCACTGGCGACTGTGCAGCCGTTCGCCGGGCACCAGCCAGTGCAAGCCGAGCACCGTGAAAATCGGTGCCGTGTAAAGGAACACGACGACATGCGAGGCACTCGTCAGCGTCAGTGCCAGTGCGATGCAGGCGAACTCGGCAGCGAACAGTGCACCGGCACCCAGCCCAGGCCAGAAGGTGCCGTCCCGCATCGAAAACGACGAGCCGCGCCACAGCATCAATGCACTCACCAGCAGTGCCGCAATCAGCGAGCGCACGCCGGTCTGCAGCACGGTGCCCATATCGGGAGCGGCGATCTTGATCGCCACCTGTTGCAAGCCCCAGCAAAGACAGAGGATCAGCATCAGGGCAGTACCCGGACCATCGAGGGATTTGCGGGTGGGGATCATGCGCTTGGCCGGCTGGACAGGCCCGCAACGATGACAAGGACAGCAACATCAATAACCATGACCACTTTCTGTGAATGGACCTTCAGGCGGAACGGCGGCGACGACGATACCACTGCATCAGCGGCGTCGACGACATGCCGTGCACGACGATGGACACCGCCAGCACGGTCAGTACCAGCGGCACGAAGCGCTCGCTGACCATGCGACTGCCGAGGTTCACCGACGCCACGTATTGCAATGCGAACATCAGATAGTAAAGCGAACCGATACCACGTATGCCGAACCAGCTCAGCAGCAGCCGTTGCGAGCGCGTCACCGTGGCACCGAGCAGTGCCAGGTTGACCGCCACCGGCCGGATCACGACCAGCAACAGCACTGCGACCAGCATGCCTTCCTGCGAAATCCCATAGCCCGACAGCAGGATGCCCAGCAGCAGAACGACGACAAATTCGGCCAGCCGTTCCAGTTGCTGATTGAAGCCGAGCACGGTTTCCGTCATGTTGGCGGCGTCGATGGCCTGATCACTGAGCGTGACATCGGCCTCGACACCACTGGCCTTGTGCTCGATGCGGCGCATCGCCACCCCGGTGGCGAACACCGCCACAAACCCGATGCCGTGAATCAATTCGGCAATCCCGAACGATAAGGCGATCAAGCCCAGCGTGAGGAACTCTTCCATGCCCATTGCCAGTTGACGGCGCTGCCGCAAATACAGGACCAAGCGCCCGACCCGGCGACCGACCAGCCAGCCGCACAGCAGTCCGGCCGCAATTCCCCACAACACCATCCCGATGGCACTGACACCCGTGAACCGCGCGGCCATCGGCACGCCCATCAGGCCCAGTCCGATCATCACGAACGGGAACGTGGTGCCGTCATTCATGCCGCCTTCACCGGACAGGCTAAAACGCAGCCGGTCATGGTCGCGGGGGTCTTGCACCTGCACGTCCGATGCCAGCACCGGATCGGTAGGCGCGATGATGGCCGCCAGCAGAATCGCCGGCCCTAGCGACAGGCCGAGGAGGAATACCCCGACGGCTGTCAGCAAGCCTATCGTCACCAGCATCGTCAAGGTTCCCAGTCGCACCGGCATCCACCAGCGCCGGTCACTGAGCGGCAGGCGCAACTTGAGGCCGACCGTGAACAGCGAAATCAGCAGGGCAATTTCAGTCACCAGGGTCAGCGCGCCGGCATGCCGGACCGGGTCGAGGTCGATCAGGCCGATGCCGCCGGGCCCGAGTGCATAGCCGACTGGCAGGTACAGCATGGCCGGACTGAACGGCAGTTTATGCAGCAGCGATTCCATCAAGGCCATCACGACCAGCAAGGAACCGACGATCAGAAACCACAGGGTCGAATTATCGATAAGGCGCTCGTTTCATCAGGCGGGCATCATCCGCCGAAGGCATACGCAAACTTGTTGTCCTTGATGATGCCCATCACGCGGGCGCGCTGATCGAGCCCGACATGGTCTTGCGGATTCATGTTGATCACGCCTTGCGGCACGGTCAAGTTGCGGGTGTTTTCCAGTGCATCGCGCAGCGCGGCACGGAACTGGCGTGTGCCAGGTTGCGCGACTTTCAGCGCTTGCGGTACTGCGTTGGCGATCAGCATATAGGCACCCCATGCATCGGCTGCGAACTGGGTTACGCTGCCGGCGCCATAGGCCGCTTCATAGCGATCGGTGAATTGCAAGGCGACCTTGCGTACCGGATTGGTCGGCGGCAACTGGCGTGCCACCACTGCCGGTCCGGTCGGGAACAGCGTGCCTTCGACATCCTTGCCGCCGACCTTCAGGAAGTCCAGCGTGCCGATGCCATGGGTCTGGTAAATGCGGCCCTTGTAGCCGCGTTCGACCAGCGTTTTTTGCGGCAGCACCGCCGGCGTGGCCGAGGCGGCCACCAGGATGGCGTCGGGGTGGACCGCCATCATTTTCAGGACCTGGCCGGTGACGCTAGTGTCGTTGCGGGCATAGCGTTCGCTGGCGACGACCTTGATCTTGCGCAGCTCGGCCAGCTTGGAAAACTCGCGCCACCAGCCTTCGCCATAGGCATCGGCAAAGCCGATGAAGGCCACGGTGCGGATGCCGGTATCGGCCATGTGCTGGGTCAGGATGGTCGCCATGTGGCTATCGTTTTGCGGCATCTTGAAGACCCAGGCGCGCTTCGCATCCATCGGTTCGACGATGGCCGCCGAAGCCGCCAGCGTGATCAGCGGCGTACTGTTTTCGGCCACCACATCGATCATTGCCAGCGCATTCGGCGTGGTGTTGGGACCGACGATCAGATCGACTTTTTCTTCGCTGATGAGCTTGCGGGTATTGCGTACTGCATTAGTCACGTCGGAGCCGTCATCGAGAATGACGTACTCGACCTTCTGGCCGGCGATTTCTTTCGGCCACAGCAGCATCGCGTTTTTGGTCGGTGCGCCTATCGCGGCGGCCGGGCCGGTGGTCGAGATCGTCACGCCGATCCGCAGTTGCGCGGTGGCAGCGGTGGCAAACAGCAGCAGGCTGGCGGCGATCAGGCTAGTACGCAAAGGTGAAGGCATCAGGATTCCAGGGCTAAGCATTGAATAACGAAGTGCGCAGGATACCGTACCGGTCAATCCAGCAGCGTCTGCCGGACCACGGCCAGCCGCAGCGACTTCTCGCGCGACCAGGCATCAAGCCGCTCGTGGATGCCTTGCTGCTCCTGCTGCATCTGCTGCGGATCGGCCAGTTGCGCGCACAGTTCAAGCCGGATGCCGTTCGGATCAAAGAAATAAATCGAGCGAAAAATCCGGTGGTCGGTCACGCCCAGCACCTCGATGCCATGGCCCTCGATGCGGGTCTTCATGGCTTCGAGCTGCTCGACACTATCAACCCGCATCGCAATGTGATTGACCCACGCCGGCGTGTTGGCCGAGGGCGCAGCCAGCTGGTTGTCGCCGAGGTCGAAAAAGGCCAGGCAGGAGCCATCGGTCATGCGGAAAAAAATGTGCACGTACGGGCAGTACTCGCCGGTCGACGGCACGGTGTCGGCGCGGATGTAATGAAACAGCGGCAAGCCCAGCACGTCTTCGTAAAAGTGGCGCGTCTCTTCGGCGTCGCGGCAGCGGTAAGCAAAATGATGCAGCCCGTTGATCGGGACGGCGACAGGCAGGGCAGCGAGCTGACCGGTGACGGCACTGGCGAGGGTATTCATGTGACTCTCCTTGTTGGTATCAGGCATGACGGCCGCGCCGGATGACCGGTGCCGCCTGCTTGAGCGTCTGGTTGATCGCGCCGAAAATCGACTTGCCGGCGGCGTCGAGCATCTCGAGTTTAATCCTGTCGCCGAACTGCATGAACGGCGTCGTGGCGACGCCGTCGGCGATCATTTCGAGGCAGCGTTTTTCGGCGATGCAGGTGTAGCCCTTGCGGGCATCCTTGTTCGACACGGTGCCGGAACCGATGATGCTGCCGGCGCGCACGTTGCGCGTCAGCGCCAGATGTTCGACCAGCCGCGCGAAGCTAAACACCATGTCAGTGCCGGCATGGGGCTGGCCGACCAGCACGTCATTCCACGTTGCCCGCAACGGCAGGTGCACCTTGCTGTCTTTCCAGGCCGTGCCGAGTTCATCGGGCGTCACCGCCACCGGCGAAAAACTGCACGCCGGTTTCGATTGCACGAACCCGAAGCCCTTGGCCAGTTCGGCTGGAATCAGGTTGCGCAGCGAGACATCATTGACCAGCATCAGCAAGCGGATCTGCCGGCCGGACTGTTCGGCATCGCTGCCCATCGTCACGTCACCGGTGATGACGGCGACCTCGCCTTCGAAGTCGATGCCCCACTCTTCGGAGCCGAGCACGATGTCGTCGGTCGGCCCGATGAAATCATCCGACCCGCCCTGGTACATCAGCGGTTCATGCCAGAACGAGTCGGGCATCTCGGCGTGGCGCGCCTTGCGCACCAGTTCGACATGATTGACATAGGCCGATCCATCGGCCCACTGGAAAGCCCGTGGCAGCGGCGCCATGCACTGGCCGGCATCGAAGGCAAACGACCGGCTGGCGCGATCGGCATTGAGCTCGGCGTACAGGTCTTCGAGCTGCGGCGAAATGAAATTCCAGTCGTCGAGTGCACGCTGCAGCGTCGGTGCGATGGCATCGGCTAAGACGGCGGTTTTCAGGTCGCGGGCAACGACGGCAAGCTGGCCGTCGCGGGTACCGTCTTTGAGGGTGGCTAGCTTCATTGCGGCTTCGGGTGAATGGGGAGGCGTCGACTGTACCGCAGAAGTGGTGAGCGGCGACAGAAAGCGGCGGTGATGGAACCGGAGCGGGCTTGCGGACACTGACAGGTGGTTTCGGTGCCGCTGTGGTGCCGGGACCAATCGACTGCCCACTCTCCGGATCCGCCATGCCACTTTCCTGTATCCCCTCCTCCAGCTCCAGCAACGGTTCGCAATCGCCACGGCCAGCTTCGCCCACGACCAGCGCGAAAAGTGACGAAACCAAAGCAAGAGTCGATGCATTGTGGGCACGGCTGGAAAATTTAAGCCACCGGCAGAACTGGGCCTTCGACGACAACGAGGTTCCCAGCAACGCATCGCGCGTACCCTGCGGCCGGAACAATGTCATTAAGGTCCCCGCGCCGAACGGACGCGAGACCGCGGTCCATGCCAACAAAATTGGCCCGAATACGGGAAGTCCGGCACCGTATTACGCTGCAGGGCAATCGCCACAACAGAATTTCTCACTGGACAATATGCTTGTGCAAGGCATTGAATCCGGTCTTGGTATTTACCAGTTCGTTTCCCACAGAGCCCATACAACCGATTGCAACAGCAGCAAAAAAACAATTCTGGCAATGCTGAATGAACGAATCGAGCACGAAAAAAATTCCGAGAATAGCGACGGAACAATTATCGCGGGCAAATACAAAGTCCTTCGTTTTGACGACTTACAAGACCATTACGACCCTTATTCCCAATACATTTTAGAGGTCGAAGAAATCAACACCAACCCGCGCAACATAATATCCATCCCGATCACGCAAGCGGGCCTGGAATTTACTGGCGCAGTACTAAAACCTGCGGCCATCAATATGGCCCGTTTGGCGCTGGAAGGCCATCGTGCAATTCTGGCGAATAAAAGCTGCCGCGCCAACACAGCCCAAATCGATCCACTCATCCTCAGCCACGCCGGTATTGGCCGCAATGCCACGCTCATTACTTACGACAGAATCTACAAACTGATTCACAACCCGGGTCTGAACGTACGGATTGATGCCAGCAATCTCGAGGAAAAGCTCTTCGAGCTGATCAAAGAAGGCCGCCTCTCACGCGGTCCGCGATTCCTGCATTCGCAGCAGCAACTTGCTGCGCTGTATGCGGCATTGCTCGACCAGATCGCAGAACGGGAGAACAAAAATCCTGACAACCGAAAAAAATCGGTAACTTTTCGAGATGCCCACATCCGGCACAACTGGCACAACTGGCACAAACGCTTTTCCAGTACCAACCCGCTTAAACAGTTTTTCACGTCCACGAAGAATAAAACCGCTAAATAATCCGCGCACGTCAAGTACGCGGGCCGCTGCAGACCAATGAAATAGCCTATTGATGCCGAATACCTGTCAGTAAAGCCACTATTGTTTGTCATAATGACTGCGCCTACTCGGTCGAACGCTGCAATGCTCGCCACCGGGGCACTTCCATGAATCGATCACCACGGGGACAACACGGATGAAACGCGTAATTTTCAATCAAAAAGGTGGTTGCGGAAAATCGACCATTGCGGTCAACCTGGCGGCCGTCGCCGCCCATGATGGCAAGAAGACCCTGCTCATCGACCTGGACCCGCAATGCAATTCCAGCCGCTATCTGCTGGGGGACGCGGCCAAGGAAGTCACGCCAACCATCGCCGGATTTTTTGAAGAGATGCTGGGCTTCAGTTTCTATCCGAAACCGGCCGGCACCTACGTGCATCCGACCCCGTTCGAGAATCTGTTCTTGCTGCCCTCCGATGCCTCGATCGGCGACCTGCAATCGAAGCTCGAATCGCGCCACAAGATCTACAAGCTGCGCGACGCGCTCACTGAACTGGCCAAGGAGTTCGACGAAATCATCATCGACACGCCACCGGCCTACAACTTCTTCACGATGTCAGCGCTGATTGCCGCCGACACCTGCCTGATCCCGTTCGACTGCGATGATTTTTCGCGCGAGGCGCTCTACACGCTGATGAACAACGTCGCCGAAATCCGCGCCGACCATAATCCGGAACTGGTCATCGAAGGCATCGTCGTCAACCAGTTCCAGCCGCGCGCCAACCTGCCGCAACGGCTGGTCAACGAACTGATTGCCGAGGGTCTGCCGGTGCTCAACAGCAAACTGTCGAGCTCGATCGTGATCCGCGAATCGCATGGTCGGTGTCTGCCGATGATTCATCTGGATAAGAACCACAAGCTTAGTGGTGAGTTTTCGGCGTTGTATGGGGAATTGACGGCGGCTTGAATATCAGGTGATCCGTTACAACACGTAGGGTGGTGGCAGTTTCGGTTGAATCTGTCATCGCGCCATGGCAAAACAACTTACTTCAACCGCCCCGTCAACATCCAATAATGCTCAATCCGCTGAATCCGAATGTCCTTCAAATGCGGTGACAACCGCTTGCGCAAGCCACTATCACTCGGAAAATTCTTCACCACTTCATAACGCTCACCACTACCAAGCCGGCGAATCTGGAAGGTGTTGCCCTGCAAATCAGTGCGCGCAATCGAGGTGCTGATGCCTTCGACATACACGTTATCCATCATCACCACCAGCGTGTCCTTGCCCAGCTGGTCGCGCAGGCGTTCCATGAAACTGTCCTGCTGCTCGCGCAGCACATGCGACCACCAGAAGCTGGCCAGGCAGGCGGTGAACGGTTGTGCGGTCTCGATCGCGAAGGCATCGGCCAGCGCGAACTCGACTTTGTCGGCCGGCAGATTGCGGGCCTGGGCCAGCGCGATCACTTCGGCATTGATGTCGGTGGCCAGCACATGTTCGGCGGTCTTGACCGCTTCAGCAGTCCAGTAACCGGTGCCGCAGGCGATCTCCAACACGCGGTGGCCGGCCACTGCATTTTGCAGCCACTCGCGCACGATGGGCAGGTCGGCCTGGCGTTCCGGTTTGGCATACACGTTGTCATGCTGGTCGGCACGCTTGGCGTAGTACTCGGCCATGTCGGTGCTGATACTCTGGTTGGCGCTTTTGGGAATACTCATGGTGGTCTCTATTGTCGGATTACAGTTCATACATTTCTTTTTCACCGCTCATGACCTGTTCGATCAGTTTGCGGTTCAGGGTCGGCGTCAGCAGTTCGATGAACGTGTAGACATAGCTGCGCAAATAAGCCCCTTGCTTGAGCGCGACCCGCGACACATTGGTGCCGAACAGGTGGCCCGCAGAGATCATCCGCAGATTTTTATCGCGATCGGCATCGTACGCCATGCCGGCGATGATACCAACGCCCAGGCCCAGTTCGACATAGGTTTTGATGACATCGGCATCGATGGCTTCGAGCAGCACATCCGGCTTCAGGTTGCGCAACTGGAAAGCGTGATCGATCTTGGCGCGGCCGGTGAAGGCGCTGTCATACGTGATGAGCGGATAGGCAGCAATCTCGTCGAGCGTCAGTGACTTCGATTTCAGTAGCGGATGCTCGGGCGGCACCACCACCACGTGCTCCCACTGATAACAAGGAATCGACACCAGACCGGCGATGGTGGTGATCGATTCGGTCGCCAGCGCGATGTCGGCATGACCGCTCAGTACCAGGTCGGCGACCTGTTTCGGATTGCCCTGCAACAGCGACAGCCGCACTTTCGGGAACCGCTGTGTGAACGCCTGCACCACCTTTGGCAACGCATAGCGCGCCTGCGTGTGCGTGGTGGCGATCGTGAAGCTGCCGCTGTCGTGGGCGGCGAATTCCTTGCCGATGCTTTTGAGGCTGTCGATTTCCTGCATGATGACTTCGACCGCCTTGAGCACTGCGCGGCCCGGTTCGGTCAGGCCGCGAATGCGCTTGCCGTGACGGGTGAAGATATCGACGCCAAGTTCTTCCTCGAGTTCGATGATGGCTTTCGAGACGCCCGGCTGTGACGTGAACAAGGCCTTGGCCGCTTCGGTCAGGTTGTAGTTCTGGCGCACGGCTTCGCGCACGAAGCGGAATTGATGCAAATTCATGACGACTTTCTAATGGATCAGGCAAGACGGCGCAACAGGGTATTTGTTGAGTTCGCCGAGTTTGCTTATGCCTGCAGCGCATATAAGCAAATAGTTACTCTGTAGTTGGCGATGGTGCCGAATTTTATTACGATTCGGGCTACTTTGATCAGGATGTCATGACTCTTTCTTATATAGTTTCCGGTTTTGCAGTGGGTTTGCTGGTTGGCCTGACAGGTGTCGGCGGCGGATCGCTGATGACACCACTACTGACGCTCATGTTCGGCATCTCGCCCACGGTAGCAGTCGGCACCGATCTGGCGTTCGCCTCGGCCACCAAAGTCGCCGGCACGTTCGCGCATCGTTTTCGCGGTAATGTCCATTGGGACATCGTGCGCCGCCTGTGCCTCGGCGCGCTGCCGGCCGCCGTACTGACTACGCTGGCGCTGAAGCACTTTGGCGGACTCGACGAGTCCATCGGCCAGATCATCCGCTATTCGATCGCCGGCTCGGTAATGCTGACCGTGATAGCGATCCTGTTCCGCACCCGCATGCAGCGCTGGATGGCAGCGCACCCGCAATACCAGCTCGAAGGTTCCCGCCAGGCCAACGCCACCATCATCGCCGGTGTCGTGCTCGGCACGCTGGTGACGATTTCATCGATTGGTGCCGGTGCCGTCGGTGCCACGCTGCTGGTGCTGCTGTATCCGAAACTCAAGCCGGCAGAAATTGCCGGCACTGACATTGCCTATGCCGTACCATTGACGGCCATCGCCGCGCTAGGCCACTGGTGGATAGGATCGATCAACTGGGCATTGCTCATCATGCTGCTGATCGGTTCGGTGCCGGGCATTACGATCGGATCGCTGGCAGCACGTGCCGTACCGGACAAACTATTGCGCGGCCTGCTGGCCGTCACCCTGACCGGAGTCGCATTCAAGCTGGTGTTCTAGGCCACCGCACAGCGTTCAGACGCGCGGTCATCACCTCATTTCGTATCATTTGAAGACAGGATCCACGATGTATCACTACGACCAATACGACCACCAGATCGTCAAGGAACGCATCGCACAATATGCCGATCAAGTCCGTCGCCGCATTGCCGACGAACTGACCGAAGAAGAATTCAAACCGCTGCGCCTGCAAAATGGCCTGTACATGCAACGTCATGCGTACATGCTGCGCGTGGCCGTCCCGTACGGCATGCTGTCGTCGGACCAGATGCGCATGTTTGCCGAGATCGCCCGCAAGTATGACCGCGGCTACGGCCACTTCACGACGCGTCAGAATATCCAGTACAACTGGATCAATCTCGAAGATACGCCGCAGATCCTGGCCGACCTGGCCTCGGTCGAGATGCATGCGATCCAGACCTCGGGCAATTGCATCCGCAATATCACCTCCGACGAATACTGCGGCGTCGCCGCCGACGAGCTGATCGACCCGCGCCCGCTGGCCGAAATCATGCGCCAGTGGAGCACCTTTCATCCGGAGTTTGCCTACCTGCCGCGCAAGTTCAAGCTGGCCTTCAATGGTGCCATCGAAGACCGCGCCGCCACTGCCGTACATGACATCGGCTTCACGGTCCTGACCAACGCCGACGGCGAACTCGGCCTGCGCGTGATGGCCGGTGGCGGCATGGGCCGCACGCCTATCCTCGGCAGCGTGGTCTGCGACTTCCTGCCATGGCGGCACATGCTGACCTACACCGAAGCGATCATGCGCGTCTACAACCAGCATGGCCGGCGCGACAATATCTACAAGGCGCGCATCAAAATCCTCGTCAAGGCCATCGGCATCGAAGAATTCCAGCGTCAGGTCGAGGCCGAATGGGTCGACCTGAAAGACGGCCCGAGCACGCTCACACAAGAAGAATTCGACCGCGTCGCGTCGTACTTCGTACCGCACGGCTACGCAAAGCTGGCCGGCGACGATGCCGACATCACGGCCCTGAAGACCAGCGACAAGGCCTTCGGTGCCTGGACCCGCCGCAACGTCAAGGCGCACAAAGTGCCGGGCTATGCGATCGTCTTGCTGTCCCTCAAAAAGACCGGCGTGCCGCCCGGCGACGCCACCGCCGAGCAGATGGACTTCATCGCCCGGATGGCGGACCGCTTCAGCTTCGGCGAAATCCGCGTCACGCACGAACAGAATCTGGTGCTGGCCGATGTCCGCCAATCCGAACTGCCCGAACTGTTCAAGCAAGCCAAGGCACACGGCCTGGCCACGCCGAACATCGGCCTGCTGACCGATATCATCTGCTGCCCCGGTGGCGATTTCTGCTCGCTGGCCAATGCCAAGTCGATCCCGATTGCCGCGGCCATTTCCGAGCGTTTCGACAACCTCGACTTCCAGCATGACATCGGCGAAATCGAACTCAATATCTCGGGTTGCATCAACGCCTGCGGTCACCATCATGTCGGCAATATCGGCATCCTCGGTGTCGACAAGGACGGTGCCGAGTTTTACCAGGTCTCGATAGGCGGCGCGCAAGGCAACGAAAGTTCGATCGGCAAAATCATCGGCCCGTCGTTCTCGGCACAGCAAATGCCGACCGTCATCGAACGACTGCTGGAAGTCTATGTGCGCGACCGCTACGAAGACGAACGCTTCATCGACACCACCCGCCGTGTCGGCGTCGCCCCGTTCAAGGAACACGTCTACGCGACCCCGATCAAAACCAAACATCACATCGCCGGAGAAGACGCCCATGCGTGACATCATCAAACACCGCACGGTCGTCAGCGACGACTGGACCGTACTGCGCCTGGCCGAAGGCGACACCGCCGAGACCATCGCCCTGCCCGCCGGCAAAGTCATCGTGCCGCTGAGCGTCTGGCAAGCCCGTCGTGAAGAACTCGCCGGCCGCACCGAACTCGGTGTCTGGCTGGCCAGCAGCGAACGTGCCGAAGACATCAAGGACGACCTCGGCTGCTTCGCCGTCATCGCCGTCGACTTCCCGAAATTTGCCGATGGCCGCGGTTATTCGACGGCCTACAACCTGCGCGCCCGCATGGGCTATGAAGGCGAACTGCGCGCCATTGGCGATGTGCTGCGCGACCAGCTGTTCTACATGAGCCGGGTCGGTTTCGATGCCTTCGCCACGCGCGAAGACCGCAGCATCCATGATGCACTCAAGGGCCTGACCGATTTCTCGGAGTCGTACCAGACCTCGCTGGATCAGAAGACGCCGCTGTTCCGGCGCGCCCACCGGCCGGTCGCCGCATCATGAGCGCCGCGCCAACCGACTACGATAATCTGGTCGCCGCCACCAAGGCCACGCTGGGTCGCATCGCCGTCGATTTTTCGCCGGCCGTGTTTGCCTCCAGCCTGGCCGCCGAAGACATGGTCCTGACCGACATGATCCTGCGCACCGGTCTGCCGGTCAGCATCTTCACGCTGGAGACCGGCCGCCTGCATGCTGAAACATTAGGCATGCTCGACACGATCAAGGACCACTACGCGTACGAGGTCCTGCGCATGAAACCGGATCCGGTCGCCGTCGATGCCTACGTCCAGAACAACGGGCTCAATGGCTTTTATGACAGCGTGGATCTGCGCAAGGAATGCTGCCGCATCCGCAAGGTCGATCCGCTCAATCGCGCCCTGGCCGGCAATACCGCCTGGGTGACCGGCCAGCGCCGCGCCCAGTCCAGCACCCGCGCCGAACTCGACGTGCAGGAACGCGATGAAGCGCACGACATGACCAAGTTCAATCCGCTGGCGGACTGGTCCGAAGCCGATGTCTGGAAATACATCCGCGACAACAACGTGCCGTATAACCCGCTGCATGATCGCGGTTATCCGTCTATCGGTTGCGAGCCGTGCACCCGCGCCATCGAACCTGGCGAAGATGTGCGTGCCGGTCGCTGGTGGTGGGAAAACCCGGACTCGAAGGAATGCGGTTTGCATGTAGTCGATGGCAAGCTCATCCGGATCAAACCAGCCACCTGAGCAGCCACCCAAGCAACAGCGTGACCCAACAACTTACCTAGTAAAGACACCATGAATCCTGCAGTCGAAAACCTTTTTCTCGATGCGGCAAGTAGCCGTCATCTTGACTGGCTCGAATCCGAAGCCATCCACATCATGCGTGAAGTCGCTGCCGAATGCGCCAATCCGGCGCTGCTGTTTTCAGGTGGCAAAGACTCGGTGGTGATGCTGCGCCTGGCCGAGAAAGCCTTCCGTCCGGGTGCCTTTCCATTCCCGCTGGTACACATCGATACCGGTCACAATTTTGCTGAAGTGATCACCTTCCGCGACAAGCGCGTAGCGGAATTGGGCGAGCGCCTGATCGTCGGTTCGGTCGAAGATTCGATACAGCGCGGCACCGTGCGCCTGCGCAATCCAGCCACCGATTCGCGCAATGCCGCGCAAGCCGTAACGCTGCTCGAAACCATCGCCAAGTACAAGTTCGACGCCTGCATAGGCGGCGCCCGTCGCGATGAAGAAAAAGCCCGCGCCAAGGAGCGGATTTTTTCCTTCCGCGACGAATTCGGCCAATGGAATCCGAAAGCCCAGCGCCCGGAACTGTGGGACCTGTATAACACCCGCGTCCATGCCGGTGAAAACATGCGCGTGTTCCCGATTTCAAACTGGACCGAACTCGACGTCTGGCAATACATCGCCCGCGAAAAACTCGAACTGCCACCGATCTATTTTGCGCATGAGCGCGAAGTCATTCCGCGCAACGGCTTGCTGGTACCACTGACCGACCTGACCCCGCCGCTGCCCGGCGAAAAAGTCGAAACAATGATGGTGCGCTTCCGTACCGTCGGCGATATTTCGTGCACCTGCCCGGTCGCGTCGGACGCCGACACCGTCGACGCGATCATCGCTGAAACCGCAGTGACGCAAATCACCGAACGCGGCGCGACACGGATGGATGACCAGACCTCGGAAGCCTCGATGGAAAAACGTAAAAAAGAAGGATATTTCTGATGAATGCCGCAGTCGCTCCAGCCACTCCAACCACAAAACAAACCGCCGAACGCGGCCTGCTGCGCTTCATTACCGCCGGCTCGGTCGACGATGGCAAGAGCACGCTGATCGGCCGCCTGCTGTTCGACAGCAAGGGCATCTTTGCCGACCAGCTCGACGCGATGTCACGCGCCAAGCACAAGCGCACCGTTGGCGACACCATCGACCTGTCGCTGCTGACCGATGGCCTCGAAGCAGAACGCGAGCAAGGCATCACGATTGATGTGGCGTACCGTTATTTTGCGACACCGAAGCGCAAGTTCATCATCGCCGACACCCCGGGCCACGAGCAGTACACCCGCAACATGGTCACCGGTGCATCGACCGCCGACGCAGTGATCATCCTGATCGATGTCTCGAAAGTGAAGCTGGGTGACGACGGCAGCGTGGAATTGCTGATCCAGACCAAGCGCCATTCGACCATCGCTCATCTGCTGCGCATCGAGCATATCGTCGTCGCCGTCAACAAGATGGATCTGGTCAATTACGACCAGAAAGTCTATGACCGCATCGTCGCTGCCTACATGGAATTCGCTGCCACGCTGGGCCTGAAAGACATCAAGCCGATTCCGCTGTCGGCACTGGCCGGCGACAACGTCGTCACCCGTGGCGACAAGCTGTCGTGGTATCAGGGACCGACGCTGATCGACCTGCTCGAATCATTGAGCGTCTACGATGAATCGCACGACGAGCCATTGCGCTTTCCGGTGCAACTGGTGGCGCGTCATGCCGGTCATGAAGCCAACGATTTCCGTGGCTACATGGGCCGTATCGAAGCCGGCAAGGTCAGTGTCGGCGACAAGCTGACGGTGCAACCAGGCGGCCAGAGCGCAACCGTGAAAGACATCGTCACGCTCGACGGTTCACTGACGACCGCGGTAGTCGGCCAGTCGATCACACTGCTGCTCAACGAGCATGTCGACATCTCGCGCGGCGACATGATCGTCTCGGCTGATCGTCCGGCCACACTGCTCAAGAACGTCATTGCCGACGTCTGCTGGCTGTCCGAAGAACCGCTCGACATGCGGCGCAAGTACTGGCTCAAGCACACCACCCGCCAGGTCGCGGCCAAGGTCACCGGCGTCGATACGCTGCTCGATATCAATACCCAGGAAAAACGTCCTGCCACCGGCCTGACACTCAACGACATCGCCAGCATCAGCCTGACCGTCCAGCAACCGCTGGCCGCCGACGCCTATGACGACATCCGCGCCACGGGTGCCTTCATCCTGATCGATGAAGTCACGCATCAGACGGTGGCCGCCGGCATGATCCGTCTGGCCTGAAGCGGTGACGATCTACGGTAAGGTCTGGCTGGTCGGGGCCGGCCCGGGTGCGGCTGACCTGATCACGGTGCGCGGTGCGCGCTTGCTGGCCGAGGCCGAGGTCGTGCTGTATGACGCCCTCGTTACCGAAGACATGCTGGCGCTGTGTCCGCAAGCGGTGCTGATCGCGGTCGGCAAGCGCTGCGGCCTGCGCTCGATGGCCCAGCCGATAATCAACCAGCAAATCATCGACGCCGCCGCCAAATACCGTCGCGTGGTGCGCCTGAAAGGTGGCGACCCGATGCTGTTCGGTCGGGCCGATGAAGAATTGCGTGCCATTGAATCGCACGGCATTGAATGCGCGGTGGTGCCGGGTATCACCGCAGCGCTGGCAGCGGCGGCATCAAGCAAGCAACCGCTGACCCGACGCGGTATCGCCCGCAGCGTCGCGTTTTTCACGTCCAGCACCGCACCCGACATGCCCGATCAAACCACCCTGCCGGCCTGCGACACGCTGGTGCAGTACATGGGCGGGCGCGAAGCCGTGAAGACCGCACGCAACCTGCTGGCGCTGGGTCATCCACCCGACACCCCGGTGATCGTGGTGGAAAACTGCAGCCGCGCCGACGAGCATATCTACCGGCTGCCACTGAGCCAGCTCGAAGACGGCCTGGCCAAATGCAGCGGACCGGTGCTGATGATGATTGGTGCGGCGATGGCGGCGCGTGAGGTGTAGGGTGGGTATGCAGGTATCGTGTCCACGCAAATGCACCGCCGACCGACGGAGATAACCAGCATCACCGGGTCGCGCGCGTGGGCACATGATGCTGTGCCCACACTGCGGAATCCTTCGGGATGTGATGTGCATCAAAGCGTGTAGGGCGTTGCACAAGCCGCAGCTTCCATTCCGGTTTCCGTGTTGGTTGTTTTCACCGTCTCGGGTAAGGTGCCGGCAACCCGCCGGGCGATCGTCTTGATCCCCGCTTTCTGAAAGTTCTTCATGTTGATGCAATCCCTTCTTTTTATCGCGGGTCTCGTTGCGCTGGTCGTCGGTGCCGACTCCCTGGTACGCGGGGCATCGAAACTGGCGCTGTCGTTCGGGATATCGCCACTGGTGGTGGGCCTTACCATCGTCGCCTTCGGTACCAGCGCTCCCGAGATGGCCGTGTCGACCGGCGCGGTACTCAGCGGCCAGACCGCGATTGCCGTCGGCAACGTCGTGGGTAGCAATATCTTCAACGTGCTGTTCATTCTCGGCCTCAGCGCACTGGTGGCACCATTGGTCGTCCATAGCCAGCTGATCCGTCAGGAGGTTCCGATCATGATCGGTTCGGCCTTGCTGCTAGTGGCGCTCGGCCTGGATGGCACGCTCAGCCGGTGGGATGGTGCCCTGCTCCTGACGCTGGTGGTGGTCTATACCGTATTCCTGATAGTGCAATCGCGCCGCGCCTCATCGGCCGGGGCCAGTCAATTCGATAGCGAATTGAAGCCGGCCAGCGCGCATGCCTGGGATGCCAAATGGCCAGCCCAGACTGCCTTGATCCTGGCCGGTCTGGTGCTGCTCGTACTCGGTTCGGACTGGCTGGTCTCGGCTTCCGTGGTGTTCGCCAAGGCGCTCGGTGTCAGCGACCTCGTGATCGGTCTGACTATTGTCGCGGCAGGCACATCGATGCCCGAGTTGGCCACCTCGATCACCGCTGCGTTCAAGGGAGAGCGCGACATCGCCGTGGGCAACGTGGTCGGTAGTTGCACCTTCAACCTGCTGGGCTGCCTGGGATTGGCCAGCCTGGCGTCGGGTGCGTCCGGATTGCCGCTGGGGCCGTCGGTGATGTCATTTGATATCTGGGTCATGCTGGCGGCGCTACTGGCCTGTCTGCCGGTGTTCCTGAGTGGTCGCGAAATCGCACGCTGGGAAGGTGGCGTTTTCCTGGCGTACTACGTCGCGTATGTGGCCTACCTGATCCTGGCGTCACAGCAGCACGAAACGCTGACCGGCTTCTCGTCAGTCATGCTCGGTTTCGTGGTGCCGCTGACCATCATCACTCTTGTGGTGTCGCTCATCCGTGACAAGCCATCCATCCCGCAGGCATGAATGTGATCGTGCGGGGGATCGCGCACAAGCGCTGACGTTCCTGGAAAGCCCGGTTCGAAGGTTGGGTTGGGGTCGTCGGTAGCTTGGCCGTGGCGGAGCACAGACAGTTTTATCAACCGCTAGCGGTGCATCCGGTGCAATGCCCTGCGGTTATTGCACCCAACGACGCTAAGCCGCCCTGTAAATAGCACAGAGCTTGTTGCCGTCCGGGTCGCGCACATAAGCCAGATGCATGGGTCCCATCGCGCCTTCGCGCAGGCCTGGCGGATCTTCGGCAGCCTGGCCGCCATGCGCGAGCGCAGTAGCGTGAAATTGCTGCACCTGCTCCGGCGAAGTGCATGCAAAACCTATCGTGCCACCGTTCGCCGGGGTCGCTTGTTCGCCATTGATCGGCTCGCTGATGCAGAAGGTACTATTTTCGTGCCGGTAAAAAAGCCGGGTATGGCCAGTCGAGGCCACATTGCGAAACGGCGCACTGGCACCGAACGTTCCGAGTACCGCATCGTAAAACTTCTTTGACCGTTCGATGTCGTTGGTACCGACCATGATGTGACTGAACATAATGTCTCCTTGTGCCGGAGAGGCTCTCCGGTCTGCGCGGATGATCATAATACAAAGGAAGCCGCTCGCGCTGACCGGACAGCGCTCCCGGCAAGAGCAACAAATCGCCTACAATCCGAATGGATTTCAAACACATTTTAACGACCCCTCTTTCATGCCGAATATCGTCCCCTCCGGCTGGCGCGAGCTGGCCACCACCGGAGCTGCTGCCCGCGAGATCGCCACGCTGAGCCGCTTTGCCGAACATCTCGATACCGCCTATCTGATCTTTCACGGCGTGCACTGGACCAATGTCGAGGAGCGCTATTCGGTTTATGGCGAAATCGACTTCATCCTGGTCGCGCCGGATGGCCGCGTGCTGGTGATCGAACAGAAAGCCGGCTTCCTGACCGAAACCGATGACGGCCTGATCAAGCGCTATCCGGGCCGTTCCGAAAAAGTCCATCTCGCGCTGATCCGCACCATCGGCACCTTGCGCAACCGCTTCGCGCAGACCGGCGGCACGCTCGATATCGATTACCTGCTGTACTGCCCCGACTACCGCGTGCTGCAACCGTCACTGGCCGGACTTGATCCGGCCCGCATCGTCGATGCCGACAAGGCCGACGAGCTCATCGCCGTGATCCGGCAACTGCTGCCGCTGACCGAACCGACCGCGCAACGCACCGCCGTGAGCCGCTTCTTCAACGACACCCTGCGCCTGATCCCGGATGCCAGCGCGATGGTCGGCCGTGCCGGCGCGCTGGTCACACGACTGGCCGACGGACTGGCCACCTGGGCGCGCCACATCGAATTCACGCCGTTCCGGCTGCGCGTAATCGGCACCGCCGGCAGCGGCAAGACCCAACTCGCGGTGGCCGAATTCCGCGCGGCGCTGGCGGCCGGGCTGCAACCGCTGTATGTCTGCTACAACCGGCCGCTGGCCGACCACATGCGCGACCTGCTCGGGCCGCATGGCCGGGTCGCTAATTTCCACATGCTGTGCGATGCGTATGGCCGCGAAAACGGCTCGGCACCCGACTACAGCAATCCCGGCACCTGGCAAAACATGGAGACCGTGTTCGACCACGGCACGGTGCCACCGCACTGGCAACATGACGTGGTGATCATCGACGAAGGACAGGATTTTTCGGAAGGCTGGCGCGACGCGGTGCTGCGACTGGTGCGGGTGCCCGGCCGCGTGCTGTGGCTGGAAGACCCGATGCAAAACCTGTACGGCCGCGCGCCGGTGGCGCTGCCCGACTGGGTCACGCTGCGCGTCAATACCAATTACCGCAATCCGCGCGAGATCGTCGACCTGCTGGGGGCGATCACCGGCGGTGACGCACCGGCGTTGGCCGCCAGCCCGTTTGTCAGCGCAGGACTGGTGCAATTGCGCTATGCCGACGGCGACAACGACAGCTTGCTGGAAGCGACCAAAGAAGCCATCACGCATTGTCTGGCGGCCGGTTTTGCGCGCAACGACATCGTGCTGCTGTCGTTCAAGGGACGCGAAAAATCCGCGCTGCTCAAGCTCGATCAACTCGGCCAGCACGCGCTGCATTCGTTCACCGGCGGCTACGACCTGCTCGGCAATCCGATGTTTCGCAAGGGCGGGCTGCTGGCCGAATCGGTGTACCGGTTCAAGGGTCAGTCAGCACCGGCGGTGATTTTTACCGAGCTCGATTTCAAGGAGCTCGATGAGCGCACCGTGCGCAAGCTGTTTGTCGGGATGACCCGGGCCAGCCTGAAACTGGTACTGGTGTGCAGCGATCCGGCAGCAAAAATTCTGGAAAAATTTTCGCCGTCATGAGGCGCGCTGCGGCCATCAGTTCCGGTGGCCGTTGTCCGGACGACGATCGTTGCGGTTCCTCACGCCGTCGCCATCCCGGTCACGGTCGTGGCGGTTTTTACGACCATCGTGGTCGCGGTCACGTCCGCCGTGGCCACGTCCGTGATGTTCGGCACGCGGGCCACCGCCCTGATGCCAGCCACCCCGGTTGAGGCGCCAGCGCTGGCCATCACGCTGCCATTGCGGCTGCGAATACAGATAGCCGGGACGCGAACGTTCCCAGTGACCGCCCGCCCAGATATGACTGCGGCCATTCCAGTTCCAGTAGCCAGGCGCCCAATCGTAGCCGCGACGCGGTCCCGGCCGGACTTCATAGCGCAGTGGTGGTGGCGCATTGCCGATAATGATATTGACGCCCACCTGTGCCGAGGCGGTGCCGGGCAGGAGCGCCGCGGTGCTGAGAATCAGTGCTGCAGCGGCAAAAAGAATGCGCTTTACAGTCGTTGTCATGATGGTCTCCATGCAAAATAGTGAATTCACGATATCGCGTCAAATTAAATTGCACGCAATTCAGATAAAGGCTTACACATCAGGCAAACCGGACCGGCTGAAGGTAAAATGCGGCTCTCCTTTCAATGGCGTCGCCCATGCTTTCCACCTTGCCTGATGTACCCGCCGCGCTGCTGCCCGACAGCGCCATCGATGCCGCCACGGCGCATTTGCGCGATGTGCTGGATCTGGCTATCGAATACATGCCGCAGCATGCCGCCGTGGTGGTGTCGGATGCCGGCTGCCCGCTGGCGCAGGCGCTGACAGCGGCCTACCGGCGCTGCCTGCCGGGTGCCACCTTCATTGATTTCGACACGGTCGCACCGGAGCAAATCCAGGCGCTGTTTGCGACGCTGTCGGCCGGCGATCTGGTAGTGCTGGTGCAGTCGACTAATTTCCGGCTCGATGCCTACCGGATCCGCGTCGAGCTGTTCAAGCGCGGCCTGAAGGTCATCGAGCATCCGCATCTGGCGCGCATGCCGGGCGAGCAATCGCTGCATTACATCGCCGCCCTTGCCTACGATCAGGCCTATTACCGCGGTACCGGCATGGCCCTCAAGGAGCGCATCGATCGCGCCGGCTCGGCCGTGCTCGATAGCGGCGGCGAACTGCTGGTCTTCGGCGGTGCGCTGGAATCAGCCAAGATCAACATTGGCGATTACCGCAGCATGACCAATGTCGGCGGGCAGTTCCCGATCGGTGAAGTGTTCACCGAAGCGCGCGACCTCGAGACCGTCAATGGCCGGGTACGCATTTTTGTGTTCGGCGATACCGCGTTCTCGGTCAACCAGCCGGCGCAGCCGATCACGCTGGTCATCCGCAAGGGCCGCGTCATCGAGGCCATCGACAGCACGCCCGAATTCGACCAGGTGCTGGCCAACATCCGCGCCGACGAAGGCGAAGTCTGGCTGCGCGAACTGGGCTTCGGCATGAACCGCGCGTTCAGCAAGGATTGCACGGTCAGCGATATCGGCACCTTCGAACGCATGTGCGGCATTCACCTGTCGCTCGGGGCCAAGCATGGGATCTATCCGAAAGCCGGCTTCAAGCGCGGCGTGGTGCGCCATCACGTCGATGTCTTTGCCGTCACGCAGTCAGTCCGGCTGGACGACGAGGAAGTCTACCGGGACGGTGCCTGGGTCGTGCAGGCGCAAAATTGATAACGTCAATGAATGCCTCTTCAGGCACTGCTACGGACACCCCGCCGTCGACTTGCGTGCCTCGCTCAACAAATACACGCGTTGGCAGCGGTGCCGGGAGCGCATCACCGACTTCGGCACCGTAGCGATACGGTAGACTGCGCGCACTAACCATCCCGCATCGCACCCACAAGGACTCCGCATGATCAAGGCCTCGAGCAGTTTCTCCGCACTGAACTCCAGCTGGCGCTATCGCGGACCGGCGATTTTTCTGCACTGGCTGCTGGCGCTGCTGCTGACGGGCATGGTGGCACTGGGCTGGTACATGGTGGATATCGAAAGTACACCAGGCAGCGGCTGGTACTTCGACCTGCATAAATCCACCGGCCTGATCGTCGCTGCGCTGGTCGCACTGCGCCTGTTGTGGCGTGCCACACATGCGCCGCAGCCACTGCCGGCGCATCTGCCGCAATGGCAGATGAAGTTCGCCAGACTGACCCACTGGCTGCTCTATACGTGCATGGTCGTGATGCCGGCAACCGGCTTCATCGGGGCATCACTGAGCAACGATGGCGTGGCGTTTTTCGGCCTTGCGCTGCCGCAGTGGGCGACGCCTGACCATGATCTGTCCGAACAGTTTTTTGGTATCCATTCGATCGCTGCCTGGGTACTGGTCGGCCTGGTGGCACTGCATGCACTGGCCGGGCTCAAGCATTTGCTGGTCGACAAGGATGGTGTGTTTCAGCGCATGTGGTGGTAGCTGCCAATCTGTTGCGCTAGCTCGCCACCGACCAGCCGGTTTGTTCTCGTACAGCCGTACTGCAGCACAGCCAATCACCAGCCCGATTGCCAGCCCGCGTCAACCCGGGATCTACTACGCAGAGCGCCTGCCAGGCGCATCCGTAGTCTGATCCCCGGGAGACTCCATGCCGTATTTTTCTTGCCGTACCTTCCTCTACCTTGCCCTGTTGCTGACCGGCTGCGGCGGCAGCAGTGACAGCGGCCAGGCCGCGCCACTGACCCGCACCAGCGCGATTCGCGCCGTGGCCGGCGCGCCGCCCTGCCCGGCTGCGCCGAACACGCTGCGCAATATCACCTCGGTCCAGGGCAGCGGTCGCCTGAGTCCGCGCACCGGCCAATTGGTCACGCTGCGCGGCGTCGTCACCGGCGACTTCCAGGAGACCCGCCAGCTGCACGGATTTTTTCTGCAGCAAGTCGAACCGGACGGTAACGCCGCCACCTCGGAAGGCATCTTTGTCTACTTGCCGTCCGGCGCAAAACGGGTCGCGCGCGGCCAGTACGTGCAGGTCAGCGGCACCATCGAAGAATACAAAAGCAGCAGTGCCGATCCGGACCGGCTGACCCGCATCAGCAGCGTCAGCACGATCTCGGTCTGTGGTACCGGCCCGCAGATCACGCCCCATATCCTGCAATTACCAGTGGCCGGCGACAAGCAATTCGAAGCACTCGAAGGCATGCTGGTGCAACTGCCGCAAACCCTGACCGTGACCGACAACCACGACCTCGGTCGCCATGGCGAACTGCTGCTGTCGGCCAACGGCCGTCTGTGGCAACCGAACAATGATCCGGCCGGACGCGACGCGGCCACCGTCGTCGCAGCCAATGCGCGCTCGCAAATTCTGCTCGACGACGGTGCCAACGTGGTCTCGCCGGTGCCGGTGCCATACCTGTCGGCCAACGACAGCAGCGGCACGCGCCGCAGCGGCGATACCGTCAGCGGACTGCAAGGCATCCTGAGCTGGAGCACCAGCGGCTGGCGCATCGTGCCAACCGCGCCGGTGGTCTTCACGCCGGCCAATCCGCGTCCGCCGGCACCGGCTGCGGTCGGCGGGACGCTGCGGGTCGCCAGCATGAACGTGCTTAATTACTTCACTACACTCGGTGCGCGCGGTGCCGATAGCGCCCTCGAACGTACCCGCCAGCGCGACAAGCTGGTCGCCGCGATTGCCGGCCTCGATGCCGATGTGCTCGGCCTGATGGAAATCGAAAACAACCCGGCCGCGCTCGCGGACCTGGTCGGTGCGGTCAACGCCCGGCTCGGTGGCAACACATATGCCGCCATCGATAGTGGCGTGCCGGGCAGCGATGTGATCAAGGTCGCGCTGATCTACAAGCCGGCCCGCGTGGTCACGCTCGGCCCGCGCGAACTGCCGCCGACGCGCGGCTTCCTGGTCGACGGTGGTGTACGTCCGCCGCTGGCGCAGCGCTTTGCCGCGCGCGACAACAATGGCAGTTTCTGGATGGTGGTCAGTCATCTCAAGAGCAAGAGCAGCTGTCCGTCCGATACGCGCAGCGTCGAGCGCGATCGCGGCCAGGGTTGCTGGAATGCGGCGCGTACCCGTCAGGCCGGCGCTCTGCTGCAGTGGGTCGATACGCTGGTGGCCCGCTCCGGCGATGGCGATGTGCTGATGCTGGGCGACTTCAATGCGTATCTGGACGAAGATCCTATCCGGGTGATCGAAGCCGCCGGCCATGCCGACCTGCTGCGCCGCCTGCCGCCGGCCGAGCGTTATTCGTACGTGTTTGCCGGTATGGCCGGGGCGCTCGACCATGGTTTTGCGAGCCGCACGCTGGCACCGCACGTCAGTGGCGTGACGATCTGGCATGCCAATGCCGACGAACCCGCAGTGCTCGACTACAACACCGAATCGAAACCCGATGATCGCTATGCCGCCACGCCATGGCGCGCCTCCGACCATGATCCGGTGCTGGTCGGGCTGACGCTGCCGGCGCGCCGCTGACACCACCGGCTTTAACCTCAGCACCGGCAACAGCTGGTTTTAACGGGTTTATTTTGTCGATATCCGTTGCCGGCAGGCGTCCGGTGCAATAATCGACCGTCGAAAAAAAGCTTCAGCGTTCCACGTCAGCCACCTGGTTTGAGGTACTCACCGTGATCAAGCGCACTTCTGTTTTTCTGGCCCTGCTGGTCTCCGTCGTGCTGACACTGACGACGCTGACCGTGATCAGCATCAGTGTGATGTCGATACTGCGGGCCTATGTCGGTGCCGAAAGCCTGTGGTCGAAGGCCCAGAAAGAAGCGATCCATCAGCTCAGCCGCTACGCCGGCAGTGGCAACGAGAGCGATTACCGGCAATTCCTGGCCCTCCTTGAAGTGCCCGCCGGCGACCGCCGCGCCCGCCTCGAAATGAACAAACCCGCTCCGGATCCGGCCATCGCCCGCCAGGGCTTTATGGATGGCGGCGTCGACCCGCACGACATCGACGGCATGATCCGGCTGTATCGCTACTTCAAGTGGCAACCCGATATCGCCCGCGCGATCGGCTACTGGGAACAGGCCGACATCCACATGACCGAATTGCGTTTGATCGGCACGACGCTGCACGAGGATTTCGCCAGCGGCCGGGCACGCCAGTCCCCGGCCGCGGTACTGGCAGAAATTAACCGGATCAATGACCTCCTGACACCGCTAGAAGCCGGTTTTTCGCGCGCACTGGGTGACGCGTCGCGCCTGAGCCGCAACCTGCTGATCGTCGCATTCAGCAGTATTGCCTTGCTGCTCATCGCCGCCAGCATTGTTCTGATGCGGCTCGTTGCCCGCCGCAGCGAGCAACTGGAATCGCAGCTACGCCACAGCGAAGAACGCCTGTCGCTGGGATTCACCGGCAGCAGCGCCGGCCTGTGGGACTGGGATATCCGCGCCGACACGGTCTATTACTCGCCCTGGATCAGCCAGTTGCTGGGCTATCACGACGACGTGCTTAACGACGTTCCTTCCGCCTTCATGGAGCTGATGCATCCCGATGACCGTCCCGGCTGCCGGGCCGCTGCCGCCCTGCATTTCCGTAGTTCGACCCCCTATGACATCGAGTTCCGTCTGAAGACCGGCGATGGCCACTATCTGTGGTGCCGTTCGCGCGCGCAAGTGGTCCGCGACGAACAGGGCACACCGGTGCGCATGGTCGGCACCCTCACTGATATCAGCGACCTCAAGGCCGCCGAAGCGCGCGCATTCAGCGAAAAAGAGCTGGCCCAGGTCGCACTGGCCGCGATCGCCGACGCCGTCATCACCACCGATACCGACGGCAATATCACGTACTGCAACCGGGTCGCCGAAGACTTGCTGGGCGAACCGGCCGCCGCGTTGCGCAACCGGGCGCTGGCAGTGGCCTGCTGCATCGTCAGCGAGACCAGCGGCCTCCAGATCAGTGATCTGGTCGGCCCGGCCATACGCGGCCTGGCTACACCCGTGTCCGCCGATACGCTGCTGCTGCACAAGCAGGACGAAAGCATCATTCCGATCGACCATTCGGTTGCGCCCATCCATAATTTTGCCGGCACCATCATCGGTGCTGTCGTCGTGCTGCACGATGTCAGCGACGAACGCCGCCATGCCGCTGAACTGAAGCATCAGGCCAACCACGACGCTCTGACCGGCGTGCTCAACCGGCGCGCCTTCGAAGCCCGGCTCAATGCGCTGATCAGCGACACGTCGTCGCAGCGGCAGTACGCCGTGCTCTACCTTGACCTCGACCAGTTCAAGATCGTCAATGACACCTGCGGACATGCCGCCGGGGACGAACTGATCTGCCAGATCAGCATGATCCTGCAACAAAGTATCCGCGAGGGCGACCTGCTGGCCCGGCTTGGTGGCGACGAATTCGGCATCGTGCTGCTGGACTGTGGCGATAGCGATGCGATCCGGATTGCCGGGCAATTGCGCGAAAGCGCGGCCGACATCCGCTTCATCTGGGCCGGCCAGCGATTTACTGTCGGCGTCAGTGTCGGCATGGTGGCGCTCACGCGCGGCAGCAGCACGCTCAAGGAAGTGATGAAAGCCGCCGATGCCGCCTGCTACATGGCCAAGGAAAAAGGCCGCAACCGGGTGCATGTCTACCGTGCTGACGATATCGAACTGACGGTACGCCACCATGAAATGACCTGGGTGGCACGCATCCGTAATGCGCTGGAACGCGACCGCTTCTGCCTGTATGCCCAGCCCATCGTGTCGCTGCAAACCACGGCAAGCGGCCCTGACATGCCTTACGCCCATGTCGAAATCCTGTTGCGATTGCTCGACGAGGACGACCGCCTGATCGCACCCATGGCCTTCATTCCTGCCGCCGAACGTTACGGGCTGATGCCGCAGATCGACCGCTGGGTCATTCGTCATACTTTCCGGATGCTGGCGCTACCCGGCATCGGCATCACGACTTGCGCCATCAATCTGTCGGGCGGATCTATCGACGACGAACATTTTTTTGCGTATCTGCTGGAACAGCAGCGCCTGCATCACGTGCCGTGGTCGATGCTGTGCTTCGAGATCACCGAGACAGCCGCGATTGCGAACCTGGCCAAGGCTGCCGCACTCATTACGCGCTTGCGCGAGCTCGGCTGCCGCTTCGCGCTCGATGACTTCGGCGCCGGGATGTCGTCGTTCAGCTACCTCAAACACTTGCCGGTCGACTATCTGAAAATCGACGGCAGCTTCGTCAAGGACATGCTCACTGATCCTATCGACCAGGCCATGGTCGAGGCCATCAACAACATCGGCCACGTGATGGGCAAACAGACCATCGCCGAATTTGTCGAAAACGACGCGACACGCGCGTGTCTGCGCACGATGGGCGTCAATTACGCCCAGGGCTATGGCATCGGCAGGCCCGAACCCGCCGCACTGACCTGCATGCGGCATCCATCCACCTCTGCCAGCGCAGTGACAGCAACAGGGAACCAAGTTGTGACCAGGGCAAACCTATAGTTAGACTTCACTCCGGAGAGACTGCCATGATGATCCAGTCAACACCCCCTCGCATCATCACCTTGCTCCTGACCCAGCTGGGTCTGGAACAACCGCTGTCAAGCACGCCCTCGGGCCTGTCCTGCACGCTAACGGTCGGCAATATCGATATCGAACTGACCGAATCCGCCACACAATGCCTGACCCTGCAATGTTATCCGGGCGCGCTGACGGAACCCACAAACGCCACGCTGTCAACGCTGCTGGCCGAAAATCAATATCAAGAAGATTTGCCCGTCATCAACGTCGGCCTGGTGCCGGAAGCGCCGGCCAACGTGCTGATCTGGTCACGCATGGCTGGCGGTGAAGCCACCGCCGACGCGCTTGGTTACTGGTTTGCCTGCTTTAATGAGCGGGCCCAGGCACTGCACGGCTGGCTTGACGCCGGTGCGCCGGCGCTGATGATGGCCAGTGGCGAGACAGAGCGGCCTGCGCTCTGTCTGCATTAACCGCCTGCTAGCCCATGCTGACAATGCAATAGCGCGTAATCGCATCAAGCACATCCGCATTTTCGCCGGCAGCAGCGGCCACGCGGATATGTACTTGCGGATAGGTGGTGCGCAACTCATCGACGATCAATGGCAAGTCGCGCAGCAAATGGCTGCCCTGCCCCAGAAACACCGGCACGATCGTGATGTCGCAGCGACCATCGGCCACCAGCGCGGCCAAGGTCTCGGGCAACTGCGGCGTCATCAGTTCAAGGAATGCAAGACGTACCGCCACCTCCGGCAACTGCGCGCCGGCCATCTGCTGCAGACGTTCGAACGGTGCAGCCCACCCCGCTGCGCGGGCACCGTGGGCAAACAGAATTAACGCTTTTTGGGTCATGGTTTCGGTCGATGCTGAGTAAAAAGTTAATGTCGTTCGACCCACCACAACGCGACTACCGCGCCGGCCAGAAACAGCAGGCTGGGAGCGATCGCCGTGGCCAGCGGTGGCCAGGTGTTGAGCAAGCCGACGTGAGAAAACAGGCTGTTGATCAATTTAAAGCTGACACCGATCATGATGCCCATAAAAATCTTCAGGCTGACGCCGCCACTGCGTGCATGCAAATAGGCGAACGGCAAGGCCAGCGCCATCATCACGAAAACCGCAAACGGATAGATGATTTTTTTCCAGAAGGCGATGTCGTAGCGCTCGGTCACTTGCCGGTTTTCGGCGAGGTGGCGGGTATAGGTCGCAAGGTCAAACGCCGACATCCGGTCCGGGTCGGCGAACGTCACCGACAGGATATCGGGCGTGATGTCAGACATCAGCTCGCGGGTCGGTGCCGTGGTGGTCGCAATACCCGAGGTGGCGTCCGGCAGCACCGCCAGATTGAACACGGTCAGTGCAAAACGGGTCGTCGCGACATCACTGAGCAGCCAGCGCCGGTCCCCCTGAAAATCCGCCGTGCTCGCGGTCACCATCGATGTCAGGCGCAGTTCGCTATCGAACTCGTAGAGCTTGACGTCCTTGAGCCGGCCGTTCGGCAACAGCTCGCCGACATTGACAAACCGCGAACCGATCATCGCGCCGCTGTCATCGCGGATCTGGTCCTTGGTCCACAAACCGGATCGAAATTCCTTGGAAGAGGTCCCTTGCGCCTGCTGCTTGAGACGCTCGGCGCGCTCGGCCGTCAGCGGCGAAATCACCTCGCCGAACAGGAAGGTGATCAGCACGAATATCAGTCCGATCTTCGCCAGCATGAAGCCGGCCTGCCTGGTCGATAGTCCGGATACACGCATGATGGTGAACTCGGAATTCGATGCCATTTGCGCCAGCACGTAAATCGATCCGATCAGGGCCGCGATCGGCATGAGTTCGTAGGTGTAACCGGGCAAGCCGAGCGCGATGTAGAAAAATGCGTGCTGTATCTGGTAGCCGCCGCGACCGACCGCCGGCAATTCATTAATGAGGTCGAAGAAGGCGAACAGCGCCAGAAAGGCGAGCAGCACAAACAGCACCGCACGCAGGATTTCCTTGCCAAAGTACTTTTGCAGAACGGTCATGGTGCACTCCGCTTGGCCAGGCCCCTGCGCCGGGCTTTCGCGAGCCAGAACAACGGGTGATAAGTGCTATTCATTTTCAGACGCCAGGAAAACAGCAGCGCAATGACCATCATGGCCAGCACATGCACCGGCCACCACGCCAGCCAGATAGACAGCCGGTTCTGCGCCACCGCCGCCTGCATCAGGCTGATCATGTTGCTGTAAAAAACGAACAGCAACAGCGCAATGATGAGGTTGGCAGAACGACCGCCGCGCGGATTGACAAAGCCCAGCGGAATTGCCAGCAGCATCAAAAACAAGCACATCAGTGGCAGCGACAGGCGCCATAACAACTCGCCCTGATTAAAGCCGTCCGGATTGGCCAGCAAGGCCATCGTGCTCATCGAACGCGACGACAGGTCGGCCATCAGGCCCGGCACCGCGCTGGAAATCAGCACGCCATAGCGTTCAAATTCCATCAACTGAAAATCGCGCTCATCGAGCGTGCCTTCGTAGCGCCGGCCGTTCGATAGCACCAGAAATTTATCGCCATTGGCATCGACTTCGGTGCGGCCTTCTTTCGAGACGACGATGCTGTTCTTGCCATCACGGACCGTATTGACGAACACGTTACGTACGTTCATCGCGTCTCCGGTGACGCCTTCGACAAAGAACACGCGGTTCGACGAGGCCGATTCCTGGAATTTACCGGGGGCGACCTTGGCGATATCGGCGCGTTTTTCAAAGCGCTCGCGGAATTCGGAACTGGAGCGATTGGCCCACGGCGTCGCATAAAAACTCAGCAGCGCAATGACCAGCACCACCGGCAGGCCGCAGCTCAGCACGGTTGGAATCCAGCGTGTCAGGCTCAGGCCGGAGGCGAACCAGACCACCATTTCGGAATCCTGATAACTGCGGGTTACTACCAGCAGCACCGAGATGAATGTGGTCAAGATCAGGATCACCGGCATGTAGTTCAGGGCCGCGAAACCGATCAGCGCCAGGACATCTTCGGACGCGACTTTGCCACCCGCGGCCTGGCCCAGGATTTTGATCAGCATCACAGTGATGGTGATCGTAAAAAGAGTGGTGAAGACCGCGCCGGCTGTGCTGATCAATTCGCGTCGGAGCGCGCGCTGGAAAATCATGTGGGGCTATAATCGCTTACGCAAAATGGGAGAAAACCGATGGACTTTAGCATAAAAACTTTTGACGCCAAGACCACGCTGGTCAACATCAAGGCCGGTTGTATCGCAGTGGGTATCTTCGAAGGCAAGCAATTATCCAGCGCCGCCAAGGCACTCGACAGCAGTGGCGAAATCGCCGCTGCCGTCAAGTCCGGCGACATCACCGGCAAAGCCGGCAGCACGCTGCTACTGCGCAGTGTCACCGGGGTTCAGGCAGAGCGCGTCCTGCTGGTCGGTCTGGGCAAAGCCACGCCGCTGTCACAAAAAGATTTTGGTAGTGCAGTGCGCGCCGTCGCCGGCGTCTTCGCCGGCATCGGTGCCAGCGATGCCGTGATCGCCCTGCCACTCGATGACGTCAAGGACAGCAGCACCGCCTGGGCCATCAACTGCGCGGTCGTTGCCATCGAAAGCAACGCCTATCGTTTCGATGAAATGAAAAGCAAGAAAGAGCCGCAGCCCGACAACGTCAAGAAAGTCATTTTTGCCGTCACCGCCGACGATGCCGACGCCGCCAAGGCCAGCATCAGCAGCAGTGTCGCACTGGCCCATGGCATGAACCTGACCAAGGACCTCGGTAACCTGCCACCGAATATCTGCACCCCGACCTACCTCTCCGAAATCGCACGCAAGATGGCCAAGGAATTCAAGCTGGGCATCGAAGTGCTGGACCGCAAGCAGCTCGAAGCACTGAAGATGGGCAGCTTCCTGTCGGTCACCAACGGCAGCGTCGAACCGCCAAAATTCATCGTCCTCAAGCACATGGGCGGCAAGGCAAAAGACGCGCCGGTGGTCCTGGTCGGCAAGGGCATCACATTTGATTCCGGTGGTATCTCGCTCAAGCCGGGTGCCGGCATGGATGAAATGAAGTACGACATGTGTGGTGCCGCCACCGTGCTCGGCACCTTCCGCGCGATCGCTGAACTCAAGCTCAAGCTCAACGTCATCGGCGTCATCGCCACCTGCGAGAACATGCCATCGGGTAGCGCCACACGTCCGGGCGACATCGTCACCTCGATGTCGGGCCAGACCATTGAAGTGCTCAATACCGATGCCGAAGGCCGGCTGGTACTGTGCGATGCACTGACCTATGTCGAACGCTTCAAGCCCGCTGCCGTGGTCGATATCGCGACCCTGACCGGCGCCTGCGTGGTGGCCCTCGGCAACCACAACACCGGCCTGTTCACCCGTCACGACGAAGCCCATGACAGCCTGGCCGACGAGCTGCTGGAAGCCGGCAAGACCGCCGGCGACACCGCCTGGCGCATGCCGATCGAAGAAGCCTACAACGAACAGTTGAAGTCCAACTTCGCCGACATGGCCAACATCGGTACGCCGGGCGGTGGCAGCATCACCGCCGCTGCCTTCCTCGAGCGCTTCACGAAGCAATACACGTGGGCCCACCTCGACATCGCCGGCACCGCCTGGAAAAGCGGTGCCGCCAAAGGCGCAACCGGCCGGCCGGTGCCCTTGCTGACGACCTTCCTGCAAAATCGGGTCACCGCCGCAAAGTAATCCAGACCGGCTCATCACGGCGTTCGCAGGCATCCACCCATGCACTGCGAACGCCGTTTTCAATTCAGGAATCCCCGTCATGAAATCACGTTCTTATTTGCTGTCGGCGCTGCTGTCACTCGCCTTCGCCGCCAGCGTTCCCGCTGTCCATGCCCAGACTCCGGCCGCCCCTGAAACAGTACGTGCCATCGTCGGCAAGCCCTTGCAGGAAGCGCAGGCCATGATCCAGGCCAAGCAGTTCGATGAGGCCTTCGCCAAACTTGACAGCATCGATGCCCTGCCCGACCGCACACCCTTTGAAATCTATTCGGTCGACCGCACCCGCGGCGCGGCAGCGGCGGCGTCCGGCAATGCCGAGCTGACCGGCATCGTCTTCGCCCGCATCATTGACAGCGGTCGCCTGCCGGCCGACGAGCAACTCAAACTGATCGAAGGCGTGACCGGTAGTTTTTACAATGCCAAGAACTATCCGAAGACCATTGTCTGGGCCCAGCGCTACCAGAAGCAAGGCGGCACCAGCGAGGCCGTCGGCACGATGTTGGTGCAATCGCAATACCTGATCAATGACCATGCCGGTGTGGTCAGCAGCCTCACAAGCCGTCTGCAAGCCGACGACAAAGCCGGTCAGCCGATGCCGGAAATCCAGCTGCAGATGCTGGCCGACAGCGCCCGCAAAACCAGTGACGATGCGCTGTACGTGGCCACGCTGGAGCGCCTGCTGAAGACCTATCCGAAGCCGTCCTACTGGACCGACCTGATCAACCGCGTGCCGCGCCAGGCCGGCTTTTCGGATCGCTACACGCTCGACGTGCTGCGCCTGCAGCGCGCCACCGGCACGCTGGCCAACGCGCTGGATTACGCCGATCTGGCCGAACTGGCGCTGCAAGCCAACCTGCCGGCCGAAGCGCTGGCGGTACTCGACGAAGGCTACGCTGCCAACCTGCTCGGCACCGGTCCGCAGACCGCGCGCCACACCAGACTGCGCACGCAGGCACGCAGCCAGGCCGCCGCCGACCAGAAAGTACTGGCCGGTAGCGAAAGCGCTGCACGACAAGCCGCTGCCGGTACCGCACTGGTCAACCTCGGCACCAACTATCTCGGCCAGAAACAGTATCCGCGCGCCATTGCCCTGCTCGACCAGGGCATTGCCAAGGGCGGCTTGAAACGCCCCGACGAAGCCACGCTGCATCTGGGCATCGCGCTGCAGCAGTCGGGCGACAAAGCCAGGGCGGCGACTGTCCTGAAGACGCTGCAGGCAAGGGATGGCAGCGCCGAGCTGGCGCGGTTGTGGACGTACGTGCAGTAAGCTGAAAAAACGGGGTGCGTCGGGATGACGCACGCCTGGCTGGATCAATGATGTGATCCGGCGCAAAACTCCTTGATAGAAGTGAATAAAAGTCGATATAGTCGACGACAAACGGCATACACAAAAGTCGCATCGTCGTATGAAATCATTCCGATGGAGCTCCGAAAAAAACGCCGCTTTACAAATGGACAGAGGAATCTCCTTCGAAAATGTCGTTATCGCGATCGAATCGGAGGGGCTGCTTGACATGTTGATTCATCCAAACCAAACCAAATACCCGGGACAGAAGATCTTTGTCGTTGCCTGGGACAGCTATGTTTATCTGGTGCCGTTTGTCGAAGAAGACGCCTTCATTTTTCTAAAAACAATCATCCCAAGTCGCAAGGCAACCCGCGACTATCTTGCACAAGGAGCGTCACCATGAAGCCGATAGACGATGACGAACGCACTATCCTGAGCGCCTATGAAAAAGGCAAGCTGGCATCGATCGCCACGAAAACCGAACTCGCCAGGTTCAAGGCCGTTGCACGAGCGACCGGCATCAAGGACCGGCGCGTCAATATCCGGCTCTCGTCCGGTGACCTCAATAGCATTCAGGCCAAGGCACTTGAACAAGGCATTCCTTACCAGACGCTGATTGCCAGCGTATTGCACAAGTACCTTACCGGCAGACTCGCCGAAAAGCCCTGATCGCCCCGAGCGACAATCGACAATCCCACCCCTATGTGCGCTATCGCACAGCGCCGTTTTCCGTCCCGCGCTAGCCTAAATCCGTTATCGGCGCGTTTTACACGCGCATCTCCCCTGAACACCTTCGACGCCTGCATGCCCCGATAAGCTTGTCGCGCCCGCGCTGCCGCCCGCCGTGCACGCCGCAGGAGTCGTCTGCCAGAAAGAGACGTCCGACATTGATGAACGTACTGCGCAAACTCCTGTTCGATTCCGTGCCTGCGATGGCGACGCTTCAAGCTGTCGACGCGGCCCGTTCCGCTGCCGGTGACGAACCGCCGTTACGCGCCGAGCTCTATGGCGCAGCGCAGATGGAGCAGCATGGCGCGGTGCTGGCGGCCTCGCATACGGTCATCGAAGAACCGGGGCGCGACCAGTTGCTGGCACGTCTGGCCAGCAATGAAACCATCATCATCGATGCCTGCAATCTGCTCACGACAGCAGTACGCGAGAACCGCCAGATCACGCCGGCGGCCGAGTGGTTGCTGGATAATTTTTATCTGATCGAAGAACAGATCCGCACCGCAAAGCGCCATCTACCCAAGACCTACAGCAAGCAGCTGCCGCGCCTCGCCACCGGCGCGTCGGCCGGCTGGCCGCGCGTTTATGACCTCGCGCTGGAGACCATCGCGCATGGCGATGGCCGGGTCGATCCGGAAAGCCTGCGGCTATTTGTCGCGGCCTACCAGCGCGTGCTGCCGCTCAAACTGGGCGAACTCTGGGCGATTCCGATCATGCTGCGCCTGGCCTTGATCGACAACCTGCGGCGTGTCGCTGCGCGGCTCGATATCAGTCTGCTCAATCGCACGCTGGCCGATACCTGGGCCGACCGCATGACCGAGACCGCCGACAAAACACCCGGCAATCTGATTCTGGTGGTGGCCGACATGGCCCGTTCCGCACCACCGCTGGTGCCATCGTTCGTGGCCGAACTGTCGCGCCGCTTGCAGGGCCAGAATCCGGCACTGGCGCTACCGCTGACGTGGATCACGCAACGCCTGTCGGAGTGCGGCGAAACCATCGAACACCTGGTGCAGCTCGATGCGCAACAACAGGCGCGCGACCAGGTTTCGATCAGCAACAGCATCGGCAGCCTGCGTTTTCTGGGCGCGATGGACTGGCGCGATTTTGTCGAGGCACTCAGCGCCGTCGAAGAAACGCTGCAGCAAGATCCGCATCAGACCTACCGGGCGATGGACTTTGCCACGCGCGACTGCTACCGCCACATCGTCGAGCAACTGACCCGCGGTACCACGCTGACCGAACAAGAAGTCGCTGCCCGCGCCATCGCACTGGCGCAGCAAGCCGTCATCGTCCATGGTGCCGAACACCGCAACGCGCATGTCGGTACCTATTTGCTCGGTCACGGCCTGGCTGCGCTGGAACACGACATCGGCTTTCGTCGCACAGTGCCGCAGGCACTGCGGCACATCGTCAAGCGCTGGCCGCTACGCGCTTATCTCGGCGCGATGCTGGTCCTGCTGGCACTGAGCTGCACTGCCATCGTGCTGCAAGCCGGCGATGTGCAGGGCTGGCTGCTGGCCATCGTCATCGTGCTGGCCGTACTGAGCAGCAGCCAGCTGGCGCTCGGGCTGGTGAACTGGCTAGCAACAATGCTGGCGATACCGCAACCGCTGCCCCGGATGGATTTTTCGGCAGGCATACCGGCTGAGGCGAGTGCGCTGGTGGTGGTGCCGACGATGCTGTATTCGATCGCCGGTATCGACAGCCTGTGCGAAGCGCTCGAAGTACGCTACCTGGCCAACCGCGATGCGCATCTGCGCTGCTGCCTGCTGACCGATCTGCCGGACGCCCCTGCCGAAACCCTGCCCGGTGATGAGGCACTGGTGGCCCATGCCGCCGATGCCATCGCCGCTCTCAACCGCAAATACGCCGGTCAGTCCGGCAGTCCGTTCGTGCTGCTGCACCGGCCGCGACGCTGGAATCCGCACGAGCAGGTCTGGATGGGATTCGAGCGCAAGCGCGGCAAGCTGAGCAATCTGAACCACTTCCTGCGCGGCGGCGGCGCTGCCGCGTTTGCGTGCATTGTCGGCGACACCGCAGCGCTGCAGCAGGTGCGTTACGTGATCACGCTCGATACCGACACGCTGCTGCCGCGCGATGCGGCGCGCCAGTTCATCGCTACGCTGGCGCATCCGCTGAACCGTGCCAGCTACGACGCGCGCCTGCAACGGGTCACCGGGGGCTACGGCATCCTGCAACCGCGCGTGACTTCCAGCCTGCCCGGCACTCACGCGTCGCTCTACGAAAAACTCTGCACCGGCGTGCCCGGCATCGATCCTTACACGCGCGCCGTGTCGGATGTCTACCAGGATCTGTTCCACGAAGGCTCGTTCATCGGCAAGGGCATCTACGATGTCGACGCCTTCGAACAGGCGCTCGACGGCCGGCTGCCCGATAACCGGATTCTCAGCCACGATCTGCTCGAAGGTTGCTATGCCCGCGCCGGCCTGATCAGCGACGCCCAGCTGCACGAAGAATATCCATCGCGCTACGGCGATGACGTCCGGCGCCGCCATCGCTGGATACGCGGCGACTGGCAATTGCTGGCGTGGCTGTTGCCGCGCGTGCCCGGACCGACGAGGGCCACCGGTACGCCCGCGCCTCGCCAGCGCAATCCGCTGTCGGCACTGGCACGCTGGAAAGTACTCGACAACCTGCGTCGCAGTCTGGTAGCACCGGCACTGACGGCGCTGGTGCTGGTCGGCTGGACGCTGCTCGAGAGCGGCTGGATCTGGACACTGGTGGCGCTGCTGATCGTACTGACACCCAGCTGCATCACGATACTGGTCGGCGTGCTGCGCAAGCCGGCCGAAGTGCTGCTGGTGCAGCATCTCAATGAAGTCGGCCGCAGCGCCGGCCAGCATCTCGCGCATGGCGCGCTGCAGCTGACCTTTTTGCCGCACGAAGCGGTCTACAGCCTCGATGCGATTGGCCGCACGCTATGGCGCATGCTGATCTCGCAACGCCACCTGCTCGAATGGCAGCCATCGGGCAGCCTGGCGCGCCGCGACGGGTCCGGCCTGCTCGACAGCTGGCGCACGATGTGGATGGCACCGGCTCTGGCGCTGGCGAGTGCCGGCTGGCTGATGGCGGTGCGGCCGATGGCGCTGGTGTTCGCTGCGCCGTTGCTGCTGTTGTGGTGGATTTCGCCGACCGTGGCCTGGTGGATCAGCCGGCCGCAACAGCGTCGCGCGACCGCGCTGACGCTGGAGCAAACCACCTACCTGCGCCGGCTGGCACGCAAGACCTGGCGCTTTTTCGAGACCTACCTCGGTCCCGATGACCACTGGCTGCCGCCCGACAACGTGCAGGAGCAACCAGTGGCCGTGATCGCCAGACGCACCTCGCCAACCAATATCGGCCTGTCGCTGCTGGCCAATCTGGCCGCCTGGGACTTCGGCTATCTGACGCTGGGCCGGCTACTGGAACGCACCGGCAACACGTTGCGCACGATGGATTT
The DNA here is from genome assembly GCF_034347385.1 of Actimicrobium sp. CCC2.4. Lineage (NCBI taxonomy): Bacteria > Pseudomonadati > Pseudomonadota > Betaproteobacteria > Burkholderiales > Oxalobacteraceae > Actimicrobium > Actimicrobium sp. CCC2.4. Next base: position 1,610,715 of record NZ_CP133777.1, on the reverse strand, counting down.
ACTGGAGCGCTACCAGGGCCATTTTTATAACTGGTACGACACGCAAAGCCTCAAGCCGCTCACGCCGATGTATGTCTCGAGCGTCGACAGCGGCAACCTGTCCGGCCACTTGCTGACACTGCGTCCCGGCCTGCTGATGCTGGTACATGCCCCCATCCTGCCGCCCCAGAGCATCGATGGCATTGCCGATACGCTGGCGGCTCTGGTGGCCAGTGGCGACAAGACCGTGCTGGCACCGCTGGCCACCTTGCGTGCACGCCTCGAACAGGCCGGCGGCACGCCCGTAGTCAGCCTGCACGGTGCCTGCGCGATGCTCGCTGCGCTGGCCGCTGATGCGGCAGCCTTTCGTACCGGCCTGCCGGCAAGCGCCAATATCGATCTGCACTGGTGGGCCACTGCGCTGGCCAGCCAGTGCCGCGAACTGCATGATGAACTGATCGTGCTGGCACCGTGGCTGCTGTTGCCGGTGGCGCAGCAGCAGGCATGGTTACCGGCCCTGCGCAGCGCACTCGACGATGTCCCGACGCTGGCCGGCCTGGCTCGACTCAGAGGCACGCTGCAGCCACTGCTCGATGCCCAGCGCGCCGGTCTGCCGGAAGACGACGGTAGTTCCCACCTGCTGATGGCAGCCCTGGAGCAAGGCAGTCAGTGCGCCGCCGGGCGCATCGCCGAACTCGAACGGCTGGCCCTGCAGGCCGGCGAATTTGCCCGTGCCGATGTCGACTTCCTGGTCGACCACACCACCAAACTGCTGGCCATCGGCTACAACGTCAGCGAGCGCCGGCGTGACGACAGCTTCTATGATTTGCTGGCGTCCGAAGCACGGCTGGCCACCTTTGTGGCCATCGCCCAGGGCCAGTTGCCGCAGATCAGTTGGTTCGCGCTCGGTCGTCAGCTGACGATCGCCGGCGGCGACCCTATCCTGCTGTCCTGGAGCGGGTCGATGTTCGAATACCTGATGCCGCTGCTGGTGATGCCGACCTTCGACAACACCCTGCTCGACCAGACCTGCCGCGCCGCGGTCCAGCGCCAGATTGATTACGGCGCGCAGCGCGATGTCCCGTGGGGCATTTCGGAGTCCGGCTACAACACCTTCGACGCCGCGCTCAATTACCAGTACCGCGCGTTCGGCGTGCCGGGACTGGGCCTCAAGCGCGGGCTGGGCGACGATCTCGTGGTCGCGCCGTATGCGACGATGATGGCGCTGATGGTCGCGCCCGAAGCGGCCTGCCTGAATCTGCAGCGGCTCTCGGGTGACGGTTTCGAAGGCCGCTACGGCATGATCGAGGCAATCGATTACACGCCGTCGCGGCTGCCGCGCGGCCAGTCCTTTGCAGTGATCCAGTCGTACATGGTGCATCACCAGGGCATGGGTTTTCTGAGCCTGGCCTACCTGCTGCGCGAGCAACCGATGCAGCGCCGCTTTGCCGCCGACCCGCTGTTCCAGGCCACCATGCTGCTGCTGCACGAACGTATCCCGAAAGCCTCGGCCGGCTATGCCAACACCACCGATCTGGCCGATATCCGCACCAGCGCCAGCGATCACGCGATGCCGATGCGGGTGTTCCAGCGCACCGACAGCCGCATCCCCGAAATCCAGCTGCTCTCGAATGGCCGTTACCACGTCATGATCAGTCATGCCGGCGGCAGTGCCAGCCGCTGGAAAGACCTGGCCGTGACGCGCTGGCGGGCCGACAGCACGCGCGACAACTGGGGCAGCTTCTGCTACGTGCGCGATGTCGACGACGGCTATTTTTGGTCCAGCACTTATCAGCCGACGCTGGTCGAACCGCAGCATTACGAAGTGATTTTTTCGGAAGGCCGGGCCGAGTTCCGCCGTACCGACCATGACATCGACATGCATACCGAAGTCGTGGTCTCGCCCGAAGACGACATTGAAATCCGCCGCAGCAAAATCACCAACCGCTCACGCCATCGCCGCACCATCGAGCTCACCAGTTACGCCGAAGTCGTGCTGGCACCGGCCGCCGCCGACGCTGCCCATCCGGCGTTCAGCAACCTGTTCGTGCAGACCGAACTGCTGGCCGACAGCGGTGCAATCCTGTGCACGCGCCGCCCGCGTGCGTTCGGCGAACAGCTGCCGTGGATGCTGCATCAGGTCGTGGTCCATGGCCGCGCCGTCGGCACGGTCTCGTTCGAAACCGACCGGCTGGCTTTCATCGGCCGCGGCAATGCCCTGACGGCACCGGCGGCACTGACCACGCGCGCCGGGGCGCTGTCGAACAGCGCCGGTTCGGTGCTCGATCCGATCGTCGCGGTGCGTTACCAGATCACGCTCGCGCCCGAAGAATCGGTCATCGTCGACATCGTCACCGGCGTGGTCGACACGCGCGACGCGGCGCTCTACCTGATCGCCAAATACCGCGACCGCTATCTGGCCGACCGCGTCTTCGAGCTGGCCTGGACCCATAGCCAGGTCGTGCTGCGCCAGCTCAATGCCAGCGAAACCGATGCCCAGTTGTATGGCCGGCTGGCCGGCTCCATCGTCAGCATGAACCCGGCCCTGCGCGCCGATGCCAGTACGCTGATCAAGAACCGGCGCGGCCAGTCGGGCCTGTGGAGCTATGCGATTTCGGGCGACCTGCCGATCGTGCTGGTGCAGATCAAGGAGCTGGCCCATATCGAACTGGTGCGCCAGCTGGTGCAGGCGCATGCGTACTGGCGCCTGAAAGGCCTCGCGGTCGACCTCGTGATCTGGAATGAAGACCACGCCAGCTACCGCCAGCAACTGCACGAACAGATCATCGGACTGATCGCTTCCGGCATCGATGCGCAAGCGATCGACCGGCCCGGCGGCATCTTCGTGCGCCAGGCCGAACAGATCGGGCCGGAAGACCGCATCCTGATCAAGTCGGTGGCCCGCGCCATCCTGAGCGACCAGCGCGGCACGCTGGCCGAACAGATCAATCGGCGCAGCATCCCCGAACTGCGCGTGCCGCCACTGGTGCCGTTGCGCGTGGCCCCCGATGCATCCGCCATGCCGCCGGTAACGATCCCCGCTGCCGAACGCGTCCTCGATAATGGCCTGGGCGGCTTCAGTGCGGATGGCCGCGAATACCTGATCACGACCTCGGCCAGCCAGCGCACGCCGGCACCGTGGAGCAACGTGCTGGCCAATCCGCATTTCGGCAGCGTGATTTCCGAGAGCGGACAGGCCTACACCTGGAGCGAGAATGCGCATGAATTCCGCCTCACGCCATGGAATAACGACCCGGTCTCGGACAGCAGCGGCGAAGCGTTTTACTTGCGCGACGACGACAGCGGCGCATTCTGGTCGCCGACACCGTTGCCGTGTCGCGGCAGTGGCACTTACCAGACCCGGCATGGCTTCGGTTACAGCGTCTTCGAGCACCAGCAGGACGGCATCCATTCCGAACTGTGGGTGTATGTCGCACTCGATGCGGCGATCAAGTATTCGGTGCTGAAGGTCACCAACCGCTCGGGTAGGCCGCGCCGCATGTCGGCCACCGGCTATGTCGAATGGGTGCTGGCGGACCTGCGCGCCAAGTCGTCGATGCACATCGTCACCGAGCTCGATCCGCTGACCGGCGCGCTGTTTGCACGCAATCCGTACAACACCGAATTCGCCGAGCGCATCGCCTTCTTCGATGTCGATACACCGCAGCGCAGCGTCACCGGCGACCGCACCGAATTCATCGGCCGCAACGGCACGCTGGAGAATCCGGCAGCGCTGAGCCGGGTGCGCTTGTCCGGCAAGACCGGTGCCGGCTTCGATCCGTGCTCGGCGATTCAGGTGCCGATGGAGCTGGTCGATGGCCAGCAGCGCGAAGTCATTTTCATGCTCGGCGTGGCCGGCCGGCGCAGTGCCGATGTCAGCGACCTGGTGCAACGCAACCGCGGCACCGGCCCGGCCCGCGCGGCCTTCGATGCGGTGCATGCGCACTGGCTTCACGTGCTGGGCGCAGTGCAGATCGAGACCCCCGACGCGGCCGTCAACGTGCTGGCCAACGGCTGGCTGATGTACCAGACCATCGCCTGCCGGCTGTGGGCCCGCAGCGGGTACTACCAATCGGGCGGTGCGTACGGTTTCCGCGACCAGTTGCAGGATGCGATGGCGCTGATCCATACCGAACCGCGGCTGCTGCGCGACCAACTGCTGCGCTGCGCCGCGCACCAGTTCGTCGAGGGCGATGTCCAGCACTGGTGGCATCCGCCGGCCGACCGCGGCGTGCGCACGCATTGCTCGGACGATTACCTGTGGCTGCCGCTGGCAGCGCATCGTTACATCACCGCCAGCGGCGACCGTGGCGTGCTTGACGAAGTCACGCACTTCCTCGAAGGCCGGCCGCTCGCCGCCGGCGAGGATTCGTATTACGACTTGCCGCAACGCTCGGTCGACACCGCCAGCCTGTACCAGCACTGCGTGCGCGCGATCGAACACGGCTTGCGCTTCGGTAGCCACGGCTTGCCGCTGATCGGCTCGTGCGACTGGAACGATGGCATGGACAAGGTCGGCGAACACGGCAAGGGCGAAAGTGTCTGGCTGGCGTTCTTCCTGGTCGACGTGCTGCAGCGCTTTGCCGAAGTCGCGACCCTGGTCGACGACCTGCCGTTCGCCACGCGCTGCCATGAACAGGCCGCGCTGTTGCGCACCAATATCGAAGCCAACGCCTGGGATGGCGACTGGTACCGGCGCGCGTATTTTGATGACGGCACGCCGCTCGGTTCGGCCGGCAATGACGAATGCCAGATCGACTCGATCTCGCAAAGCTGGGCCGTACTGTCCGGTGCCGGCGACCCGGTCCGTGCCGCCCACGCAATGGAGCAGGTCAACCAGCGCCTGGTGCGACGCGACGCCGCGCTGATCCAGTTGCTCGATCCGCCGTTTAGCACCTCCGACCTGAACCCCGGCTACATCCGCGGCTACGTCCCCGGCGTGCGCGAAAACGGCGGCCAGTACACCCACGCCGCGATCTGGACCGCCATGGCCTTCGCCAAACTCGGCGACGGCGCGCGCGCCTGGGAATTGCTCGACATGATCAATCCGGTCAACCATGCCCGCACCGCCGACGAGGTGGCGCTGTACAAGGTCGAACCGTACGTGGTCGCGGCTGATGTCTATGCCGTGTCACCGCATGTCGGACGCGGCGGCTGGACCTGGTACACCGGCTCGTCAGGCTGGATGTACCGGCTGATCATCGAATCGCTGCTGGGGATTACGCTGGAAGTCGATCGGCTGCATCTGGCGCCGTTGCTGCCGGCGGGGTGGAATACGTTCACGCTGCGCTACCGGTATCGGGATAGTGCGTACCTGATCACGGTGCGGCGTGGGGCGGTGGCGGGGTTGATGGTGGATGGGGTTGCGGTCGACGGGGCGACGGTCGCGATGGTGGATGATGGTCGGGAGCATCGGGTGGAGCTGGTGGTGGGGTGAGTTTTTGCGAGCAATCTGTCACCTGATTGGAAACGGATTTGCCACTGAATATCATTGCCAAGTCGTAGGGTGCAATAACCGTAGGGCATTGCACCGAATGCACTGATCACCGTCGCCAATGCCGGTGGCTCGCGACGGTCTGCAAGCGCGGGTTGTGCCGGAGGTTGCTCGCTGCAAACGCGATTTGCCAGGGTCGGCATTTTTTCCGCAAGCTGTATCGCGTAAATCACCCTGCGCCCGGCAACGTCATGCGCGCTGTAATGGAACTGTCGGCTAGGGATGATCACTCAATGCTGCCATTTCATGCACCGGCTTGTGCCGGATACGCCAACCAACCACCGTCACTCTCCATTGCCATGCTGAACAAACTTGATCACCGTGCGTCACCTCGTGCCTCAACTTCAGAACTACCCGAACTGGCCGCCTCGCGTCAGCCTGATCAACCTGCTTCACCAACGGCGGGTGGTTCGTCTGTGCCGCGCGGGCCGCATGCGGCCCGCGACACGGAGAGAGCTGATTCGGTCGCTGAGCGGACCGGTCAGCACTGAGCAGTTTGAAAAGGAGCTTAACGAATGGGTTGCGAAAGCCAAGGGGAATGAAAACCGAACGGAGGCTGCCAGAAGAATTTCTGAGTGCTTTCGGGAAAATGGCACTGAATTATTCTTGGATAAGCTTGCATTGCGAACTTTGCCGGATTGCATCGGCGACTTGAAATCGCTTCAACTACTGGCAGTCATGGACAATAAACTCACAAGATTGACTGACCGCGTCGGCGACTTGTCAAAGCTTGGATTTTTATTTATCAACCACAATAAACTAACAGAACTGCCTGACAGCATCGCCGACTTGTCAAAGCTTTGTGCTTTGATTGTAGACAACAATCAACTCACGGAATTACCTGAATGGGTCGCAAAATCATCAAAAATTTTCTACTTGGAGGTTTCTGTCAACCCATTGTTATTTTCGTCCGAACGAGTCCGCAACATGCCAGCGTTCGAGGGAAGTTCAAGGAATCACGAACTCCTGCACCTCCCTAATACACCACCAACACCAGCCCCGCACGCCAGCCTAGCGACGGACACGATCACCGCTTCGCCCACCGACCAACCCACCCTCACCCCCGACCAACACCACCGCATCGAGCAATTCCTGGCCGCTAACCCCGCATCGAACCACCCCACATTCACCACCGAAGACCGCACCAACCTGAACACGTTTTTATCGATACAGGACGCCATCAACACCCTCATCATCCAGCCAGCGCCAGCACCGGGCGCATCGATACCCCACGAAGAAATGAACAAGCTGATCAATTTCATGCAAATCAAATTTGCCGACGACCTTGAAAAACAGCAGTGGGAAGCCGAAATCGGGGCGCTGAAAACGGTGCATGCGGCGACTGCCAAAAGCGGATTGCTGCTCTATAACCTGCTGTTCGGTACCTTGATCGGCCTGCACAAGAACTCGCCACAATTATTTTCCGGCGCGGCGAACATCAACGCCGGCGCGGCGTCGTCGGGCGGGGCACTGATTGGCAAAGCCCTCAACGTGTTGAACCTCATGCCGATGGGCGGCAATCAGCTGGCATCGGCGGCACGCGCCGCCTTCGACAAAATCGACCAACAACATGTGGCGAGAGACTTGCTGACGGGGCTCAATGCGATGGCATCGATCGGCAATACCGGCACGCGGCTGCAGCAGGAGCCGGCGATGCAACGACTCACCCATGCACTGGTGTACCGGCTGACCTTGCACCACTGCGACAAACTGTCGCGGGAGGACGGCATGGTCATGCGGTCCGCCAAGAGCATGCTCGGCATAGACGACCGCAGCATCACCAATTTCCAGAACTATGCAGTGAGAATAACCGACGCGATCATGTCGTCGGAGTCAGCGAATGTCTTCAAGGCTGGCAATCTGGATGACGTCATCACCCATCTGCTTACCGGGGCGCTGACCAGCTTCAAACGATCGTCTGCGGAGGCAAGAAAAACAGCCATGCAGCTCGCCGAACGACACGGACAAATCATCGGCAGGCTGGAGGCAAATGCCGGACCTGTCGACACGGCACCGGCGCGCCCAGCATTGCGGACAATTAATGTGCGTGACCTGCGCAGTTCATCAGGATGGGTCAGGCCGAGGAGGCCGTGCGGCAGGACTTGGTGAACGAGATGGGAACTAAGGAACCTGCGGCCGGCGAGGCCATTTCACCGATATCACGGCGCTTGCTGGACAAGATGTACCTGTCGGGGGATGAAGACGAGGTGCTGAATGCGGCGGGACAGCTCGATACGCGAATGCAAATGAAACAGGCGCGGCAGCAGAACGCGCAGCTGCATAGCGAGCGGCAAGCACAACAGGCCACGCTGGTCGATCTGAGCGCAGGAATCAACGCCATGCAGGCGACGCTTGACGATACGCCCGCAAAAGTCGAGCTAGTCAAACTTGGCGATCACGTCGCTCGGCTGGTGCAAGCCAACCAGCGTTCTGACGGCGTGGTGCGGAAGCTGGAACAGTCGGTAAGCAAACTGGAAGCAGAGGCCGATCCCGGCGCACCGTCAGGAAGTGGTCAAGTACAGGTTCAGCTGAGCCGCGCACAAGGCCGGCGAGGTGCGACAGGTCAACAGGCTGACCTCGAAGAAGTGAAGGCACACGCCAATCTGATGTCGCTGGCGATTACCGACCTGCAAGGAAGGCTGGGGGACGAGACCGTGAAGCCGCTACCGGATCCGAAGGAGGACAGCAACCGCCGCCGGCTGTTCGGAAATTTTTTGAGTAAGGCGAGCCGGTGATAGCGCCGTCATGCGGACAACGCCATCAGTAGAGTCCGGCACATTGACGCCGGATGTGACGAAGATGGCGTGTCCAGTGCGCAGGGCATGCCAGTTATTGCGTCGTTCCACCCCCTATTTTAAGCAATGCACAAGACGGATATACACGTTGACACGTCATCCGCTTTGTTTACACTGAGCCTGTCAACAACCAAGGAGCAACCATGAGCAAAACCGCTACTTTGACCGTGCAGAAGTGGGGCAACAGCCTCGCTGTTCGGATTCCCGCCGCGCTTGCCCGCAAAGTCAATTTTGTAGCAGGACAATCGGTGGAGGTGACGACGGATGATCTGGGTGTGGTGGTTCATCGCAAAGGGTCGCCACCAATGACTCTCGCACAAAGACTGGCCGCATTCGATCCGGAAAAACATGGTGGAGAAGCCATGGCCGCAGGACGTCTTGGTGCCGAAGTGTTCTGATGGCCAGCAAAATCTGGGTCCCAGATCGCCAGGACATCATCTGGATCGATTTCAATCCGCAAGTCGGACGTGAAATGAAGGACATGCACCCGCTGTTGGTGTTGTCGCCCAAAGAATTCAATGCTCGCACCCGGATCGTGATTGGATTGCCGATGACGACATCGCAATCCAACGACTCCAATCCATTTGCCGTGAAATTCGTTGGCGAAAAAGGAAAGGCGGGTTACATCCTCGCGCACCAGCCGAAAAGCTTTGATTGGCAGTTGCGCGGAGCTAAACCGCATCCGTGGAAAAAAATACCGACAGACGTCATGACTTCGGCTGGCAAGCTGCTAAACCAGATCATCACGATCGGTGACTAGATGGACGGCCCCCCGATCCCTAACTTTGCCTCTAACTGCCATCAACAATAACTTCCATTTGCACGATAACAATAGCAATGTTATCGTGCGTTTATCGAGTTACAAATCCCAAACACCGTGCCCGCCCTTGCCACCAGCGCTCAGAACTACCTGCATGAAACACTCGGCGTCGCCACGTCGAAACACCAGCCGTGGGCGGGCCTAGAGAACCTGCCCTATTTTTTGCGGGACGCCTTCGACTTCTGGCAATTGGACATCCTTGGCCACCAGGTTTTGCTGGCCCTGGAACGACATCCGGACCAACCGTCCATTGCCGATATCCGGAACCGGCTGGACAAGTTGCGGTCGGTCGCCGGACAGCCGGTGGTCTATGTGACAGAGGCACTCGCCTCCTACGAACGCAAACGCTTGATCGCACAAAAAGTGCCGTTCATTGTTCCCGGCAACCAGCTCTATCTGCCCGACCTGGGCCTGGACCTGCGCGAATACTTCCGCCAGCGCCCCAGCCCGGCAGACGTTCCGCTCAGCCCTTCGGCCCAGGCCATGTTGATCGCCGCTCTGCTGCGCCCCCGCTGGGAGACAGAATGGCACCCTGCAGAGACCGCCACCATCCTGGGCTACACGCCGATGACGCTCTCGCGCGCGGTACGCGAGCTGGTGGCGGCAGGACTCGCACAGGCCCACAAGGCCGGCCGGTCGCAGTATCTGAACATGACGCACCCTGCGCGCGAGACTTGGGAGCGAGCAATCCCGCTGCTGCGCAATCCCGTGCAGCGCACCGTCTGGACATCCACGCAGACACCGACCGAATTACCGGTGCGCCTGGCTGGCCTGAGCGCACTGGCGCAACGCTCGATGCTCACGGAACCCGCATCGCAGGTATTCGCCGTGAGCCGCTCCGCATGGCAGGCACTGAAGGCAGACATCGTCGAACTGCCAGAAGCCATGCCCGGGGCCAGCCAATGGCAGTTGTGGAACTACACCCCGACGCTACAACCAGACAGCGACACGGTGGACCCGCTCTCGCTGATGCTGAGCTTGCGGGAAAGCACCGATGAACGTGTCCAAAGCGCACTGGACGCCTTGAAGGAGCAATTGCCATGGTGAAGGGGCTCGATGTTTTCCGGGCATGGTTCGCCGACTACCAGGACCAGTACGTCCTGATCGGCGGCACGGCGGCCACCTTGGCTATGGAAGAGGCGGGGCTGGACTTCCGCGCCACCAGGGACCTGGATGTCGTGTTGCATGTCGAGGCGCTGACGCCCGCATTCGGCGCAACCTTTTGGCGGTTCATCGAAGCCGGTGGCTATACGATCCGGCAAACCAGCGACACGGGCAAACCGGCTTTCTACCGCTTTCAGAAGCCAGCCGACAACAGCTTTCCGGTCATGGTCGAACTATTCTCTCGTGCGCCCGACAGCCTGCGACCCGTCGCGAACGGGCAGCTCACGCCTATCCCTTTCGACGAAGCAGTTTCCAGCCTGTCGGCCATCCTGCTCGACGACGCCTACTATGCGTTCATCTTGGCCGGGCGGCGCGAGATCAATGGTTTGCCTTGGGTCGGCGAGGATCGCCTGATCCCGTTGAAAGCCATCGCCTGGCTGGACCTGAGCGCCCGCCGGGAACAGGGCGAACAGATAGACGCCAAGAACATCCGCAAGCATGCCAACGATGTCCTGCGACTTTCGCAATTGCTCGCGCCCACAACGCGCATCCCTCTCGAAGCGAAAATCGCAGATGACATGAGAAGATTTTTGGATGCCGCGGTAACCGACAACACCATTGATCCCAAGACCCTGGGACTTGGCCGGGCGCCGCTCGCCGATTTTCTGGATCGAATCGCACTGGCCTATGGCCTCAACGAGGGAAAGAGTTCATGAGCGGGCTTGATGGGACCGAGGACAGAAGCACAGGCTTCACTTGACTCGTTGTCCAAGGGCTGTAAGAGATGCCGTTTGCGGCCACTTCGGGGCCTGCAAAGAACTAAAAAGATACCCGTATTTAAAATCAATCTGATGGATTACTTATGAAAATAGCAACGTGGAACGTCAACTCCCTCAAAGTCCGCCTGCCGCAAGTGCTGCAATGGCTGGCCGACAACCCGATTGATGTGCTCTGTCTGCAAGAGACCAAGACCATCGATGAAAAATTTCCGCAGGCCGAGATCGAGGCGGCCGGTTATCACGTCGCGTTCAGCGGCCAGAAAACCTATAACGGCGTGGCCATCCTGTCGAAGCAGCCGATGACGGACGTGGTGCGCAACAACCCGCATTTTGCCGACGAGCAGCAGCGCCTGATCGCCGCGACCATCGATGGCGTGCGCGTGATTTGCGCGTATGTCCCGAACGGGCAAGCGCCGGATTCCGACAAGTATCAGTACAAATTACGCTGGCTGGATGGCTTGCAGCAATGGCTGGCGCTGGAGATGGCGGCGCATCCGAAGTTTGCGTTGCTGGGCGATTACAACATCGCCCCGGAAGACCGTGACGTCCACGATCCGGCTGCGTGGGTCGGGCAGATCCTGGTGTCGGAACCGGAACGCGCCGCCTTCCAGCGCATGATCGCGCTGGAACTGACCGATGCGTTCCGGCTGTTCGAGCAGGCCGACAAACTGTTCAGCTGGTGGGATTACCGGCAGATGGGATTCCGCCGCAATGCCGGCATGCGGATCGACCATATCCTGCTGTCGAAGGAACTGGCGGCGGCCTGTACGTCCTGCGTGATCGACAAGGTGCCGCGCAAGTGGGAGCAGCCGTCGGATCACACGCCGGTGGTGGCGACGATTAGGTTGGGTTGGGCTGATCAGGACTAGATTAGACCGCGAAATTCCGGATCGGCCAGAATCGAGTTGATCGAGACTTGTACCGTCGCGTTCTTTGCCTGCGCACTGACAACATGCCTTGAAACGATAGGTTCGAGCTTACCGAGCAAGTCCTTAGCGCGGTCATCGGAAAAATCATGGAAGACGATGTCATCCACCCCGACTATTTTCGCTGCCAGCATTTGTGCTGCCGTCGAAATAGCCAGATTGTTAGCGAATGCGCCACAGCCAAACTGGCCGGTATGAATACGTAATTCCCGCTCATTACCTGCATTATTTTTCGCCATTGCAAAGCCGGCATGCGCAGTTGAAAAAATATCCATGAACGCGGAATTAATGTCCGCCTCTTCTGCTTTTTTCCAATCTGGCCTGAATTTTTTCCTGCCGACATAGAAACTAAAATTCGGCGCAGCAATCGCAAGCCAATTTGTCTGCAGACAGTCGTCTATTTTTTTATAGATTTCGCCTAATAATTTATCTTTATCAAGGTGTGCCGCTTTGCCGCCGTAAGATAAAAAATTCGCTACGCGTTCGGCACCTTCAATCAAAATAGACGCGGGCGCATTGTTGTCAGGCCGCCTCGTCAAGAAGTTGCGTCCGTAAGAATAGTGCGCTGGAAATTCCTTTTCTTTTTTAAAAAAATTGTCATTGGTCAGATGAGCAAGTGCAGTCATGTCGTCCTCTTGCGCGTAGCTGGCAATCGCGCCCAATCCGACATTCTCGATGAACGCTATCTCCTCTTGTGCGAAGTTATCGTCACGCTTCCAGCTTCCACCCAGGCAGGAATTCGCGAAGTCAACATGCACTTCATAGACCGGTTTCCGGGGCACAGGCTGCGAGGCTGACGCCGCGCCAACTTCGGGACTTTTCTTCGATGCAAAATAAAAAGCTGGATCGCTGCTGACCGTGCATTGGTCAGGGTCGCCAATTTCCTTTTCCAGATGATTGCCATCGCGGTATGAGTCAACCGTCGCCGCCTTTGAAAAGAACGCCTTCAGCGGCGGTTCCGCTAGCGGTGCGTTCGCGTGACTTCGGTGTTCTGCATACAGTATATTTTGTTGCTTGAATAAAGCTTCCTTATTTGAATTCAATTCGAACATCGCTAAATCCGGCAGTGTTTTACAAGGAAACAAATAGGATTCGTACATTTCGCCAGGCTTGGATAGTAATTCCGGCTTCAAAAGAGCTGCTCTGAAAGAATTTATCCTAATGTCCTTGTCATTCGAATTAACATTTTCTTTCAACACATTAAATAACGCTTTTGCCTCTAATGACTTACCAAAAAGACTCATGGAACGGATGGCGGTTGAAAATGCCTTATCGTCAGCCGAAGATAGTATCCATGGATAATTCGACGGTTCAATACCTGCGGATTTTACGACTACACTTCCATTTAATATGAGATTACCCGCCTTTAGGGTTCGATGAAATTTATCTGAAATATTTCTTATTATTTCTGGATTATCCCGACACTCCAAAATATTATCTATAGATAATATTTTTTCTGGTTTCGATAAATCTTCCAATATTTTTTAAGTAATAATTATTTCGTCTTTGACTGAAGGGATGCTGGGACCTTGCAAAACGTCATCGTTAGGCTGTGGAGGCGTCTCGCCTTGCCTCGAGGTACTCGCCACATCTAAACGCAAGCTCTGCGCTGCCGCACTTGCTCCGGGACTAACGGGACTCGCCCTGCGCGGCGACACGTCCCCCAACTTCTTTTCCAACGCCCCGTACAACTCCCACAACTGCGCCTCCGAATGCACAAAATGCGAACTACGGATCTCGCGCCCCTCGTCGATGGTGGGCTTCAATGCTTTGCGTAATTGAGCTTCGTCTCTTACCGTGCCGTCCGCTATTTGCCGGCAAATTTCCCGATACGTCATCAGGACCGCATTACGGCCATAGCCGGCGGTGCTGAGTATCAGCGGATCGCACTGATCAAGTGGGTTCTCGTTTGCCGATGGGGGTGCTTGGTGCATATCCAGCAGCTTGCTTGCGCGATCGATCTGACGTGCGTCCAACAATTTATTGGTGAACTTATAGCCCGCTTGTACTAGCGGGATGGTCAGTGAGTGGGTCGGAGAATCGTTGTCGGTGACCGTCAAGCTAAAAGACCTGCCATCCTCGCTACCGTCATGGTTTTGCGAAATACTGGTCAGGCTATAACGCCCGTTGAGTTCTATGGGATTGCTTTCATTTTTGTCCAACATCTCCTGAAGCATCACCGCCATTGTTTTGCCCTTTGAATCCTCGCCAAAGCGATGCGCCTTGGTGGAAACGAACTGAAAAATACCCTGCCCAGACTCAACTCCCTGCAGCACAAAATTCTTGCACGAGTCTTCGTCGGAAGGCGACTGTCCCACTGCGTAATTGCGTCCATTGGTCGTAAGCATGTGGGCATGGATTTTCGGGCCCTTGCCGGGCTCTCCGACCGA